>CBFHXC010000004.1:0-93757 GCA_965659695.1 Rhodospirillales bacterium
TTCGGGTTCGGTGATACAAATGGCGGGTTTGTCCCCGGCCAACACCAGTTCGGCGGCCAGTTTGCGCTGTTCGTCCGTGCCATACTTCATGATCGCACTGACGGCACCCATGTTTGCCTCGACAACAATTCGTCCCGTGACGCCACAAACTTTGGCCATCTCTTCGACCACCAGAACTGCATGCAAAAACGTCAGGCCACGCCCACCCCATTCGGTCGGAATGGTCATGCCCATGAATCCGGCTTTGGTGAGTTCCTCGACATTGTGCCAGGGGTATTCCTCGGTGCGGTCGATCTCGGCGGCGCGGTCCGCAATTACATTCGTTGCCAATTCATGTGCAGCAGTTTGAATTTCCAAATAGTCATCTTGTAGCGGGAACATGGTCGTCTCCTACGTTCTTTAAATGATGATTTAATCGATGATCTTGTCGGCGCGCATTTTCTCTATCGTTGCATCGTCGAGATTTAGCATTTCCTTCAACACCTCGTTTGTATGCTCGCCGACCATTGGCGGCGGACGGCGGTAACTGACAGGTGTCTCCGAGAGGTTGATCGGGTTCCCGATCAAATGACACACACCATCCTGAGATGCCGGATGATCCATATCGATGGCCATTTCGCGGTGCTGGATTTGGGGGTCGCTGAACGCTTGTGGCACCGTGTTAACTGGTGCCGAAGGCACACCCAGTGGGGCCAAGCCATTAACCCATTCATCTGTCGTTTTCATCACTGTCATCTGACGCAGCAACGGCGTGATTGCATCACGGTTCCGTACCCGAAGATCGTTGGTTAAGAAACGCTCATCCGTAGCCATTTCGGGTTTACCCGCAAAGTCGCAGAATTTCTGATACTGACCATTGTTACCAATCGCCAAAATCACATATCCATCGGCAGTTGGGAATACATCATAGGGTACAATATTGGAGTGTGCATTGGCGCGACGGACAGGCTCTTTACCCCACGTCAGATAATTCACGCCCTCGTTAATCAACCATGCAACCTGCGTATCCAATAACGCGAGGTCGATCAACTGACCCTGGCCGGTGCGATCACGATGACGTAATGCGGCCAACAATGCAGACGTGGCGTACATACCGCACATCACATCAGCGATTCCGACACCCACCTTGTGTGGGTCACCGTCGACCGGCCCGGTCAGGCTCATGACTCCGCCGACACCTTGGGCCAACATGTCGTAACCCGCACGCTTTGCATAAGGGCCAGTGCGACCAAAACCAGAAATATGCAAGTAAACAAGGTGCGGGAATTCAGCATGAATGTCTTCATACCCCAAACCGTATTTATCCAATCCGCCC
Organism: Rhodospirillales bacterium; assembly: GCA_965659695.1. Lineage (GTDB taxonomy): Bacteria > Pseudomonadota > Alphaproteobacteria > Rhodospirillales > Casp-alpha2 > UBA4479. Next base: position 1,316 of record CBFHXC010000004.1, read on the forward strand.
ACTTTAAAGTTATGGCAAATCGCATCGCAATTCGACAGCATGCTTTTGATCAGCTTCACCCCTTCAGGGTTTGCAATATCAACTGCGATGGAACGTTTGTTCCGGTTAGACGCCATATAATAAGCACTCTCGCGCGTGTCTTCACCATCTTTGCCCTGCAAATATGGGGGCCCCCAGCCGCGCGTGTCGTCGCCGTCCACTGGCTTTTCGACCTTGATGATGTCTGCACCCAGATCACCCAGCAGCTGCGTGCATGTCGGGCCTGCCAAAATTCGCGTCAGGTCCATGATCCGGATGCCCTGCAAGGGACCAGTATTCTCTGTGCTTGTATGCGTGGTCATTATTCCTCCCGACGCACTGTTGCGCGCGCCATTATTGTGTTCGTGTTATATACCGTTGATTTGCATGAGAAAAAAGAATTATACTTTTCGATTTCTTGAGTAAAAATTATGAAATTTGTGCCATTGATTCATTCTATGGGGCCGTAAATGGTCATATTACGTTAAAAATTGGACAGAATCACCGAAAAGGCGTGGTTCGAATGCCAAAAGCCCCTACATGGCGAGGTAGTAAGTAATGTATTGCACTCATCGGGGATTATCATGCGTGTTGTTATCGACTTTTTTCGCCACGATGCCGCTGTCGGTATCATCTTATTGGTAGCCGCTGTTTCTGCTCTTATTTTAGATAATTCGCCGCTCGCTTATATATATGATCAATTATTGACCACGCCGGTCACCGTAGCAATCGGCGCGGCATCCATTGATAAGCCCCTTCTTCTCTGGATCAACGATGGCTTAATGGCCGTATTCTTTTTCCTGGTTGGTCTTGAGATCAAACGCGAAGTATTAGAAGGGCAATTGTCCACCCCCGCAAAAGCCGCATTGCCCGCCGTCGCCGCTATTGGCGGCATGGCCGCCCCGGCCCTGATTTACGTCGCGTTCAACGCAGGCGATCCCGCAGCGATTAACGGTTGGGCTATACCAGCGGCGACCGACATCGCCTTTGCACTGGGGCTTTTGGCCTTGGTCGGCAGCGGTGTCCCCATTGCCTTGAAGATTTTCTTGCTTGCCCTTGCCATCATCGATGACTTGGGGGCGATCATCATTATTGCCGTATTTTATACGGAAAACTTGTCGATCATGGCGTTAACCCTCGGGGCCGCAGGTAGTGCGGTGCTGTTTGTGTTCAACCGTCTTAAGATCATGAGCATGACACCGTATATATTAGTGGGAACAGTTATCTGGGTTTGTGTTTTGAAATCCGGCGTTCACGCGACTCTTGCGGGTGTCGTGATCGCACTGATGATTCCACTCCGCGGCGAAGATGCCCCACTAGAACGCGTTGAACACGCGCTGCATCCGTGGGTCTATTTCTTTATCATGCCAGTGTTTGCATTCGCCAACGCAGGTGTATCGTTGAGCGGCATCGGCCTTGAAACCTATTTGCAACCGATCACACTTGGCATTGCGCTGGGACTTATCATTGGAAAACCGCTCGGCATCGTAGGCCTCATATTCATCGCAGAACGCATGAAAATGGTATCCCTGCCCGAGGGTATCGGCTGGAAAGCCATCACAGGTGTTGCCTGCTTGGCAGGTGTTGGCTTCACGATGAGCTTGTTCATCGGCACGCTGGCATTCGCTGATCCAGCAAATGCGACCTACGTGCGGATTGGAGTGCTGTCAGGCTCTACCGTATCCGGGATTTTGGGTGTGGTTCTGCTGAAAATAGCCCTAAAACGCATGAAAGCAGACGCCAACGCCAAAACGGTGGCCGCAACCTAGCCCTGACGTTTAGCCGTTTTATCCGTGTTTACTGGCGAGGTCCGAAAGGATCTCGACCAGGGCGCGGATCAAATGCATTTTCGGGTTATCTCGACGCTCGACGACGCCAATAACACGCCCTAATGGGGGCTCGCCAAACGGAATTTTCTCTATGTTTGTAGGTAATACGGCACAAACACGATCTGGCACCACAGAGACACCCAAGCCATGCTCGACCATCGATGCGATGGCTTCAAGTGAGTCAATTTCCATCCCTGTATGAACTTTGATGCCGCGATCTTTTAGATGCGTATCAATCAGACGCCCAGCCCAGGCAAAACGCTGAAATCGAATGAACGGCCCAGCAGCCAGCAATTCCCGGTCCGTTTTTCCAGCCGTGCCCTTGGGGGCAATTACCATCAACGGCTCTTCGGCAAACATGTGCCAGCTGAGGCCGGTTTGCAGTTGCGACGGTTCGGTGACCACGGCAGCGTCCAATTCCCCGCTGTGTACCCGTCCCACCAAGTCAGCGGACAAACCACTCGACACGCGAATGCGCAAATCAGGGTGCTGCTTGCGGATCGCATTCAACGCGGGTGGCAACACGCCAGATAATAAGGTCGGTACCGACCCAATATCTAAACTACCAGCCAAGGCTTCACCCGCGACCAAATCGCTTAGACCCTCGCATTGTTCAACGATATCTCGCGCCCGATCGACAAGATTCCGGCCCCGCGTGTTCAAGCGTGGCGGACGCGTCGTGCGGTCAAAAAGTTTGGTTTCAAGGTCATCTTCTAAGGCTTTGACATGCAGACTGATGGCCGACTGGGTTAATCCAATCGCATCGCCAGCCGCCGCGAACGACCCATTTTCAGCAATCGCAATCAATGTTTTGAGGTGTCGTAAATCCATGGCGCGAAGCCTACCGCCTAACTCTTACTGGCGAAAGGCGTTTACGTACAATGCGCACTCGCGCACAGGAAACATCGCTGTTAACGTGACAGACAACTTGAACGGGTGCGGTTTTCCGCTGTAACAAGGAAATAAATCATGTCTGCCAAAACCATCCGAGACATCATCCCAGATGACATGGCCCCTGTGAAATTTATCAAGTCGGGCAGCCCATTGCGCCAGACGATTGATTATCTGGCAGAGAAGAAAATCGGCTGCGCCCTTGTGATCGACGCCGAGGGTGGCCTCGCCGGGGTGATTTCAGAGCGTGACGTGGTCCGTGCCATTTACGAGCACGGTGGCGATGCCCTGGACTACGCAACAGATTCCTATATGGCGAAAGAAGTGATTACGTGTTCTATCGATGAAGAGATTGCATCGGTGGCACGACTGATGTCGTCAAATAATTTCCGACACCTACCCATCATTGATGATGGCTATCTGGCGGGCATGATTTCGATGCGTGATTTGATGGATGCGCTCACGCCCAAAGCTTAAACGCTGTACCTTTATTTTTGCGGGTACGGGTTTTCGATTGATCTTATGAGCTTATCCAACACATCGCGCACTTGCGCCTCGTCGCATCCCATCAGCACCGCGTCTTCCAACGCGTCTTGGCATTCTTGGCGAATTTCATCCAGGTTCTCGTGAAGCACCAAAAGCTTTTCTTCACAGGACACCAATTCACCGTCGGGCTGGCGCCAGGTAATATCTTCGATGCTAAAGGGTTCGGGTGCTTTGCTCATAGATTAACAGATAACGTCGCCGACACCCCCATTCAAGAGATAGGGTATCTACCTGAGGCGGTCATCCAGCCAGACATCATCGTTGTCGGCTTTCCGGGACGAACTAGCGGGTGGTTCGAATTCCCTATGGCAGTGACGGGGGTTGATTACCTTCTGGCTCCCAAGGTAACGATGGCGGTTCCGGCCGTGGTTTACGTGTCAGTGCCGTATCGACATGACGCATGTTTTTCTCGGTCACGCGGGCTAGGCGATCTGCGCCTTTTTCAATATAAACCTGATGCGCTGTTCGAAAGGCATCCCGGGCACCGCGCAGCGCACCTGTGTCGCCCGCAATCCGGCCATACAAAAACATGGCAGACCCCAAATTGTTTTGTGCCGACGCCCAGTGCATAGGGGTATGTTTCCGGTCGCGCACACCGACCACCGCGTTGCACGCCTCTATCGCGCGTAGCAACATTTTCGGATTTCGGGTTTCACGACCGATGACAAGTGCCACTTGTCCGAAATGGCCCATGGCTTCAGCCCATTCACTCGGTGTTTTTTGGCGATCATAGACACTCAGCGCATCATGAAATGCTTGTAGCGCACGTTCCAACGTTGCCGTGTCGCCGTTGTCAAAATCCAACCGATAGAGCGCCAGTCCCAATCGATCATTCAGCGCCGCCCAATCTTGAGGGAATAAGCTGGGGCGCAAAATGGTCAGCGCCGCTTCGACATCCTGCATCGAGGCTCGAAGCGCATCGGTATCATTGGTTCGCTCTGCAATGAATTGGCCCAAGAACGCCCGGTCCTTATGCGCCAATGCCCATTCAATCGGCGTTTGATCTGCGGAAAACACCATCAACGCACTATCGATCAACGCAAGGGCCGTTTTCGCATCGTCAGCGCGACGCTTGAACCGCATGGTGTTGGCAAAAATACGCGCGCGCGCCAATTTGTCTTCGGCGCTTTCCAGTGGATCAAGATTTGCGGTCTCAGCTACCAGATGATCGCGGGCATCCGCCATCAAAACTTCGAGGTCACGTTTCACGGTCAACAATTTGCCAGCCGCTTTGCTGCGCACAGCAGCCAAGACGGCTGCATGAATGCGATGCGCGCCGGATATATCCAGGGGTTGCGGCAGTACCAAAAGGCTCCACCCATCCCCGATCCGAAACGGGTCAATCACTCCCTCGTCACGGACAAAGAACCTGATATGTACGATGCTGCCTGACGGTGCGACTTGCCCCCAAACCAGGACATCACCCCCATTATCAATCAACCAACGATCACAGACTTTGCGCAATTCACGCATGGCCCGGACCGGATCGCCGCCCGGCTCCAACGCCACCTGTGCATTCAGGGGCTTGGCCCGTAGGCCACGGCGCTTATTAAATTCTGAGACCAAATGCTGGGTCGCTTGTTCGCCGTTGATACCGGAAAACTCAGCAACCCGCACATCGATACTATTATGAATGTCGGCAAATTCAGGTTTTAATAAACGGCGTAGCAATCCGGGTTTTAAGATCGTGGATGCAGGGTCTTCAGCGCTGTAATCCGTGTCCGCCTGCGCTGACAACGCAACCAATGCCGTTGAAGACGACACTTGGGCCTTTTCAGGTTTCTCGCGAAAAACATTGGGTTTGGTCGCTTGGGGATTGCGCGGCTTGCGGCCCAGCAACTGCACCGTTTGTTCGAGTGTCAGAATCTCGACCTTTAAATTACCAAGCGCTTGCGCGGTATCGGCCATCGCTTGGCCGTCCAAAAACTCGTCGGCCCCCACCAACGCACCCCGGTCAAGCACAGCCGTCGGCGCGGACAATCCATCAATGGCGCGGGCGAGTTCGACCGATCCCGTGATGATCCGAAATGCTGCTTCGGGCACGTGCCCTTCGGCGATGAGAACGTCGCCTGCTTTGTATTCTTGCGTTGCCACCCATGTCTCCCTAATGGACAGAGGCCCAGGAGGCCCTATCTTGCGACGGTAACGGTGAAGATGCGGTTAACGGGTTTCGGAGAAGATTAAGGTCTTAACCTTCGGCGATTTCGTCGCGAAGCGCACGGCGGATATCGGCAAAAACGCCTTCCCAAGCGCCATGTCGTTTTTGACGGAATAACCGCATGGATGGATACCAAGGTGTCGTATCGGTGCCACGCATCCAGCGCCAATCCGGCGCAAAAGGCACTGCCACCCAGGTTTTGACACCCATGGCACCGGCCATATGGGCCAATGCAGTATCAACGGTGATGACCAAGTCCAATTGCGAAAGCACAGCCGCGGTATCAGCAAAGTCATTCACCCGGCCTGCCAAATTGGTCACCAAAGCTTCACAACCCAGCTCGGCGATATCGCGCGAAGCGGGGCCTTTTTGCAACGAGAACACGGACATTCCAGGCAAGCCCAAAATCTCAATGAAGTGCTTGAACCCGGCCGAGCGATTGCGGTCATTGCGATGGGTAGGACGTCCGGCCCAGGCGATCCCGACACGTTTGATTTTACCCAAGCTTGGCGGCAACTGAACCGCATTGGCGTCGGGCGCTGAAATATATGGAACGTCTGTGGGAATCGAACCCATTTCAGTTCCAAAAATGTGCGGCAACGACATCATCGGGATATAAAAATCGTGCTTCGGCGGCGTCTGATCGCGATTGTAGATTTTCGCAACGCCCTTCACCGTGCCAAAGACGCGGGCCAGTTCGGGTTGCGTTTCGACGACCACTTGGCCGCCACGTTCTTTAATCATCGGCAAATAACGAGCGAACTGGATCATATCACCAAAGCCCTGCTCGTGGTGTACCAGGACCGTTTTACCCTTGAGATCCGAGCCATCCCAAATTGGCACATCGAATGCGCGTGGCGGGCTGCGGTCCAACTTCCAGCGGCATTCATATGCTGCGAACCCAGCCTTCAGGTCACCCATTTCAAGAAGCGTCAGCGCCCGGTCCCATTGGCAATCGACATGGGTTTCGTTCAATTCTAAGGCGCGATCAAAGCAGCTGAGTGCAGCATCGGTCTGCCCAAGATCACGAAGGACCAGACCCAAATTGTATTATGCCTCGGTCAATTTCGGCGACAACTTAACCGCTTGCTGATGGCTGGCCATCGCCGTTTCCAGGCGACCAATTTCACGGAGCGCATTTCCCATATTGGAATAGACGCCCGCGTTATTAGGTTTCAATACCAGCGAGCGACGATAACATGCAATTGCCGCTTCGAGTTTTCCTTGTGACCGCAATGTCACGCCCATGTTGTTATAAATATCGGGCTGCTTGGGGTTCAGGAGTAACGACTTGCTATAGGCATCAACTGCTTCGGCGAGGTCACCTCCCCGGTGGCTGGCGGCAGCGCGCTGGAACATACGTATCGCTTCGCGTTCACGCAGCGCGTTTCGCTCGGCCTCTGGCAGGGATCGCCACAACTCTAATTTTTCAGGATCGACCGTATGCGGCTTAGATACCGTGGCCGGTTTGTCAGATTTTTTTTCTGGCGCTTTTGCTGGAGGCTTTGCGCGCGGCTTTAATACGGCCTTGGCGCGGCGCTGTGATTTTGGCGCGGGCTTCACAACGGTTTTGCGGCCACCTGGCTTGCTGGCAGCTTTTGTGGCAGCTTTGGCAGCAGTTTTGTCGCCACCTTTATTGCCTTGTTTATTGCCTTGTTTGTCGCCTGTGGCTTTCTCGGCCATGCTGGTCTTCCCCGTCGCCCAAAGTAACGCTCAAAACAACCCCAAGGCATATTGCAAGCGGTTCCAAATAACCGCAAGTCTTTGCCGCGCGGACGCTCAACGCCTTGCGCTTATCAGCCACAAATAATAGTCAGATAATGGATAGCACGTTTTCAGGTGGCCGACCCATCACCGCTTGATCATCCACAACCACGATCGGGCGTTCGATCACAATCGGATTTGCGACCATCGCCTTGATCAAGTCACCATCACTCATCGCGCTCGCGTCGATGCCGGCTTCTTTGGCTTCTTTTTTACGGATAATGTCTGCGGGTTTCATCCCCAACTTAATCAGCACGCGCTTTAATTCTGCTTGGCTCGGTGGGTTTGTCAGATACTCCACCACATTGTGGTCGACGCCTTTTTCTTCCAGGATCGCCAGCGTTTGGCGCGACTTGGAACAACGCGGGTTATGATAAATCGTTACGGACATAATATCCTCTCCACTCAATTATTTATCAGTGCCGTCGCTATCAGGCGATGGGCTTTGTATTTGCTCTGCACTGCCAGGCGGCACAAAGGCTTCGGGGCGCTCTGACGGGATACTCTCGATATACAGCGACGTCGATGGAAACGCGAAACCGGTGCCAGCTTTGTGCACAATGTCCATGATACTGTAGGCCAAGTCTTCTTTAATCTTTAGCCAATCACCCCATTTTGTCGTCTCGGTAAAGCAGTACACCAAAATGTCGATGGATGAGTCGCTGAACCGGTCAATCCTCACAAACGTCGATGCTCGCTCTGCCGGGACGAAATCTTTGTGGTCAACGATGTATTGCTCAATGCCGTCGCGAATTTCGCGTAGTTGCTCGATCGATGTCGAATACTCGACCCCGATATGCCAGTAAATTCGACGATACATCATCTGCGAGAAGTTAATGACCGCAGTATCAGATAGCTGCGCATTCGGCACCATCACAGGTGCCTTATCAAATCGGCGCACGACAGTAGAGCGGAACCCAATGGATTCGACAGTACCCTCAACCAGCCCCTCGACACGGACCCAATCGCCGTGGCGGAAACGACGTTCGCCCAAGATCAAAATCCCTGCGATCAGGTTCTTAAATAAATCCTGCGCGCCCAGGGCAACCGCCACGCCGAACAAACCTGCACCGGCGATGATGGGGCCGATTTGAATTCCCCACAATTGCAAAATGGTTGCCGCCCCCACCACGATCACGACGACGCGGAGCGCCTTCACGATCCAAACCACGAATTCGTGGCTGATGATTCTCTCAAGCCCACCAAACAAACTGCTGATCGGCTCTATTGCCCGGTACAGAGCCCAGAACAAAACCATTGTGATCATGGTGCGGGTGATATCGGTCGCGATCTCTTGGGTTTGACCTTCGAGTTCGAGGTAATAAATGGCGACGAAAAGCCCCAGGACGACAGGAACAGCGCGCATCGGCGGCGCAATCGCTTCTAATGCGGGATCATCAATTTTCCAGGGTGTACGTTTGGTGAAGACCCGCAGGCTTCCAATGATGAAGCGTGCCAGAAGGCCCCGCAGTATGAGGAAGCCTAAAATTATACCAAGGGCGACCACGCCACTACCGACATCAACCCCAAGGAACCCCTCGTGCCAGACTTGCACAACCAAATCCCAGAAATCTTGAAATTGTTCCATTAAAACGTCCATGCCGTTTTGAGAAAATCAATCGTCAGCTGACATACCCGAGTTAAGCACGTGATTCAAATCGCGCCAGGCCAACATCAGCGATTGTTTCGTCGCATCAACACTGCGTAAACTGTGCGCCTTTACAGATGATCATTTGGGGGAATGACGTGTGGGCGCTGTCGGCAGCCAAGTATTTTCAATTTCATCTTTGCTTCTTGGCATGTCGATGCTGCAGATGGGGAACAGCCTGCAAGGAACACTGATTGGTGTGCGCGGGATTGGTGAGGGTTTCTCCGCCGATATGATCGGTTACATGTCATCTGGGTATTTCGCAGGTTTTATAGGCGGGACATTGTTAGTCCCTTACATTATTGAACGCGCAGGACACATCCGGTGCTTTACAGCCCTTGCCTCCTTGGCTTCTGCAGCTGTCCTCGGCCACATCATCATCATAGATCCACTAGCATGGACTATTTTTAGAGCACTGATCGGACTTTCATTCGCAGGCATTTACGTCATCATGGAAAGCTGGCTGAACGAGCGTTCGACCAATGAAACCCGCGGCCAAATGCTGGCAATCTATATGCTTGTCAACCTGATCGCATTGACGGCGGGGCAATATCTTCTGAATTTCGCACCACCCTCTGGGTACGAGCTTTTCTGTCTGGTTTCTGTTTTGGTGTCGATTGCACTCATCCCAGTTGCCCTGACGCGAACCGTAGCGCCGGTTCCCCAAAAACCAAGGCCGCTACCACTCCGACGAATTTTTTCGATCTCACCGCTCGGTGTCTTTGCAAGTTTCTCATACGGCTTGGGACTGGGTTCATTCTGGGGCTTGGCACCCGTGTTTGCTGATAAGGTCTTAGGTGCCAATGAAGACATCGCATTGTTCATGTCGTTATGCATTTTAGGTGGCGGGATCGTGCAGTGGCCGATGGGGTGGCTATCTGACAAAATCGACCGTCGCAAAATGATTATTGCGATTTCATTCCTAGGCGGCGGCGCATGTGCCGCAATCGCGTTTTTGGGCGTTCCTCAACCTAATTTAATATTCTATTTCGCGCTGGTTTTCGGAGCCGCGACATTCCCGCTTTATGCGTTGTCGGTTTCACACACGAACGATTTTGTAGATTCGTCTGAACGCATATTGGTCAGTGGGACGCTATTGTTGGTGTATGGCGTAGGTGCCGTTATCGGCCCCATCATTGCCGGTGTGGCCATGTCGCGATTGGGCCCCGGCGGGTTGTTCTATTATATCGGCGTCATCTACGGACTGGTTGGACTATACGGCTTATGGCGGATGACTCGTCGTGAGGCACCTTTGCCAGAGGAAAAAGCCAAGTTCGTTCCGACAACGGCCAACCCACAGGCTACTTTGCAGATGGCAGTGGAAATTGAAGAACAACCAGAGCCCGCCCCCGAACCGGCTCCGGAGGTCGCTGGAGATGCTAACTCCAACGAATCATAGGCAGAGGCGCAAGCAGAGTCTGCGCCTACAACATAACGCAGCAGTGCTTAGTCATAGTAATCTTCGAGTTCTTCAATGGTTTCCGTATCAACAATGCGTTGCGCGATATCGTATCCGAACCCGGCACGGGCCAACGCACCCATGTCTTTTTCGCGGCGTTCTTTGCGAGCTTCAGGGTTATCGGTCCGATATGGGCCCAACCGACGTCGCCGCGCCAATTTAACCGCGGCGTCCCAGTCTAAATCCCGGGTTTCGTTTTCATCTTCTAGGTGCGCCAGTGCGGCTTCGATATCCTCGTCGCCCACCCCTTGTTTTTTGAGTTTAAACCTTATGCCAACCAGTGGCGTGCCACGACTATGCAATCCCCGGGCGCGCATTTGCGCAAATGCGGTGTCATCCAAATATCCCAAGCGCTCAAACTTTTCGATCAAGGCATTAAGCCATTTTTCGGCTTCTTCGATATCAGTGCCATGATGGTTTGCCGAACGATGAATCTTACCCATCATGACGCGTCGGAGATTTGCCGAAGATGACGAAAACCGACCCAGATAATACGCGGCAGAATTTTCCAAATATGACGGCGACACTTTCCGCGGCCCACGTTTCTTCTTTGGCTTTTTGTCGTCCGGATCATCCGACATCGGGGGTGTTCTTCTACTGGTTATCTATTTCGACCAACGGCCAGCCCTGGCGCAAGTGTGTTGATGCTATTATATAGGGGCATCCGTTTTCTTAAATCCCATCCACCACAATCATAATCGGGCGCATGCAACAACCGCGAACTTCAAATCTGATCGGTCTATGGACACTTTATATGCGCGAGGTGCGTCGCTTTATGAAGGTCTATACCCAGACCGTAATGGCACCCGTCGTCACAACGCTATTATTCTTGGCCGTGTTCACGTTGGCCCTAGGGCAATATCGCCCCGATGTTCATGGTGTGCCATTCGCCGAATTCTTGGCCCCCGGTTTGGTGATGATGGCCATCGCACAAAATTCCTTTGCCAATACATCAAGCAGCCTGATGATCGCCAAGGTTCAAGGCAATATCGTCGATACGTTGATGCCGCCGTTCACGCCGTCAGAGTTGGTTTTCGGAATTGCCATGGGCGGTGTCACGCGGGGGGTATTTGTCGGTACGGCCGTCGCGATTGTCATGGTGCCCTTCGCGGGTCTGCATATCGATCACTTGGGACTGATCCTGTACCACGCGGTAATGGCGTCGTTGATGCTGGCGCTGATTGGGATGATGGGCGGGATTTGGGCGGATAAGTTCGATCACATTGCGGCGGTGACTAATTTTGTTGTCACACCCTTGGCTTTTTTATCGGGCACATTTTATTCCATCGACCGTTTGCCAGAGTTAGGCCAAACCATCGCACATTTTAATCCGTTCTTTTATATGATCGACGGATTTCGAGCAGGCTTTATCGGTCATGCCGATATGGAGCCGTTCATCGGCGTCATTGTGCTGGCCGTGATCAACTTGATCCTGTGGACCTGCTGCTTGCGCATGATCAAATCAGGCTACAAACTCAAAGCCTAGAATAGTTCCGCACGCGCAGTCTAAGCGCGGCGCCCCCTCATTAACGCTGATATTTTCTTATCCTGCGCGTCACGCTTTTCCTGAGCCTCTTTGATGGGTTCTATCATTCTGCTCAGCGCGACTATTTCCCTGGATTGCTGCAAAATAATCGTTTCCAAAGCCGCTACAGCTTCGCGATTTTCCCGCGCCGACGTTAAAATCGCATCATCTTGACGTTGTGTGCGCTGCGACAATTTAGCTTCAATCTCATCAAAACGCTCGTCTATCAGCTGTTGGCAACGACGCGCGACCTCCGTCGCGTAAACAAGCCCACCCAGCCCAAAAAACAGCGCAAAAGCGGCGATAAACTGAAAAAACACGGCCATGGCCGACTTCCCTTTTCCTCACAAACACATAGCAGAATACTCTTTTATTTCGTAATCGAAATGATCTGCATCACAGGCATCGAATTTTTTTATCAATTCTCCTATAGCGCGACATAATCAGCTATTCACGCGTTAATTTCCCAATGTTTCCAAAGGTTCATCCCAAGACAACATCCCAACGTTGACAGTAGCGAGTCGCCCCACGATACTCCCCGGCTTTCCCATCGGGGTCCCTGGTGGGTTTTCGGATCAACCCACAGCAGAAGGAGCAACGGTTATGATTCAAGCAGTAATGCCAACATACGCACGTTACGACGTTGCCTTCGACCACGGCGAAGGCGCTTATCTGTGGGATACCGAGAACCGACGTTATTTGGATTTCGGTGCCGGCATCGCCGTTGCAGGCATAGGGCACTGCCACCCGCATCTGGTTGAAGCCATTCGCGAGCAAGCTGGCAAGCTGATGCACACGTCGAACCTCTATCATATCGGCGGACAATCCAGGCTGGCCGATCGGCTGGTCGCGAACACGTTCGCCGATTCCGTGTTCTTCACCAACTCCGGTGGCGAAGCTGTGGAAATGGGGATCAAGATGATGCGCCGGTATCACTGGCACAATGGCAACACAGAACGCTATCGGGTGATCACTGTGCAGGGTGCATTCCATGGTCGGTCGCTGGCCTGCATCGCCGCTGGCAAACAAGAAAAGCACATCACCGGATTTGGGCCTGAAACAGATGGCTTCGATCAAGTGGCGTTCGATAATTTAAACGAATTAAAGGCCGCCATTGGTCCCGAAACCGCCGGGATTTTGGTTGAACCCGTTCAAGGTGAAGGTGGCATTCGCCCGATGAATGATGAATATCTGCGCGGTCTTCGTGAAGCGGCCGACGAATTCGGCCTATTGCTCATGTTCGATGAAGTGCAATGCGGTGTCGGACGAACTGGCAAGCTGTATGCCCATGAATGGTCGGGCATCGCGCCCGATGTTCTGGCCACGGCTAAGGGTTTGGGCGGCGGCTTCCCCATCGCGGCTGCGCTGGCCAACGAACGCGTCGCCGAAGCCATGACCGCAGGGTCTCATGGCACCACATATGGTGGCAATCCATTGGCGATGGCAGCGGGCAATGCGGTTCTCGATATCGTGCTCGAACCGGGCTTCATGGATAACGTGGTTGCGCGCGGTGACGAATTAAAAGCTGGTCTGGATAAGCTTGTCGAAAAGTATCCAGGCATGCTGGTCGATGCACGTGGGCGCGGGCTGATGGTCGGTCTGAAATGCTCTGATCAATTGGTAAACGGCGACCTTGTTGCCAAAGCAATGGCGCACGGTCTGTTGAGCGTTCCGGCTGGTGATAACGTCGTGCGTTTTGTACCGCCGATGATCATCACATCCGAGCAAATCGCCGAAGCGCTCTCGATTCTTGATGCAGCGTTATCCGAACTATCCGATGGAGGCGCGCAAGATGGCTGACGTCAGGCATTTTCTCGATATTGATCGGTGGGATAAAGCGACCCTCAGGACAATTCTTTCAAAAGGTGCGTCACTCAAAGAAGTGCGCGGCACGGTCGAGGCGGATAAGCCCCTCGAAGGGAAGACACTGGTCATGATCTTCGAGAAACCATCGACACGGACCCGTGTTTCCTTTCAGGTCGGCATGCAGGAATTGGGCGGATATACCGTGTTGCTGAATGATAGCGATTCACAACTAGGCCGAGGTGAAACGGTTGCCGACACGGCCCGCGTGTTATCCCGCTACGCCGACGCAATTATGATCCGAACGGACGACCCGGCCAAGCTTGCGGAACTCGAAGAATACGCCACGATACCAGTCATCAATGGCCTCACCGACGATTCACATCCTTGCCAGATCATGGCCGATATCATGACCTACGAAGAGCATCGTGAGTCTATCGAAGGGAAAACCGTCGCGTGGTCAGGTGACGGTAACAACATGGTCACGAGTTGGGTACATGCGGCAGCAATCCTTGGCTTTGAAATGCGTATCGCAACCCCTAAAGATTTGGCGCCCACCCAGGGTGTCATTGAGTGGGCCAAGAGTGAAGGTGCGAACATCGTGTTGACCGATGATCCTGAAGAAGCCGTCAACGGTGCCGATTTGGTGGTCACCGATACGTGGGTTTCGATGGGCGATAAAGATGCCGGGACGCGTCATAACATGCTGGCACCATTCCGTGTCGATGAGGCATTGATGAGCAAAGCGGATAAAGATGCGCTGTTTATGCACTGTCTGCCCGCACATCGTGGCGAAGAAGTGACCGAGGAAGTGCTCGACGGGCCACAGTCCGTCATTTGGGACGAAGCGGAGAATCGCTTGCACGTGCAAAAAGCGATTTTGACGTGGTGTCTCAGTTAATCGATCCGGCGGACATCCATCCCGGCCCCAGGATTTTCGAACAAGGCGCAGTAGAGCCAAGCGACATCCTCGCGTTTGATCGCATGGCCGCTGATGCCTGGCCTGCACCTTATGTGACAGACTTGGATGGATGGAGCCTTCGATATGGCGAAGGCGTATCCCGGCGTGCAAATTCCGTCGCACCCTGGCCATCGACATCAGGTGGTCATGCCTTGATGGATCAAATCGAAGCGGTAGAGCGGTTTTACAAAGATCGTAATTTGCCGCCACGTTTTCAGATCAGCCCCGCCGCTGAACCGGACGCCCTGGACGACGAGTTGGTCAATCGCAACTACGAAATCGAAGCCCCGGTGACCCTGATGATCGCCAATATCCAAGACGTGCTGGCAAGCACACCGGATGGCGTGGCAGCGACAGCCGTCACCGATACCGCCCCCGAAGGGTGGTGGGATTTGTATGTTGAGGGTTTTAATCGCGATGCCCGTAAAGTTATTGCAGGTGCCAAGGATTATCCCAGATTTGCAACCTCCACCGATAAAGATGGGCAAGGTGTCGGCATTGGCCTGGGTGTGCTCAACAAATCCGGATGGCTGGGTATTTTCGGGATGTGGGCACGCCCTGAATTGCGCGGCCAAGGCATCGGTACAGATATGTTAAGGGGACTGGCACAGGCAGCCATTAATAACGGCGCGGTGGGTATCTATCTCCAAGTCGAACGCAGCAACGCAGGCGCAGCTCGGCTTTATCAACGGCTCGGGTTTCGTGCGCTCTACGGATACTATTACCGGACACTTTGGCCATGATATCCAATGAGACGCCCAACCAAGCTAGCGACACCGCCTTCGGCGATTTCGTACAAACATTCCAGATCGAAGACTTAGCCATTCGCGGACGATTGGTGCGCCTATCACATGTCTTTGATGGCGCCACGCGTGCCCACGATTACCCCGCCCCGCTGGCGCGCTTCGTTGGCGAGACAATGGCCCTGACAACGATCTTGGCCAGCGCGCTCAAGTACGACGGCATCTTTACCCTACAGGCACAGGGCGATGGCCCCGTGCCGTTGGTGATGGCCGATATGACGTCCGACGGTGGCATTCGCGCCTACGCCAAATCAAAAGAGGGCGCAGACTTATCCGGGATCGAAGGCGTATCCGTGCCGCACATCATTGGATCCGGTCGGTTGGCATTTACCGTCGATCAAGGGCCAGATACCGAGCGTTATCAGGGCATCACCGAACTGGATGGCGCCACGTTGACGGAATGTGCGCAAAATTATTTCAGAAATTCTGAACAACTGGATACCGCCATCATCATATGTTCGGAACGTCCTGATGGTGATGCAATTCCAAAAGCTGCGGCCCTGATGCTGCAACGTCTTCCAACAGAGACCGATGATACGGACGAAGATGAAAACTGGCGACGTGCAGTTGTGCTGATGAGTTCCATTACTACCGATGAGTTGCTGGATGAAAATTTGAACGCCGGCCAGTTGCTGTATCGTTTGTATCACGAAGATGGCGTCAGATTGTACGATCCCCGTCCTTTACAGCATGAATGCAGATGTTCCGGTGAACGAGTGGGCCGCACCCTGAAATCATTCCCACGTGACGAAGTGGCCGACATGTCTGATGACGGCGTGATCACTGTCACTTGCGAGTTCTGCCGGACGGACTACGTATATAACATCAATGATTTGTATGAACTGATTTCAGAGGCGGAGACCCAATGATGCGTGTTTCACAGAAGTTTCGGCGATTGACCCTATCTTTGCTCGCCGTCGTGGGCCTCGCCGCGTGCTCCACACAACCGGCACCAAAGTTCCCAGAGCTGACCTACACGCACATGCCAAAAATTGTGTTGGGTGTCGCTGAAATCCAAGTGGTCAATGCGACCAGCACGACATCCGGCGCCAAAAATGTCGAAGCGCAAATGCCAGTATCGCCTGAAACCGCGCTTCGCGCCTGGGCACGTGACCGCCTGCAAGCCAACGGGGTATCTGGCGTCGCCAAATTTGTGATTGAAGATGCATCTGTGACAGAGACGGATTTGATAAAGACACCCGGCCTAAAGGGTTTGGTCACTAAGGATCAATCGGAACGATACGACTCCAAAATTCGCGCCACCTTGAAATTAGAAGGTGTACCACGTGTCACGCAGGCGTTTGCCCAGGCCGAGGTCAGCCGAGGTCAATCCATCGCCGAGGATGCCACGATCAACGAACGCGACCAGCTTTTGTTTGATTTGACCGAAGCCACGATGAAAGATTTCGATCCAATCATGGCGGCATCAATCCGCAAGCATTTAGCAGACTTCGTCCGCTAAGAACCTTTGATCACCCTTGGCGTTTCTGTTCTCGTCGGGTTAGGAACTCAGGTGGGATTTCCCCAGCCATCGAAATATCGAGCTCAAAGTTTGTTTCTTCTTTGACATTTTCTCGCGCCCGCGCGACATGCGGCTGACCTCGGGCCATCTCTTTCCAAATCGCAACCCCCATGGGGTAGAGTTCCTGGTCCAACAGAGCGCGCAGCGAATGCATCCAGATTTGAATACCCAACGCATCATGCTGGCGTTTGTTTCTGATCAACACGTTTGCCGCCTTGGATAAATCCAAATGATACATCGGCGCCCCATGCACGATTTTTGACAAATCGCGCATGTCCACACCGTCTTTCATCAAGGCATTGCGTTGGTGCGCTGTAATGGCCAGCACCAATCCCATACTGCGGTTGTCCAATGACTTAAGGTGTTTCAGCACCTGTGCAGCTTCTTTGGTATACTTCTTTCGCGCCCGAGAACGCATCCAATTGCCGAGCACGATTTTAAGGTCTCCAGAAGTTGCGGGTGAACAACACGATCACGGTAAAAAGCTCCAACCGGCCCAGCAACATGCCAATCGCCATCAGCCATTTGGCGGCATCAGGGAAGCCCGCAAAGTTGCCACTGGGTCCGGCAATGGGACCCAGCGCAGGACCGACATTGGCAATCGACGTCGCAGCACTGGAAAGGGCGGTAACGAAATCCAACCCCAACAACGACAACCCTAATGACAACACCGCAAACGTGAAAAACCACATGAAGAAAAACGACAACACAGAAATGATAACTTCTTCGGAAACAGGTCGCTTATTAAAGTACGGGATAAACACGCCGTTCGGTTGCAGCAAATGCTGCATCTGTGTTCGGGCTGCCGCATAAAGCACCTGGAACCGGAACACTTTGATCCCGCAGGTCGTCGATCCGGCACACCCGCCGACAAACATGACGAAGAAAAACAGTGCCGGCGAGAACGTGCCCCAAATGCCATAATCATCAGAGACATATCCCGTTCCCGTGATGATCGAGACAATGTTGAATGATGTCAGTCGCACAGCCTGCAGCGGATATTCAGCCGTGTGCACCACCAGATACGCCGCCGTCACAATGATTAAAACGGCAACGAAGGTCAGAAACCACTTTACCTGGCTATCACGTGGCACGGCAAACACATGCCCTTGCAACATGCGGAGATAAAGAATGAACGGCAACGCGCCGATCAGCATACCAGCCGTGGCGATGTATTCGATCGTCGCCGATTCAAAATGTGCGATAGAACGGTCATAGGTCGAAAATCCACCCGTTGCGATGGTCGTCATCGCATGCGCAAACGCATCAAACCCGGACATCCCGGCCAGCCAGTAAAACAACACCCAAACAAAGGTCAGCATCAGGTAAATAATACCGATGGCCGTCGCGATTTGGGCCGCGCGCGGCATCGCCTTATCGGATTGATCAGAGCTTTCCATCCGGAACAACTGCATACCGCCAACCTGCAACATTGGCAGAACTGCGATACCCATGACGATAATACCGATCCCCCCCAACCATTGCAGTAGCGCGCGCCAGAGCAAAATCCCAGGCGGCACGTTATCCAGTCCAATAATGACGGTGGAACCCGTTGTCGTAATGCCGGACATCGCCTCAAAGAACGAGTCTGTGATACTCATATCGAGCTCAGAGAACGCGAAAGGCAGCGATGCAAAAATCGTCAGCGTCAACCAACTGATGGTGGTAATCAGGAATGCATGGCGGATGGTCACCTTCATCTTATTGGTGCGCGTGGTCAGGGCCATGGTCACGCCGACAAAGAACGTGGTGCCCGCGGCCACAGCGAACACTTGCCAGTCAGAATTATCAATGGCGAAATCATAAATGGCCGGAATGCACATCACGATTGCAAGCGTTGCAAGCAAGAGTCCGACTACAAATATCGCTGGTCTTACGTCCATCCAGCGGGCCCCCTCAGCCCAGCCGCTTCATTCAAGTGACATATGAAACGCGCGAGCAGGGATCGGTCAAGCGATGAGCGCAAAAGCGCTTTGATTACCTCAGTAACGTTGTGGGGGTTAGCGGGCGAAAAACAGCCGTATATCCGTATTAGCTGTATGATCCGCCGCTGTGATCAACCATCGCCAAGAATTCACGACGGGTCGATGGATCTTCACGAAACGCGCCCAGCAGGCGGCTGGTGACAAGGCTGACACCCGGTTTATGCACGCCACGCATGGTCATACATTGGTGTGCGGCTTCAATCACCACGGCAACACCACGCGGTTCCAAAGCCTCGTCGATGGTGTTGGCGATTTGTGACGTCATTTTTTCTTGAATCTGCAAGCGCTTGGAAAATGCAACAACCACGCGGGCCAATTTCGAAATTCCGACAACACGGCGATTCGGCAGATAAGCTACGTGGGCTTTGCCAATAAAGGGCACCATATGGTGTTCACAATGACTTTCGAAGCGAATGTCCTTCAACAAGACGATCTCATCGTAACCATCTGTTTCTTCGAAGGTTTTCGCTAAATAATCACGGGGATCAAGCTCGTAACCCCGGAAAAATTCGCCGTAAGCGCGGACCACACGATCCGGCGTCTCCAGAAGTCCTTCGCGGTCTGGATCGTCACCTGCCCATGCGATTAGGGTGCGAACGGCGGCCTCGGCCTCTTGCTTGCTGGGCTTTTCAACAAGGTCGGTCGGTTGTTTATCCAGCGGTTTATGCTTATTCGCATTACCGTCTACAATACTTAGGTTTTTTAGATCTGACACAGTATATCCTATTCGATTCGCCGACATGCGCGTAAAACATGCAAAGGTATTCGACAAAACTCGTTCTCCCTCCATTTTGGAACGATTCCAATCAGAGGCTTTATTATGGATTATTACGGTCGGGCCGTCACCCCAGATCACTTGTCATGATTCGCTTAACCCGCGTGTGTTTTATTAAGGTTACCTAATGAACGGCGCGGCTGCCGTCGGGTGCATCTAATGAGAATGCGGGCACCTGCACGGCAAAGCGACGCCCGGTCAGGTCAACCATTTGGAATATCCCGGTCATGAAGCCACTTGGCGTCGATAACGGCGTGCCACTGGCATATTCGTAGTTTTCGCCGGGGCGAAGGGTCGGTTTATCCCCAACCACACCATCGCCGATCACCTCGTTCACGTGCCCAGTCGCATCGGTAATGCGCCAACGCCGGGTCAATAGCTGAACCGTGTTGTCACCCGTGTTTTCAATACGAACTTGATAGGCCCAGACGTACTGCCCTTCTTCCGGATCTGAACGATCATCCAAGTAAACAGGCGTGACCAAGACGCGAATCCCGTCGGTCGTTTCTTCGAAAGTAAGGTGTTCTGACAACGGGACATCTCCACATGGGTTTCGACGAGGCTGCATTTAGCCAACCCGTGATCGGTTTGTCGAGAACCCTTGCAGAGATATGACCGAAGTTAAACCATGTGCGGAGCGATCAGAGCGGACGAACCGGGCCCACGACAATTTCCACGCGGCGGTTATCGGTGTGGCGCATGCCATCAGGGGTCATGGTTTTGGGATACGTCTCGCCAAATCCAATGGTCGAGATTTTGTCCAGCGGCACGCCGTGAACTTGCAAAAGCGCTGAGACTCTCTCAGCACGTGCAGCTGACAAACGCCGGTTAAAGTCCGCTGAACCCGAACGGTCCGCATGCCCGCCCAGCACAATTCGCAAGCCATCCTGGGATAGCGCATGTCGCGCGGCGGCGGCGATAACGTGTTCACCACCAGGTATCGGTGCCGCACTGCCAAGCGGAAAGGTAACCATAAATGACCGCGCACCCATGATCACATCACCATGCCCTAGGCCGGCTGCTTTTAAGGTACGGGCGGGTTCGCCTGCATATTCGCTGAAGCTGTCTTTACAAAAGCCGATGTGGGTATCCTGAAATCCCTCGTTGGCTTGTTCGTTCCAACAATCCAGCCGGGCAATCGCCTGCCCCGTGGTCCGGGGGGAAACCTCGTCGGCACCTGATGCGCGAAGGGCCTCTAACACTGTATAGGCTTGTCGGATTTCACAGCTACTTTTGGCATCCAAGGGCATGATATCAGCGGTATCGGGTTTGGCCTGTCCGGCAGATGCCGCCAGTGCTTTTTCCGCAAAGGCGATGGCCGATGCCCGATCCCACATGACCTGTGCTTCGTAATGAGCCATGCGTTTGTATTCACGTGCCGCCTCGGCCGCTACGTCTTGGCCTTTGATATCAATATTGGATACAGCATCGATTTCTGGCGACGTGCATGCGCCCAATGCGACAACAGCCGAGAGTGCCGCTGGAATAAATAGATGTTTCGATAAGACCATGTTGGTTACCTCCTTCAACAGGTGAGCGTTGAGAAGGTTCTATAAGTGCATGGTGTCCGCAACATGGCAGATCAGGATCGAATTAAGGCAGGGTCGTGATTATTTAGAGGCGGTTGACGTTATTCCGCTGCCGCCATGACAGATCGCGTCCAAACGAGTACGCGTTCTGAAATCGCCTCGCCTGATTTCAGTTTCTCGCCTTTGGGCATCACATCCAGGTTCGGCCAAAGACCTGTTTCGATGCAATCGGCATAGCCGGACGGCAGTCCCAATCGACGCATGTCAGATGCCGCGCCCATATGATCGTAATCCAATGCGCGATGTTCGATCCGAATATCACCGTCCTCGGGATGCAGGACCGTATACCAGACCCGCGGTGTGCCGTCGTTGGCGGGCATGCCAATGACGCCCGCGTTGTGCCACAAACGATTATCAATCACCTGCGTGAAGGGAACACCGGAATGACCCCCGATGACCGCATCGACGGCCAGTGCATCCAGCCCTGCGACCTTGGTCGCATCATCGCTGGCTTCAAAAACAAACTCATTGATGGACTGCGCGCTACCATGGATGACCGCGAACCGGCGATCAGCCAGGGTAAAGGTGATCTGCCGGGGGCATGACCGCATCCAGGCCCGATGTTCAGGACGTAACCGACCGTCGGCAAAGGCGTACCATTTGCGGGACAAAATATCGCACTCGGTCCCTTCATCAAAACCACAGCCGCAATCGTCATCCTGCCAACCGAAGCTTTCTTCACAGTTGCCCATCACCGTGGCCACACCCCAATCCATTATCAATTGAGTCGTGGCGTCCGGTGCAGCGGCATAGGCAACGACATCACCCGTACAGATGATCCGCTTCCTCGGAATGCCCAGGGCTTTCGCTTCGGCCTTGAGCGCCCGCGTCGCATGTAAATTGGAATAAGGTCCACCAAAGACCAAGACAGGGCCATCAATCGCGCCTAAATCAAGAACGTCAGTGACGTCGTGTTCTGCGCTCATCACATTCAATCCGGGCTACAGGATGCGCCACCCAGCACGCAGAACTTTGCGCAGTGTGGATGGTTGAGCTGAACTGTATCGGAGGCGCCTGCCAACGTCGTGCCCATCTCAAATTCGGTATCATATGGCAACAATGTGCATGGCATCACGACGGGGCTGTCTGCGCCTTTGCGCTTTACGACCATGCGCGATGAAGCGCACATCATGGCATCGGGCGATATATCTAAAATGCTCCAGCACTTGTTGGTGATTTCAGGGACATCGACCTCTTCGTCCATTTCCGGGAACAGCACCAACTTTGCAGGATTGTCGGTATCCACAGGAATGCCTTCGATCTTAAAGAATGCGCGATACCCCTCACGGGCTTGTTTTTCGGTCTCGTCCCAACAGGTACGACCAGCGATCGCGATATCAAATCCGTTTTCACCCAACCAACGCAAACCCTCGATCATCGGCGGCCATGTGTTTTGGCCGCGAATTTGTTCATGGCCTTCGCGGGTGAAATGATCAATAGAAACCCGAAGCGACAATGCATTACCAAAACGGTCGTGAATGGCTTTCAACTGTTCGCGTTTATTCAATAAGGGCTTCATCGCATTGGTCAGCACCAGAACCTTGAAGCCCCGCGACAACGCCTCGTCGATCATCGCGATCATGTCAGGGTTCATGAACGGCTCGCCGCCGGTAAAGGCAATTTCCTCAACAGCCATCTTTCCTGCATGGATTTCATCCAGATACGTGCGGAACTCCACCAACGTGATATACGCCAGCGCATCGTTCTTGGGACTGGAGTCCATATAGCAGTTCACACACGTGATATTGCAAAGACTGCCGGTGTTGAACCATAGCGTTCGAAGTTGCCCCAACGTGACGGTGGCCCGTTGTTGGCCATCTGCTGTGAAAATGGGATCTTGGAATTTCCGGGGGTCGAGGATCGTCTGACTGTCTGGCATAAACGTAACTGGAGTCCTTGTTTAGAATCAGTATTGAATTAGTAGAAGCTAATTCTCAACTCAAATAAACGATTCGTGATCGGTAAGTTTGCGCTGTCATCAAAGTGTCTGGCCTTGCCGGGTGAATCCAAAATCACGTATCTTGGGGGCAATAGGGAGAGAACACATCATGGATTTCACTGTAAAACCGCTGACAACCCACATGGGTGCCGAGGTCACGGGCATCGATTTAAACGCCGGGGTTGGCGACAATTTGGCCCAATCATTGCGCCAAGTATGGCTGGAAAATGGCGGATTCATGGTGATTCGCGATCAAAAGAACTTAACCGCCGAAGGCCACATCACATTCGGCGCGGCCATGGGACCGTTGTTCGGCGCGCCCGATCAGGAACCCCTACAAGATACCGTCAGCCGCTACATTCACCCCGATCATCCAGAAATCTACCGTGTCTCGAACAAGCTTGATGAAAGTGGCGAGCCATTGGGCCGAAAAGGGGCTGGAACGTATTGGCATTCGGATGTCAGCTTTCGTGAACGCCCGGCAGCGGCCTCGATTCTCCACGCAGTTGAGATTCCCTCCGTGGGCGGTAACACGCTGTTTGCCGATATGACCAAGGCATTTAACGAGCTTTCCGAGGCGATGAAAGACCTCCTGCGGCCCCTAAAAGCCGTCCATGATTTTGAGGTCGCAGCCTATCAGCAATATACGAACCGCGTGCTGGTCAAAGATGACCTGACGACGGGTGCGAACCGCGCCGTGCATCCCGTGGTCCGCAAACACGAAGAAACCGGCGAGGAAAGCCTGTTCATCAACCCGGGTTTTACGTCGCACCTAGAAGGCTTCGATGCCGACGAGAGTAGTTGGATCTTGGATAATCTATACGCCCACGCGACGCGGCCTGAATTCATCTATCGCCATTCATGGAGCCCGCACGACGTCGTGGTCTGGGACAACCGTTCTTTGATGCACTATGCGATCATGGATTACGGCGACGAGCCCCGCTACATGGAACGCACAACGTGTATTGGTGGCAGGCCGGTTTGATCCCCCTCACCTGTCCTCTCCCCCGCTGTCGCAAGGGAGAGGAACGCTGCCGAAATGTTCCTCGTTCTCATCCCTCTCCCCCTTGAAAGGGGGAGAGGTTAGGTGAGGGGGCGAGCACTAAGGTTCAGATGCGAATTACCACACCTAAATTGACAACGCTGCAATAACACCACCCCGCTTGCGCGCGGCGAGTGGGCAGACTAATTTAGAGATAACGAAGGCGTGCCCGGCACGCATATCCGAGAGGAAGAATATGGAAGTCGTTGTCGGGCCGGCACTGGGCCTTCTTTATCAGCTCATTAATTTATACACCTGGGTTGTGATCATTGGCGTGATCATGAGTTGGTTGATCGCGTTCAACGTCATCAACTTAACGAACCAGTTTGTGCGCATGATCTACGATGTGGTGACGCGCCTGACGGAACCTTTGCTGGCACAAATTCGCAGATTCCTTCCAGATTTGGGCGGCATCGATATCTCGCCCGTGCTGTTGATCCTGTTGTTGTGGTTCGCCAAAGACGTGATCGCGCGCATCGCCTTGCGAATGATGTAGCGCCCTGGCTACTGCGACGACCTCTCCTTTTTCATTTAAATACCACGGGCTTGAAGTGCGCGTGCGCGTCACCCCAAAGGCGTCACGGAATGCCATCGGCGCGGTGGTCGCAGATGAACAAGGATATGGCGTACTCAAGGTTGCTGTTACGGCAATTCCAGAGAAAAGTGGCGCCAACGCTGCGGTCATCGGGATGTTGGCTAAAGCGTGGCGGTTGCGTAAAACCGACATGACAATTTCACGCGGGCATCGGGATCAAAATAAAACGATCCTGATCAGCGGGGCAGACAAAGAAACGCTGGCGGACCTCGAGACTCTGATTGGCATTTCATCAAAGGGGACGAACAAAGATGGCTGAAGCAACGATCATTGATGGCAAGGCATTTGCAGCGGGCTTGCGCGAACGGGTGGGCGCAGAAGTGACGCGTATCAACGATGCCCATGGCCTGAAACCCAACCTGACGGTGATCCTTGTCGGCGAAGATCCAGCCAGCCAAGTCTATGTCCGCAACAAGGGTGTGCAGACCGAAGAAGCGGGTATGGAATCCGTCACCCATCGTTTGGATGCGTCGACCGACGAAGCCACACTGTTGGGCATGATCGAAGACTTGAACGCCGATCCGAAATGCAACGGTATTTTGGTGCAGTTGCCCCTGCCCGATCACATCGACGAAAGCAAAGTGCTGGCGACCATCGACCCTGAAAAAGATGTGGATGGCTTTCATGTCATCAATGTCGGACGGCTCTGGACGGGGCAGGATGCCCTGGTGCCTTGTACGCCCTATGGCTGCTTGATGATGCTCAAAGATCACTTTGGCAGTTTGTCCGGCAAGCGCGCCCTTGTTCTTGGGCGATCCAACATTGTCGGTAAACCGATGGCGGCATTGTTGCTCGGCGAAAGCTGCACTGTAACCATTGCGCACTCTCGCACCGCAGACTTAGAGGAACGCTGTCGCGAAGCGGATATTCTGGTCGCCGCTGTGGGCCGCCCAGAAATGGTCAAAGGCAATTGGATCAAGCCCGGTGCCGTGGTCATTGATGTCGGCATCAACCGGGTTCCAGCGCCTGAAAAGGGCCCGGATAAAACCAAGCTGGTCGGTGATGTCGATTTCGGCGAAGCGTCCCAGGTCGCTGGGGCCATCACCCCGGTGCCAGGTGGTGTTGGACCGATGACCATCGCGTGCCTGCTGCGCAATACGCTGGTTGCCGCATGTCGCCAGAACGGGATCGACGCGCCTGATCTCTAGGATCCATGTCACGGGCTATTGCCTGAGCTGCTCCCAATGCCGGCGTTAGCAAATGTCATGGCATGGTGAAAAAATGTCATGCGCAAATAGCCATTGAAGGCTTGCCGTGCGACTTCGAGATGGTATCGATACTGATGGTAATTAGTATCGAGATCTCACCTGGCCGATGACAAAACGTGCCCCCCTTTTCGAACCGTTGGAACTCCCCTGCGGCGGCGTCCTGAAAAACCGAATGGCAAAATCAGCGATGTCAGATTCCTTAGGCGATGGCACCGGACATCCATCAACCGAACAAATCAGATTGTATCAACGGTGGGCTGAAGGCGGCGTCGCTATCGCTATCATCGGCGAAGTTCAGGGCACCCCTCACTTTGCCGAGAAACCCGGCAATCTGGTACTGAATGAAGCATCTGAGCTGAGTCGGTTTCGAGAACTTGCAAAGCAAGGCAGCCAGAACGGAACGCAACTCTGGTTGTAGCTTGGCCATGCTGGCGCTCTTGCCTATACGCCGACCAGCTGTCCCAAAGGCCCGAGCGCTCTCGATTTGCCGGGCTTGAGTTTTGCGGAACTGACGATAGACGACATTCATCAATTACCATTTGAGTTCGCGCGGACGGCGAAGCTTGCGCAATCTGCGGGTTTCGGTGGCGTGCAGATCCATGCGGCACACGGGTTCTTGCTCAGTCAGTTCCTCTCGCCCCTATTCAATAAACGCGACGATGAATTTGGCGGCCCAATCGCCAATCGCATGCGCCTTCTACTGATGACCATCGATGCTGTCCGCGCAGCGACCGGACCAAATTTTCCCATTGCGGTGAAGCTAAATTCCTCGGATCAACTTGAAGGCGGGTTGGGAGAAGAAGATGCGCTTGAAGTGGTGGCGGCGCTCGACCAGTCTTCTATCGACCTGATTGATATCAGCGGTGGCACATACTTCCCTGGTGCCAAAGCAGCGTCTGACAGCGCAGGAAGAGGTCCCTATTTCCTGGAGTTCGCCAAACGCGCCCGCAAGGCAACGGCCAAACCGCTGATGCTGACGGGTGGCTTCAAGACCCGTGCACAGGCCGAAGATGCCGTGAAAAGTGGGGCTGTCG
This sequence comes from Rhodospirillales bacterium, assembly GCA_965659695.1. Lineage (GTDB taxonomy): Bacteria > Pseudomonadota > Alphaproteobacteria > Rhodospirillales > Casp-alpha2 > UBA4479. The sequence continues at coordinate 28,410 of CBFHXC010000004.1, forward strand.
ATATCATCGGCCTTGCGCGCGCGCTCGTGTTGGAACCATCACTTCCAAATCTATGGCAAGCGGACCAAACACCTGAGCCAGATTTTCCTAGATTCAACGAAGCCCCCGAAGGCGGCATCACCGCGTGGTATACGATGCGCCTGACCATGATCGGCAGCGATAGCGAAGCTGAAACTGTCGATGACCTCGACGACGCCATCCGCGACTATGAGGCATGCGACAAAACACGAACCGATATCTGGCTGCGTCACTTGGGTGCCGTTGTGAAATAGACTTAAATCAAGCCCCTAGTTCCCTCTTGGTGCATAGCCCTAGGGACAAAGTTTTTCCGCCCACATTTTGACCCAAATCAATGCGCGCATCGTCGTCTGGCGCAATTATCTTAAGAGTGAACAATAATCAGCAGGGAGAAGACATTTGAGCCACACACCGCACGAACTCGTCAATGAGTTTCCCGACAAGAGTGATCGTATTCACGAATTGCGCTTGAGCGATGCCCATTTCGCAAAGCTGACTGACGAGTACCACGTCATCAACAGAGAAATTCACCGCGGCGAAACCAACGTCGAGCCGATGGATGACGTTCACCTTGAGGACTTAAAGAAAAAACGCCTCGCGCTCTTGGACGAACTGACCGGTTTTCTCAGTTGACATCTTTGGCGGGTCGTTCCGGGTATCTGGACGGGAGAGCCCGGTTTCGGGAGAGTCCTCTTTGTGCATACGGGGCTATCGAGTCTGAATATTCGCAAGACGCACGACCGAGTCGGGCGGGGCGATAGTCACCATGACGGAATTGCCCTTTGATTTTGTAAAGATGCTCATTGGGCTGGGTGGCGGCTTGGCTATTTTCCTATGCGGCATGCGCAAAATGACCGACGCGCTGAAGCTCGTCGCGGGTTCGCAACTTAAAAATCTATTGGCGAAATTCACCACCAATCGATTTACCGGCGCCCTTTCTGGTGCTGCGATTACAGCTGTTGTGCAGTCCTCGTCAGTGACCTCAGTGATGGTGGTGGGGTTCGTCAGCGCAGGTCTGATGACGTTTACCCAGTCTGTGGGCGTCATCATGGGCGCCAACATCGGCACAACGATCACTGCACAAATTGTCGCATTCAAAGTTACGGAATATTCGCTGCTCATGATCGCGGGTGGCTTCCTTATCGAATTGTTGGCAAAAACTCAGCGGGTCAAACTATACGGCATCGCGTTGATGGGCTTGGGTATGCTGTTCTTTGGCATGGCGTTAATGAGTGACGCCGCCCTTCCGCTTCGATCGCACGAGTCATTCATTAACGCGATGAAGGGCCTTCAAAATCCTCTGATGGGTGTCCTTGGCGGGTTGTTGTTTACAGCCATTGTTCAGTCATCATCGGCGACAACCGGGATATCAATCGTCCTGGCCGCGCAGGGGTTCATCTCGCTTGAAACGGGTATTGCTCTCATTTTCGGCGCCAATATTGGCACCTGCGTGACCGCCGCACTTTCGGCCATCGGCAAACCCCGCGAAGCCGTAAAATCAGCTGCCGTTCATGTGGTTTTCAATATTCTGGGCGTTCTTCTTTGGGTCGGGTTCATCCCATATTTTGCCGATGCTGTGCGCGCCTTTTCGCCTGTTGTTGAGAACGTGCAAGGCGCTGCGAAGATGGCCGCCGAAGTGCCAAGACAAATCGCCAACGCGCATACACTTTTCAATATCGTAAATACTTTGGTTTTCATCGGCTTCGCAGAATCGTTCAGCAAGCTGGTTGAGCGGATTGTCCCCAAACCGAAATCCAGGCTACCGGGACAAGGGGATCCTATTCACATCAATAGCATTTACTTGGACCAACCTGCGGTCGCCCTTGATCAAGCAAAACTGGAACTCACCAGACTCTCGGACTTAACATTGCATATGGTCAAATCGGCACTGCCTTCCGCGCTGTCCGGTATGGATAATGAGCTAAACAAGTTACGAGAAAGCGACGACGATATCGATAGTTTACATGGCGAGATCATCACCTTTCTGGGCGAACTATCAGCTGGCCACTTGGTCGAACCTCAACCCGAACGTGTTCAGGAATACCTGAGCATTGCCAATTATTTGGAGAATGTGGGCGATATCGTTGAGAGCGGGTTCGTCACGAGCGGATACAAACGACTAGAAATGAATATCGAGTTTCATGCCAGCACCATTCGCCAACTCGACGCGTTACATGCTTATGCCGTCAGGGAATTTGAGTGCGCGATCAAGGCCTTCATCAAACGAGATATTTCGTCGGCTTTAAAAGTTCTTGAGTCGAAAAGCGAGTTCAACGAACTGGTGGATAAAGCGCGAAACCATCTTTCCAAACTGCTTGGTAAAGATGCCAAAGGCCGATTGTCTGAGTATCGGATTTCCATGGAGCACGTTGAGAACATCAAACGCATTCACACGCTATCACGAGGGATCGCTCAAATGTTTTTAGACTTCCAAAAGGATGCAAATGCATTGGGCGATTGAAGCAATCGCGCCCACTCTAATTTCCAAATGGCTCGCCAATTTGGGGCGTTGATCCATCGATTTGACTAACGGGGGCGTCGACCCGTCAGTGTTGGCAGGCAACACGGCTCTCATGTAATAAAAAAGACACATTTGACTTTACCCCTCCGGAGGGATGACTAGAATATTTTTACCTATCCAAGTGCGGCTAGGGTTCCGTTGACGACGTGATTTCCGTCAAGCTGGTCCGAGCGCCGTTATGAGCCATTCAGGCAGACACCCCCTAAATTATGAATGGGGAAAAAAGCCAAGGGGGGGGTTGGACAGGTGCGCTACTGCGTGCCCAAACAACGTCTAACCGCTTGGTGATTTATGACTCTAACCGCTTTCCTTCTCGTTCTCGCCGCCGCATTCTGCCACGCCACCTGGAACCTGTGCGTCAAACGCATCAATGGCGGTGCCGAGCTGGTGTGGCTGTTTTCGATCATTTCCTGCGTCTTGTATCTGCCCGCCACGATTTACGTCATCGTGACTCAGAAACCTCATTTTGGTTGGTTAGAGTTCGGCTTTGTGGTCGGCAGTTCGCTGCTGCATCTGGGATATTTTATGTTTTTGCAGGCGGGCTATCGCAAAGGTGACCTATCGCTGGTCTATCCAACGGCACGAGCGACTGGCCCGTTGTTATCCGTTTCCTTCGCTGTTTTATTTTTGGGCGAGTACATTTCCTTTCAGGTCACCATCGGCGCAGTGTTGATCATTTTTGGCGTCATCAGTCTGACCGGCGGATTTGGCAAACGGTCGAACAACATGTCGTCTTCGCTATTATTTGGCATCGGTTCTGGAACGTTTATCGGCGGCTATACGGTGTGGGATGCTCACGCGGTGGCCACCCTTTTGATCCCGCCGCTGGTCCTCGACCTCGCATCGATCCTGTGCCGCATGACGATCTTGACCCCCGTCGCCATCAAGCGAATAGATCTGGTCAAATCACACTGGCGGGATTATCGCCGCGAAGTGCTGGTGATCGCGATCTTCAGTCCGCTTGCCTATATCCTGGTGTTGTACGCGATGACATTCACGCCTGTTGTCTATGTCGCACCGTTGCGTGAAAGCAGCGTGCTGATCACGGTGCTGATGGGTAGCTTAATCTTGGGCGAAGGTGATTTGAAGCGGCGCCTGGGCTGGGCCGTCGTGATCTTGGCGGGGGTCAGTATCCTGGCGACCGGATGATCATCGGTTACCGTTCGCCAGTTTAATACTGTCTGGATGCGCGCGTAGTCGTGCCATCGCCCATACCCCGAACACGGGCCCAATGGCCAACGGGGCCATCGCCCATTGCCAGCCGATAAGGTTGGCGACCTCTGGGATCAAATGGATCGTCAGCAGGGTCAGCAAAAACCCGGTGGAGGTTTGAAAGGTCAACATCGTGCCGACATAGCGTTTGTCCGCCAACTCAATCGCGCACGTCGAAAACTGCGCCGAGTCCGCAACCACCGCCGCGCCCCAGATCAGGCATACGACGATCATCAGCCACGGAGGTCCGCCATAAATCAACCCCACCAGCACACAACAGGCCCCGCTGATGCCAAGTGCTGCCATGGTCAATGTCGTGCGCCCCATCCGGTCCGCAAACACGCCACCAAATACAGACCCCAGTCCGCCCACCGCGATTACAGCAAAGGTCGCCATGCCTGCCCAAATCAACGGCTGATCGACACCACTAACGGTAAAGCTTGCGGCCAAGAACGCACCGATCCACCCCCACATGGCATACAGTTCCCACATGTGCCCGAGGTAGCCAAAATTCGCTAACCTGAGTGGTTTGTTCCGCCACGCTTGCAACATTTGCGTCGGATCAAAGGGGGCCGACGGTGCCAAATTAGGTCCCGGCTTCACCAACACCACCACCCCGGCCGCGACCAATCCTGCCAGCGATGCCGTGGCGATGGTGAAGCGCCAATCAATGCCGCCCAAGACGTTGAACAAATGCGGCAACGCCGATCCAACCGTCAACGCGCCCACCAAGATGCCGACCAGAAACCCGGTATCGCCCCGCGCCCATGATGACGCGATCTTCATGCCGACAGGATATACCCCCGCCAAGGTTGCCCCCGTGATGAACCGCAACACGATCACCGCCATCGATGTCGGTTCGAACATCAGGATAGCACCATTGGCCGCAGCACCCAGCAATGCACAAACGGCAAGCAATTTCGAAGGCGGGTATCGATCCGCCAACGTCAACGTGGCGCTGATCAATGTGCCGAAGACAAACCCGATGGAGACCGCACTGGTGAACATCGACGCGTGCCAGCCGCTAAGGCCGTAATTGGTTTTTAAGTCCGGCACCACGGCACTGGCCGAAAACCAAACTGACAACGCGAACACCTGCGCGAAGCCGAGCAGAGTCACATTTGATAATTTGCCATCATACTGAGACATAAACTGGCTTTACACGTCGAATTGCAGGTTGTCGACCTACGCTATTGGCTAGCGTTTAAGCATCGCCATACCTGCACCCGCAATCATCAACATACCGAGTAGCGAAGACGCGGCAGGGACTTCGTTGAATAATAAAAACCCGAACAATCCCGAAAAAATCAAATAGCTGTAGTCGAACCCCGCGATTACCGGCGGTGGTGCGGATCGATATGCAAACGCAAGGGTGATACTGATCGCCACCAGCATCACACCAAGAACGGCAATGATGCCCATATCGGTCGGCGCAAGAGGCTGCCAACCGACAAGCATAAAATGAAGGTTTCCTCCATTGCCCAAATCAAAGCCATCTAAGATACCGACAATTATGAAGCCAACCACACCCAGTAATATATTGAGCGATAATGCCAGTTCGGTCGGCCCATTGTGATGAAGTTTGGTCCGCGTCATCACGGCAGCCGCAGCATAGAAAACACCGGACAATACGGGCAGCAGCACCAGCAGACTGATACCCTCAGTCGAAGGTTTCGAGATCAAGAGCACACCCACAAAACCCAAACCGATGGCAAATCGATCAATAGGACGCACCCGTTCACCCGTCAGAACGGCCGAGAAAATAACAATGAAGATCGGTCCGGTATAAAACCCCGCGGCGAGCGTCGATAAAGGGATATATGGAATGACCGTATAGAGGCACACATACATGCCGACAAGCAGTGCGCTTCTGAGCAGTATCCAACCGCCCAAAAGATTTCCAATCTCGGAGAATTTGCGCGTTGTCATTCTTGAAATGAGGCAAAGGATCGGGACGGCGAAGAGGGAACGAAGGGCAAATAGTTGCCAAAGGCTGATGTCGGCACTCGAGAGTTTTACCAAGGCATCCTGAAACGCCATCAAGAAGACCGAAATCAGGATTCCAACAACACCGGCGACATAGTCGCCACGTACTTGAAGTTTCAACAACATTTCCACGTAACTTCTCCGACTGCGATAAGCCAGACAGTACGTGCGCAATCATTATAATATAATCCGCTATCTTAAGAAGATATTATTCGATATAATCGAAAAATTTGATTCCACCGTATCAAGGCATTCACGTCTTCTTGTCCATCGTGCGCGAGGGCTCCATGCGGGCCGCCGCTTCGGCATTGGGCATTGGCGCCCCAGCAGTTAGCCATCAATTGAAGTCTTTGGAACAGGCCCTGGGTGTTAAATTATTAATCCGGACAACGCAGTCGGTGAAACTCACCGATGCAGGTCGCGCATTATTGGCCGAGGCCGAGCCAGCCTTTTCACAGATTGGCCATGCGATTGATAAATCCAAGGAAACCGGGCATTCGACCAAAGGGGCACTGCGCATGACCTTGCCATGGAGTGCATACAAAATTGCCGTGTCCCCAATCCTTGCCGATTTTCAAAAAGCTCACCCCGATATTCATCTTGAACTATCTGTTAGCGAAGCCCTCGTCGATATTGTCGAAGAAGGTTTCCATGCGGGCATGAGGCTGGGGGATCGATTAAGCCCAGGTATGGTCGCGGTCCGCCTGACACCGCCACTCAAGGGCGCGTATTCGGGCGCGCCCGCGTACTTCGATGCCCACGGACGCCCCAAACATCCGCGTGATCTCGCACAGCATAGCTGCATCCGCTACCGGTTCATTACTGCAAACAGAATTGCAGATTGGGGGTTCCAAGAAAACGGCAACGCCTTATCCGTCTTCATCCCCAACAGTCTGGTTTTTGATAGTTTCCAATCTATCGTTCAGGCCGCCGTTGACGGGCACGGGATCGGTTGATCGCTTCGCGACGTAGTCACGAACGAAATTTCGTTGGGCCAATTGGAAACAGTCCTTGATGATTACGCATCAGACTACCCGCCGTTCTATCTTTATTTCACGGAACATGTGCGCCATATGGAGATCCTCCGCGTTTTCATCGACTTCATGCTGGACATGCGCGGCGGACAGTGAGCGCCCCTTAACGTGTATCCACTTGGCGGAATGGCCAAGAACGTGTAAACCCCGCGCTATGGACGGACCGATCAAAGACGAACGCACACAACTGGTTGGCCTAAGCCGCCAAGAGCTCGCCGATGAGATGACTAAACTCGGCGAGAAACCATTTCGTGCGAAACAGTTGTGGCACTGGATTTATCATCAGGGCAAAACCGACTTTACCGAGATGACAACCCTGTCCAAAGATATACGTGCCAAGCTGCCCGAAACCCACAAGGTCACGCGCCCAGGTGTCGCCACCGAACAAACATCCGAAGATGGCACCCGCAAGTGGCTTTTCAATTTTCCCGATGGCAAAAAAGTCGAGACCGTCTACATCCCGGAAACAGATCGGGGTGCGGTGTGCGTGTCTAGCCAAGTCGGTTGCACCCTAGCATGCACTTTTTGCCATACCGGCACCCAGCCGATGGTGCGCAACCTGACAGCGGGCGAAATCGTCGGTCAATTCATGGCGGCGCGCGACAGCTATAATGAATGGCCGACCCCGCAAGACGGCGGCAGGATGCTATCGAACATCGTCATGATGGGTATGGGCGAGCCTTTGTTTAATTACGAGAACGTGGCCAAGGCGCTGACCATCATCATGGACGGCGAAGGTATTTCACTTTCCAAACGTCGCATCACGTTATCGACATCCGGTATCGTCCCTGAAATTGAGCGTTGCGGTGATGAATTGGGCGTGAACCTGGCGATCAGCTTGCATGCGGTTCGCGATGACCTGCGCGACGTGATTGTCCCCATCAATAAAAAATGGCCGATTGCTGAATTGCTGGATGCCTGCCGCCGCTATCCGACGGCATCGAACGCGCGCCGCATCACGTTTGAATACGTCATGCTCAAGGGCATCAACGACACAGATACCGATGCATATGAATTGGTGAATTTGCTGCGCGGCATCCCCGCCAAGATCAATTTGATCCCGTTCAATCCCTGGCCAGGCGCACCGTATGAATGTTCCTCAAACAATCGCATTCGCAAATTTGCCGAGATTGTAAATGATGCTGGGTACTCTTCGCCGGTTCGCACACCGCGTGGCCGCGATATCATGGCGGCGTGCGGCCAGTTAAAATCTGCGACCGAACGCGTTCGTAAGTTTTCCGACAAACAGGCGACTTCTTAACCATCCCTTAAAATTGGCATTTGATTTGCATCTCTTTATGAAAGAGCACAAGGAGTTCCGCCATGTTTGACGGGCATATAAAATCAAAAAGAGACATCCCAGAGGTCGAGTCACACGGCCCTTCAGAAACCTATGCCGCATGCCTTAAAGCATTGAGACAGAACGATAACTTTACTCCAACATCCACACCAGTGATAGGTCCAGAAGGCCTGACAGAAATGGCGATGTTTTTGGATGTTTTTGGTCCCGCGAACACCTGATCGCGGCATTAAGGTCTCGGTAACTTTTACCGAGTGCCCACCCATTTGGGTATTCAATGCCTATTCGGAGAAAGGCTGATCGAATGATTGAAGATAATAATCCGATACTGGGTGCGAATTTCAACGCATCCGGCCATACGACAACATTAGACCAAGAACCCACCTGGAAGGCTGAATTCCGGCAAACGTTTAAGGATATTCTCGACGTCGGGTTTCGCGCTTACACCGACAATATTCGTACTGAGAAGTTGGAAGAATTGCGCGAGAAAATTTTGGAAGCCATGGGCCTGTCCGAGGAAGACCTGGAAAACATGCCCGCCAGTCAGCGTGATCAGATCGAACGCATGGTCGCCCTGGAAATCCAAAAACGCCTGACCGCCGAAGACACCTTGACCGATAACGCAGAAGAAAAGGCAGAAACCACAGGCATATCCGAGCAAATTCTATCGACACCCAATGGTCTGGGCGCCGCATATGTGTTGATGGAGAGCGTTTCGGTAGAGCAGCCGCCCAAGAATATTGGCAAGTAATCTGAGCCTGCCCCCTCACCTGTCCTCTCCCCCATTTCATGGGAGGAGAGGGACCCTGAACGAGCATGACTCGATCTCATCCCTCTCCCCCTTCAGGGGGAGAGGTTAGGTGAGGGGGAGGATCATACCGCAAAATGAAATTCTTCAACGAGACGAGAACCGCTCGATCCTTATTTGATGTCCAGGGCTGATTATCTATGTTCAGAGCGAACAAGAAACGAGGAAGTCTTATGCCTGACACAGACCGTATCAAATTCACACGGACAAACGGCCCCGTAACAGTCGCTGCGGGCGGAACCGAGCTGGCGCACAGCAGTGACGCCGTGGTATTGACAGAAAACGGTTACCCGCCTCGGCTGTATTCCCCCATCAAAGATGTTAATATGGATGTGTTGCAGGTCACAGACACATCGATCCGTTGCCCCTACAAGGGACAGGCAGCGTACTTCTCTGCGGCGACATCGGATGGCGAACTGAAAGATATTGCGTGGGTCTACAACGACCCAATTGATGAGTCTTCGGAGATCGCCGGTCTGATCGCTTTTTATGAAGAACAGTTGGTCGTCTCTGGCAAGTAGCGTCAGGCTGTTTTCAGCAGACGCGTGATACAACCCGGCGCATGGAATTCATGGAACTTGATGAAATCACCGACAAAGAGATCGTGCAGGAACTCCGCCGTGAGAGATTGCTGCTTGAGCTCGCCTTGTCCGAGGATGATTTGACCGAGATGGGGTCGTCACAGCGTGCCCTGGTTGAAGACATTATTTCCAAGGTCTTGAAGGCGCGCGAAGACCATACTTGACCCGCAAAAATTGTGATCCAAAAATCTTCGTGAAAGCGCCTTTACCCATGTGACCGGGTGCCTATACTGCGCCCGCTTTTCCCACATTCAGCATGAGAGCGCGTAATCATGAGTTCCAAAGTCAATAAAGTCGTCCTCGCCTATTCCGGCGGTCTTGATACCTCTGTCATTTTGAAGTGGCTGAAGGACACGTATGACTGCGAGGTCGTCACCTTCACCGCCGATCTGGGCCAAGGCGAAGAACTAGAGCCCGCGCGTGCCAAGGCCGAGATGATGGGCATCAAGGAAATCTATATCGAAGATCTCCGCGAAGAGTTTGTGCGCGACTACGTATTTCCGATGTTCCGCTCCGGTGCAATCTACGAAGCGACCTATCTGCTCGGCACATCCATCGCGCGCCCATTGATCGCAAAACGCCAAATTGAAATAGCCCGTGAAACGGGCGCCGATGCGGTATCCCATGGCGCGACAGGTAAGGGGAACGATCAAATCCGGTTCGAGCTTGGGTATTACGCGCTGCAGCCCGACATTAAGATCATCGCACCCTGGCGCGAATGGGATTTAAACAGCCGTACAAAACTAATCGAATACGCCGAGAAAAACCAAATTCCAGTGCCCAAGGATAAGCGCGGCGAGGCCCCGTTTAGCCAAGACGCCAATCTTTTGCACATCTCATCCGAAGGTAAAATCTTGGAGGACCCGTGGGAGGAGCCGGATTACGATCTGATTCTGACCCGTATGGTTACACCGATGAACGCGCCAGATACGCCCGAAGAAATCACCATCGATTTCGAACAAGGCAATGCAGTCGCCATCAACGGCGAGAAGATGTCGCCTGCAACACTGTTGACGAAGCTCAATGAACTGGGCGGACGTCACGGGGTGGGTTGTATTGATATTGTTGAAAACCGTTTCATCGGCATGAAGTCTCGTGGCGTTTACGAGACCCCGGGCGGCACGGTGTTGTTCCATGCCCAACGCGCGATGGAGAGCATCACGCTGGAGCGGGGTGCCATGCACACCAAAGACGAGTTGATGCCGAAATATGCAGAAATGGTCTACAACGGTTTCTGGTTCGCCCCCGAGCGCGAGATGATGCAGGCCGCCATCGACAAGGCGTGTGAACGCGTCACCGGGACCGTGCGCTTGAAACTGTATAAAGGGAACGTGATCATCACCGGTCGCAAGTCGCCGTTATCATTGTATGACGAAGACATAGTGACTTTTGAAGAAGACACCGTTTACGACCAGCGCGATGCCGAGGGCTTTATACGCTTGAATGCATTGCGCCTTCGTCTCCTCGGCAAGCAGAAAGGTTGACGATAAGCTTCTTTGTCATACACCGACGGTTTCTCGCCTTTGGGTTTTTGGCGGCCGTCTTTTCTTCTTTTGGACAGACGTTTTTTATTTCGCTTTCGGGCGGACACATTCGCGCTGCGTTCAATCTGAGCCATGGCGATTTTGGCCTACTTTACGCCATCGGGACGGTGTCGAGTGCGGTTCTCCTGATCTGGCTCGGACGTAAAATCGATGACGTTGATCTGCGCATATTCACCGCCTTTGTGATTATTGGCCTGGGTGCGGCATGCCTGGGCATGGCGCATGTCACCGGACCTGTGACACTTGTGCTGGCGGTCTTTGCGCTGAGATTGTGCGGACAAAGGCTCATGTCTCACATCGCCTTTGTGTCCATGGGGCGATACTTCGATGCGCACCGTGGCAAGGCTGTCAGTGTCGCATCCATGGGCTTTCCCGCGGGCGAGGCCATCTTTCCCATTATCATCGTCGGCGTCATCGCAGCCATCGGTTGGCAGGATATGTGGCTGGCGCTCGGCATCATCGTTTTGGGATTATTGTTTCCCATCCTGATGTTTCTGCTGCGCGGACATCAACACCGGCATGCGGCACTGATCGATGATCATCAATCGGCATTTGGTGAGAAAAGGTTGAGCGGATGGACCCGCGCACAGGTTTTACGCGATCCGAAATTCTATGTCCTGATCCCCAGTGTGCTGGCCATGCCGTACATTGGTACGGGGTTCTTTTTCCATCAAGTTCATTTGGTCACTGAAAAGAATTGGAGTTTGAGCCTGTTCGCGAGCTTCTTTGTCATTTTTGCGGGCTGTCAAATGGCGCCGCCATGCTTTCGGGGCTCGCCGTCGACCGATGGGGCGCCAGAACGCTGATCCGTTTTTTTCTGCTGCCCGCCTGTGCCGCGCTCATCATCCTGAGCCAATCAAACGCCCCGATGGCGGGCGCCGTGTTCATGGCGCTGTTCCGTTTATCTGGCGGCATGGCCACCGTTACCGGCGGTGCGATCTGGGCCGAATTATATGGCGTCGCGCATCTGGGCGCGATTAAAGCATTGGCCTGGGCATTGATGGTTTTTGCCAGCGCGCTATCCCCACCCATGATGGGCGTTGCCATCGATCACGGGATCACGATGGATACGATTGCTCTCGCGTCAACCGCATTTCTGATGGGGGCGACGTTATTGGCCATGATTTTTCTGTCTCGGCTCAACCCGGACCAATCGACTAAAGAATAACACGCTCAGAATGCACGAAATCGGCGAAGAACCATATAAAATGGACGTTATTTCACGGGATAGGTTGACCGTTGAACCTATTTTTGATTACGCGACGTTAACTATAAAATGTGCTCTTGAAAAAACGGGGAGTGCCTAAAATGAAAATGGCACTGTTTTTTGTTTCCGGGATTTTAGTTATCGCGGGTGTCGCGTGCTTTGGGATTTTCTACCATAGCGGGGCTGTCGAAGCCCTGGGTGGTGCGATGATGTTTATGTGTTTTGGCTTCGCCGGTTTCGTGATTGTAAACTATGCCACGCAAATCACAGGTGCCATGCAGTCCAAGAACAAAACCGAGAGTTCACTCTAACCGATGCGAAAAATTAGCTCGCGGCCTTTTGCGCCGTTCGCATGGTCGGATCGCGCTCAACCCAATACGTGTACAAGGACAATGGTGCCAGCGTGATGTTCACGCCCTTCATCGTCGCGGTGCGCGCAATGCTGCCAGTCAGCACATAGCTGGTTGCGTTCCGATTATTTTCCTTCACGAATGTGACCAAGTTATCCGGGCGTTTATCTGTGCGCACATAGGCATTCGACCAATCCAAATCGAACACATGATCGGGTTGACCTGTTTCCAGATGGAGCGTCAACAAATCAATCGAGCCGCCACGCCAACTGGCGTAATAGAGATTTCCAATCGCCGCTGAACCCAGCCATTGCGAAACCAAAGCGGTTTCCGCCAAACGCTGAAAGAACTGATCGGACGGCGGGACGGGCGCGAACAAGGCCGCGTACAAGCACGGGCTGGTCAAATACACCTTAAAGAACACTTGGCGCTGGAACCGCTGACCATCCCGGTCAACACGATTGATACGCCGAATGAGGAACGCTTGCTCCAAATAGTCTAAATATTTTCGGAGCGTATTCTTGGCGATCCCGGTCCCTTTGGCCAAATCATCCATCGACATTTCACGGGCCGTATTGAACGCGAGAAGGCCAAACAACCGATTAAGTTCCTGCGGATCATTGACGCCGTTCAGCGACGCCAAATCCTTGTGCAGCACCCGATCCGCCACGCCATCGCGCATGAACGTTGGCGCGGGCACACCGTCCTTGCCGGACAGAATGCCTTCAAGGAAACCACCGAAGTTCACGTAACGCTGGAATTCTTGATTGAGCGCCGTCAGACCATTCGGGACCAACGACATCGAACCCTTTTTCGTCGTTGTTGCCTGATCGAACAATTTCTCCTCGGACCCACGAAACCGCATAAACTCCAAAAACGTCAGCGGCGGCAGAATGAAGATTTCCATCTTGCCGTCCATCACCACATCGCCGCTCACCAACGATGGCGATGATGACGACACCGCACCAACGATCTTGGCATTGGGACGCATTTTCGCCAGTTGCAGCAGCTGCTTTTCCCAGTCTTTCGCGTACTGGACTTCGTCAAAAAATACATAGATTTCTGCATCCGGGCCGTGCCGGTAACGACGACAGAACATCTCAAACAACACACTCAGGTTAGCGGCCGTGTAGCTTGGCGTGGTCAGGGAACAATAAAGCACGCTGGTCGGTTTGGCGCCCTGCTCGATCAGTTGTGCCACCATTTGACGTAACATGACCGTTTTTCCGGCGCTTAACGGCCCCGAGAGGACCAGGACATTGCCTGTGCCTGCCTGCTTGACCCGATCACAAAATGCTGGAAAAAATGACCGTTTGGCCGGGTTTTTAAAGGCAATGCGGGTCTGCTCCGTAAATTCCCACCATGGATTATCGAACGCCAGCCGATGAAATAGGTCGTTATCGGTGATCGTATGCATGGGCCCCCGTCACGCCGCCCACTATCCGGTTACACTCTTGGAATCCTTGATGAATTCCATACATTAACCAATCGCGTTCAATGGACTGATCTTATTTGCATCGGCACAATGGGGTCGAAGGGGGGGCGCTGTCAAGCAATCACGCGACCTCCGAGGATATTACAGAAGCGCTTTCACGATTTTGCGGATTTCAGGCACCACTTCGGCTTCAAACCAGGGGTTTTTCTTGGCCCAGTGCTTGGTGCGCCAACTGGGATGCGGTGTCGGCAAATAATCTGGCATGTAGCTTTTCCAGGCGGCCACGGTCTGGGTCAGCGTGCGTTTTCTTTGGTCACCTAAATATATTGCCTGCGCGTAGGACCCGACCAGCAACGTCAAACGCACATTGACCAGATGCGACAAGATAGAGGCATGCCATTTGGGCGCACACTCCGGACGCGGTGGCAAATCACCCCCCTTTTCATATCGGCCCGGATAACAAAGTCCTGTCGGCACGATGGCCACACGACTGTCATCATAGAATGTTTCTTTATCCAATTGCAGCCAGTCACGCAGGCGATCCCCTGATGGATCATTCCAGGGGGTTCCTGTTTCGTGTACCTTGGTGCCTGGGGCCTGTCCAATAATCAAAACCCGTGCTGAAGCTTGCGCGCGCACAACTGGTCGCGGTCCCAACGGCAATGTGTCCTTGCAAATATCGCAGCCACGCACACGTTCGAGTAGTGCCACGAGTGATTCGCCAGTGGATGTGGGATCAGATTGAGACATAAGCGCGCAGATGATATCAATAAACAAACTCTCTGGGAGCATTTAGCCATGGCCGGGCACGACAACCAAGACATCAACAAACGAAGTATTATCGTTGCGGTTTTTATTTGCATTGTTGCGGTCAGCTTTATTGTCACCGGTGGTGAAGAGGATGATGAAATCGCTGATGAAGACACTCCCTCTGCCGAAGAGGTCGCATCCCTGCCGCCATTGACTGCGCGCGATATCGACCGAGCATTGGATTATGATTTGGATGAGGTCGGCAATACAAAACAGGCCCCAGAAGTATTCGTCCAAGCACTGGATGTCGATTTAAACCGCATTCCTGACGTCGACGAAAAGAAGGCTGTGTTCTTCAAAATCATTTTGCCAATCATCGCTTCGCAGAACGATAAAATACGTGCCGAGCGTCAGAAGATTACGGATGATCCCACGGACGCACCTCACGCACTCTATGAAAAATACGACGTCGAAGTCGGCGACGTAGATGGGCTATTAAAGCGTGTCGATGTGATTCCGGCATCGCTCGTGCTCGCAAAGGCAGCCCTCGAAAGCGGCTGGGGATCATCACGGTTTGCCCGCAAAGGAAACAATTTCTTTGGGATGCGCACCTACGATGATGACGTGCCCGGCATCGCTCCGAAGGGCGCGACGGGGTTCAAGGTTATCAAATACAAAAGCATCAACCACGGCGTACGCATGTACATGCAAAACATCAACAAGCACAGTGCCTATGCGAAATTGCGCGAGGCCCGAGCCGCGGCACGCGACAAAGGAAATTTGCCGAGTGGATTGGCATTGACTGGTTTTCTGACCGCTTATTCAGAAATTCCAGAAGAATACGGCAACCGTCTACGGTCACTCATCAATGCGAACGACCTATCACGCTTTGATGGCGTTCGCTTGGCGGATAACTAAACGTTTTTCAAAAGCGACAGCACAAAGGCTGGAACAATCTCGGTCGCCGGTCCGTAATTGCTGTGATCAAAGTGGGTCGCTCCCTCGGATGGTTCCAAGTTCAACTCTATCGTTTGGCCGTTACCTGTCGCCCGAACCACATCGACAAACCCGGCGGCGGGATAAACATTCCCCGACGTGCCGATGGATATGAACAATCCCGCATCGGCAAGGGCATCATGAATATCATCCATCTGCATCGGCATTTCGCCGAACCAGACAATATGCGGACGCATCGTGCTCCTAGTTCCGCACGCAGCGCAGACACTATCTACGGATAAATCCTCTCGGCATTCGCTTATATCGCCACACGCGGTGCAGCGCGACTTCAACAATTCACCGTGCATGTGGATCAGGTTTTTTGTGCCGCCACGTTCGTGCAGATCATCGACGTTTTGGGTGACCACCAAAACACCCCCCGGCCATGTTGCTTCAAGTTCTGCCAAGGCTTTGTGCGCCGCATTCGGATGCAAATTGTCATCCAGCACACCGGCGCGACGCATATTATAGAAATCATGCACCCGGTCCGGATTGGCGCGATACGCATCCGGCGTCGCAACATCTTCGATCCGCACCTTTGACCACGCGCCACCCTCGTCGCGAAATGTGTCCAGGCCGGATTCCTTGGAAATGCCCGCCCCGGTCAGAATCACAATTGATGCATCCGGATCAAGTTTCATTATGCGCTTCCCGTTAAACCATTTGCCGACATCCCGTTGGGTCTTGATAATTGCGATGACAGTTATCAGCATAATCACCCCACCACTGTTGCCAAGGAAGCCTTTATGATCCGTGTGTTGTTCGTTTGCCTCGGCAATATCTGTCGCTCGCCCACTGCCGAAGGGGTCTTCCGTGACTTGGTCGGACGTGCGGGATTATCTGATAAGATCCAAACTGATTCCTGTGGCACCAGCGGCTGGCACCGCGGCGACCCACCGGACAACAGGGCACGCGAAGAAGCCCGGCGACGTGGCATCGATATCGAAGATCTCAAATCACGCGAAACACGAACCAGCGATTTCGCTGATTTCGATTTCATCATCGCGATGGATCGCAATAACTTCGACACGCTGCACATCAAATCTCCACCAGAACATGCATCCAAAATTCAAATGTTCCTGTCTTTCGCATCAGGTATCGGCACGACCGAAGTCCCCGACCCATATTACGGTGGTCCAGATGGATTCTCAGATGTGTTCGACATGATTGATGTTGCGTCCAACGGCCTGCTCCAACACATTCGCGACACACGTTTATAAGGTTTCTCCAAGGTTTTAATATGGTTCTTGTTTTTGATTGCGACGGCGTGCTGGTCGACAGCGAAATTATTGCCAACCGAGTGCTGGCCGCGTTACTGAGCCGACACGGCTATCCTATCACAGCGATGGAGAGTGTGAAAAAATTCGCCGGCGGGTCGATCCCCGGCGTCATCCAAACGGTGATCGACGAAGGTTTTGATCTGCCCAATGATTTCGAAGCTCAGCTCCGCGCGCTCGATGTCTTGGCGTTCGAAGCAGAACTCGAGGCCGTCACAGGTATCGAAGCAACGTTGGAGCGTCTGATCCATGTTCCAAAATGCGTCGCGTCATCGGGACCGCCTGCAAAGATTCAAAAGAACTTGGAACTCACCGGGCTCATCAAATACCTGGACCCGCATTTGTATTCAGGCAGATCCGTGCCCAAACCAAAACCGGCCCCGGATCTTTTTTATCATGTCGCCAATCGCATGGGCGTTGATCCATCGATCTGTACGGTGATCGAAGACAGCCCTGTCGGCGTCCTCGGCGCCAAACGGGCGGGCATGCGCGCGTTTGGTTTCATCGGCGCATCACACCGCACCAAAGACGATATCGATGGCCTGAAGTCTGCGGGTGCTGATCTGGTATTCGAGGATATGACGGAACTGCCAAAACTTTTGGGGCATTAGACTCAGCAGCACTCGACAACCAAAGCGACAGAAAAACGATAAACACATATCGTCGAACAAATAAATGTGAGTATACAGATGAAGCTGCTCATTATTTTTATCATGCTGTTTGCCTCCCCCACTCTGGCCGACATGCAACCGATTGATGGTTTTGAGATCGACCGGACCGAAGTCACAGTTGGTGAGTTCCGTGCGTTCGTTGAGGCCACGGGTCACATCACCGCCGCTGAAAAAGCCGGTGGCGGACTCGTCTATGGGGCAGGTTGGGAACAGAAAGGGGCCTGGGTCTGGTCTTTCCCGTTTGGCACACCTGCAGGACCTGACGAACCTGCCGTCCACGTCACCTACGCGGATGCCGAAGCCTATTGCACATGGGCCGGGAAGCGTCTGCCAAAGGACGAGGAGTGGGAGAAGGCCGCCTTTACCGAGTTCAGGGCAGACCCTCCCGATCCGTTCCGACTTGGTACCACTTACCCTTATCCCACAGGCGATACACCAATGGGTGCCAATTGCTTGGGCGATTGTGGCCCCACGCCAGCCATTGATTACAGCGACCGTCTGGATCGAGGCATTGGACACGCGCCGGTCGGCAAAACCCGCCAAGGCGTGAACGGTCTCTATGACATGGGGGCCAACGTCTGGGAGTGGACCGAGGACGGTGGCGACACCGAAAAACGCACGCGAGGTGGTTCATGGTGGTATGGATCGTCTCGGATGAAAGCGGATGACCGCGCGACCAAACCCAAAGATATGGCTGTCGTTTATATTGGTTTTCGCTGCGTGCGGGACACAAAATGACCCCGGCGGGCATCCTCGCTCTATGAAACCCGTAACATCGCCCCATCGACAGGGATGGCAGCACCGTTGATATAACCCGCCAAGGGCGAGGCCAGGAAAACGGCCAGCACGGCCAAATCTTCGGGCTCCCCAAAATGTCCGGCGGGAATGAACTTATCGATAAAGGCCTGACGGCTTTCAGGGGTCGGATGCACGTTGTTTCTGATCTGCGCAGTGTCGATCCGCCCAGGCGCAATCGTGTTCACCGTAATGCCGTCGGGGGCAAGTTGGATCGACATGCTCCGCGACCATGATTGTAACGCGGCCTTGGCCGGAATGGCCGCATTGGGCACCGGCGTCACCATCGCGCCCGTGGTGTTAATAATGCGTCCCCACTTGCGGGCCTGCATACCGGGGACGATCGCTGCCGTGACTTGGCGCGCAGCGGCAAAGTTCAACCTAAGAGACGACTCCCACTCGGCCTCGTCCCACGGATCTTTCAACGGGTTGGAAGCACCTGCATTATTGAAAAGAATATCTATCTCGCCACCGGTCGCATCCAGTGCTGCTCGTGTTACCTCGGCGCTAGCATCGGCACTGTCCAAGGCACCGGCCACGATCACGGGTTCGGGCACACCTGTCGCGGCGATCTCGTCCGCGAGGGATTTGAGCGCATCTCGGCGCCGACCCGACAGGATCAACTTCACCCCTTCGGCGGCAAAAAGTTTCGCAGCTGCTTCACCAATGCCTGCTGTGGCGCCTGTAATCAGCGCACATTTTCCGTTGAGTTTTAGATCCATGTATCCAATGTCCGCCCGTTAATCCTGTCGCTAACCACTGATCTGGTACTCTACCATTGGTTCATACATTGCCCCTTCGCGGGCGAGGTGGGAGCGATAGAGCGTAAACCCCTCCACCGTGAACGGCGGTGTGGACAGATGATCATGGGTTTCAATCCAAGGGCCAATGTCATCGGCGCGCCCGCCCTTTAATCGGGCCAACGTGATGTGCGGTGTGAACTTGCGCGTTTCGCGTTCGAACCCCGCTTTGACCGCTGCACTTTCAACCCGGTCATGCAGATAGACCAGTGACTCGCTCGGCTCTATCCCCGCCCACACGGACTTGATACGAGAGCCGCGCTCGAAATACCCCAGCCCCCGGCACGATAATTCAAAGGCCGGCATCTGAACGGTTTCCAGCTCCGCGTCCAAATCGTTGGCCTGATCGCGATCCATTTCACCGGCAAAGAAAAGCGTGATGTGCATGCCCTCGGGCCGCACCCATCTGGCCCCGCGCACACCTGATGAAATCGCCAACAACCGCTGACGGACCTCGTCGGGGATCGGAATGGCTACGAACAGTCTGAGCATCTCAGGCGCCCTTGGCTTATGGTGCGGGGTTTGGAATATCCTCGTGTATCTCGTCGATGGCGGCAAGGATGTCTTCGCTGAGAACCACATCATCTGATGAAATATTTGTGATCAACTGTTCCTCGGTCGTGGCGCCGATAATGTTGGATACCAGAAATGGCCGTGAATTCACGAACGCCAGCGCCATCACAGAAGGATCAAGACCATGGTCCCGCGCCAATTCAACGTATCGCCGGGTCGCTTCTATCCCGCGCGGTTTAAAGTGGCGTTTGAAATCTGGGAACAGATCAAGTCGGCTACCCTTCGGTGCGGGACCATCAAGGTACTTACCCGTCAGGGCTCCAAAGCCGAGCGGCGAATACGCGAATAACCCGACATCCTCGCGGATCGCCATTTCGGCCAAGCCAACTTCGAAAGTACGGTTCAACAGGTTATACGGATTTTGGATCGCAGCGACGCGGGCCGAGCCCTCACCACCCAGACGCAAATGTTCCATCACACCCCACGGTGTTTCGTTAGACAATCCAAAACTGCGGATTTTACCCGCCTGGACTTGTTCTTCCATCGCGGCCACGACCTCGGCAATTGGGGTCCAATCCGTATCGGCAGGATCGTGTGTGTAGCCCCGCTTACCGAAATAGTTAGCGCTGCGTTCCGGCCAATGGGTCTGATACAGATCGATGACATCGGTGTCCATCCGTTTGAGGCTGTTGTCCACCGCCTCGGCCACCTGGGCGCGGGTGAATTTCAAATCGCCACCCCGGATGTATTCGAACCGACCGCCGGGTCCGGTCACCTTGGTCGCGATGACGACCTTGTCGCGCAGGCCACGGTCGTTGATCCATGCCCCCAAGATTTCCTCGCTTTTACCCTGGGTCTCAGGGCTGGCCGGGAATGAATACATTTCGGCAGAATCAAAGAAATTGACGCCGCGCTCATACGCAATGTCCATCAGACGAAAAGAGGAAGCTTGATCGTTTTGCGCACCAAACGTCATGGTGCCGTAGCAAATGCGGCTGACCCGGATGTCGGTCCGGCCGAGGGTATTCATGTGCATGGAAAAGTCCTTGGGAGTCTTGGGGGAGAGAATTTATTATTGCAGATTAAATGGGTCTTGAGAGGTCGGCATGTCAAGTGACAGGCATGTTACCCAAACACCAGCAACACACCCGTGTAGCCATAAATCCGGCCGTGGCAGATTTCGCCGCTGGCATAGAACCCGATCACAGGTGTCCCGCCAAGGCCGTCGGAAACGATCTCGGCCTCGGTCTCTTCATCGCCGAACATACTTGGGCCGCGCGCCACACACGAGATATAAACGGCACCCCGCGCCGGACCCGGCAGTCGTTGCTTCACATCTTTCAGCATCCGGCCCAAGTCCTTTTGTGCGCTCATCGGGTCACGGCGCACGAACATCACCCGGTCGCCCACGGTAATTTCCGAGCCCACGGCCAAGCACCCGCTTTCGGCATCAATGCCCATCAAATCCCGCACCATGTAATCGGCGGTATCGGCACCGCTGACCGGAAACGCGACATGCACATATCCAGCGGCGCGTTGTAAATCACGGGCCAGCATTTCGCCGATGTCTTCCTTAAATACCGTTAAGGCTGGTCGACCATCCAATTCGAAAACGATGTTGGAGTCACCACGGGTGATTTCATGGACAGCGCCGAGCGGGCTACACCCCTGAGACAATCCCGCCGTGACGGGTATATCCGGCGAGAACAACGCCCCGGACAAACCACCATTGCCCACGTCGCCCGCCAATTGATGCTGCGATGTGCGCGAACAAGTCAGACCCCCGACCAGATATGCACCAGAGCGCTCAGCTGTCCCCTTGATCATTTTGGCGATGGTCGGGTTGGATGGATCGGCATGAACGATGCCGGCACTTGGGCGGACAGTTTCCACCCAGTGCTGGACATCTTCCAGAAGACTGCCAGGGATCGGGCTTATCGGTAACAATCGAAAATCACTGGGCGGCACGTCCAAAATCATCGCGACCGCAGCAGGTTGATCAAAGGCCGCGCGTTCATTTGCGATCACACCCACACCTAGCGTACCGATCCATGCATCGATCCCGGTCGAGATTCTCAGGGCATCAACAAAGTTATTGAGCTCATCCGCAATGACATCAGTAAGGTACAGAATACCAAGTCCCTCGCCGTGACCGGTGCCGAGACCGTCACACAATTCCGCGCAGATAGATTTGGGGTTAGAAGAGTTGGAAAACGCTACGGGAAATGTGCTCAAGACGCACCACCCGATTTCGCGTCCACTTTTTTCAACAGCGTTTCCACGTCGGGCATAATCCGCTCGATAATCACATCGACACCCGCCGGATTGGGGTGAATACCATCGTCGATATTGAGCGCCGGGTTCGCCGCCACCCCATCCAAAAAGAATGGATAGAACACCACGTCAAATTCCTGGGCCAAACGCTGATAGATTTCATCAAACGCTTTGCCGTAGTCTTCACCCATGTTTGGCGGCGCATGCATCCCCGCCAACAACACGGGAATATTATTGTCAGCCAACGTTTGCAACATGGCAGCCAAATTCTGAAACGCCTGTTCTGTCCCCAAGCCCCGCAAGGCATCGTTGGCACCCAGTTCCAGGATGACCGCATCAACATCATCGCTGAGAGTCCAGGCCAAGCGCGCGCGACCACCCGCCGTCGTGTCTCCGGATACACCGGCATTCACGACATTGATATCATAGCCCTTGGCGGTCAACGCGTCCCCCAACCGGGTCGGAAATGCATATTGCTTTTCCAAGCCGTAACCCGCGCTCAGACTATCACCAAAGACCACCAAAGTGATCGAATTGGCCGCCCCAGCCGTAAATGTTGTAAGGGCAATGCAGAGCGCGATCACAAAACCGTGCATTGAATTCTTTTGTTTTTGCCGCATATCCATCAAAACCATTGGACCTTATTGTTATGCCACTCGACATATATACGCACGAGACATCGGAAATAAACATGACCGACGCAAATTCTTCTCTGATCCATTTAACAGAGGTCGAACTGACGTTATCAAGCGACGCGGGTGACGTTGAGATTTTACGTGGCATTGATCTAGATGTTGGAAGCGGCGAAACGGTCGGTATTGTCGGCCCATCCGGGTCCGGGAAAACATCATTGTTGATGATATTAGCTGGCCTGGAACGCGCAACCAAAGGGTCTGTCCATGTAGGGGGGATTGCCTTTGATGGGAAGAGCGAAGACGAACTTGCGCGCGTCCGTGGCGAGCAAATCGGCATTGTGTTCCAAGACTTTCATTTGATTCCAAACATGACAGCGTTGGAAAACGTCGCCTTGCCGTTGGAGCTCAGCGGCGGCAACGACCCCTTCACGCGGGCCGAAGAAGCCTTAACTGAAGTCGGTCTTGGTCATCGCACAACACATTATCCGGGCCAGCTATCGGGTGGCGAACAACAACGCGTGGCACTCGCCCGTGCGCTGGCACCACGACCCGCATTGATTTTGGCCGACGAACCAACCGGCAACTTGGACGGTGAAACCGGTGAAAAAATCATGGATTTGATGTTTGGTGTACACGAACGCAATGGCACAACGCTGGTGTTGGTGACCCATGAAATGCGCTTGGCCGATAAGTGCGCACGACGCATTTCCATCGCTGACGGCAAGATCGTCGCAGATGACCACAACACAGTCGAAGCTGCGGACTAAGGGCTCAGCATGACAAACCTATCCCTGGCATGGCGATTAGCGCGGCGCGAAATGCGCGGTGGCATCAAAGGCTTTCGCGTGTTCCTGGCGTGCCTAGCTCTCGGTGTTGGGGCAATTGCCGCAGTCGGCTGGTCCAGTTCGGCCATCATTGGCGGACTGCGTGCCGATGCAAAACAGTTGCTAGGCGGAGACATTGAACTTCGCCTAGTGCATCGTCCTACATCCGCAGAAGAACGTGCATATTTGGAACAAACGTCCGATGCAGTATCCAAAGCCATTGGCATGCGGGCGATGGCGGTATCCACGCTGGATTCAGACAACCGCACATTGGTCCAACTTAAGGCCGTTGATAATCTTTATCCGCTGGCAGGTGAACTGGCTATAACACCTACTGCGAACATTCAGGACGCCCTGGCGATGAAGGATGGCCATGCAGGTGCATTGGTCGATCCGAACCTGTTGGAGAAACTGGGCGTTGAAATCGGTGATTTGGTCCGCGTAGGCAAGGCGCAGTTCCGCGTGGCGGGTATGATCGATAAAGAACCTGATCGCGTCACCAACATGATCAACTTTGGCCCCCGCCTGATGATTGCAACAGACGCGTTGGAGGCCACGGGCCTCGTCCAACCAGGCAGCTTGATCCGGTATTATTACCGGTTGGATTTGCCCGCAGGCGTTGATGCCAAGGTATGGCGCGAAGACTTGGTCGCCGCATTCCCCGATGCCGGATGGCGCATACGTGGCACTGACGAAGCCGCGCCCGGCGTGCAACGGTTCATTGATCGCCTGACCCTGTTCATGAGTTTTGTTGGTTACACTGTCCTGTTGGTGGGTGGTGTCGGGATCACCCGCGCCGTGACCGCGTACCTGGAAAGCAAGACCCGCACCATCGCTTCGTTGAAATGTTTAGGCGCCGACGCGGGGCTGATCGTGTCGATTTACATATTGCAGTTGATGTGTTTGGCCGCTGTCGGCATCACCGTTGGCATAATTGGTGGCATCGCCTTGCCCGCGGCCTTGTTGGGTTCATTTGCCGATACACTTCCCGTTCGCCCTGAGTTGGCGCTTTATCCCAGTGCGATTGTCGCTGCCGCTGCATTTGGATTTGTCATCGCCATTACGGCCGCGCTATGGCCCATCGGGCGTGCCCGTCAGGTATCGCCGCGCGACTTGTTCAGCGCCGCCGCACAACCGTTGGCCCAACGTCCACCCAATTTCTTTTTGGTATGGTTGGGGCTAGGCATTACCACATTGTCCGCGCTGGTCTTTTTCACTGCGACAGACCCGCGCTTTGCGTTTTGGTTCATCTTGGGTGCGTTAGCGACCTTTGGATTGCTGCGCCTGACAGGGGCTGCACTTATTTCAATCAGCCGTCGCATCAAACCCAGCAACGCGCTGATGCGATTGGTGCTGGCGAACGTCTATCGGCCCGGCACGGCTGCGCCAGGGGTGATTTTGTCCCTCGGCCTCGGGCTTTCGGTGTTGGTCGCGGTGGTCCAGATTGAAAGCAATGTCTCCAAGCAGATTTCCGATAATCTGCCTGAACAAGCCCCCGCCTATTTCTTTATCGATATACAGCCGCATCAGGTTGAAGAGTTCGATCGCATCGTGACGGGAACAGAAGGCGTTTCGGGCCTGATCCGCGAGCCCGTTGTGCGTGGCCGCATTGTTGAAATCAACGGCGTCGCCGCTGACCCAAAAAATGTCCCACCCGAGAACCAATGGGCACTGCGCGGCGATCGTGCATTTACGTCAGCTACTGATATGAACCCGGAAACAAAGATAGTCGCCGGGGAATGGTGGCCCAGCGATTATGCAGGCCCACCACTCATCAGTTTCGATGCCAAGCTGGCCAATGGCTTTGGCGTGAATGTGGGCGACACCCTGGCCATCAATATCCTGGGCCGAGAGATCACCGCCGAGATCGCGTCGCTTCGGGATATTAACTGGGGTTCGCTTCGGTTTGATTTTGCTGTGATTTTATCACCCGGCGTGCTGGAAGGCGCACCGCATACTCATATCGCTGCAGCCAATGCGACGCCAGAATCTGAGAAAATTCTGGAGCGCGCCGTGACCGATGCATTCGATAACGTATCCGCCGTTCAAGTCCGCGAAGCCCTACAGGCTGCCGCCCAATTGTTAGAGGGGATCAGCGGCGCCATCCGCTCCGTCGCCGGGGTAACTGTGATCGCAGGGGCTATTGTGTTGGCCGGTGCCTTGGCCGCCGGGCAACGACGTCGCACCTTTGATGCCGTCGTCTTCAAAGTTTTGGGCGCAACGCGCGGTCGGATCGCGACCATGTTCGTTTTGGAATATGGCGTGTTGGGCCTGATCACCGGTCTGGCCGCTGTCGGCGTCGGGACATTGGCATCCTGGGGGGTGATAAACTTCCTAATGCGGATGGAATGGGCGTGGTTGCCGATCGACGCCGGGATGACCGTTATTTTGGCCTTGGCAGCCACAATTGGCTTCGGATTGGCCGGTTCATGGCGCATTTTGGGGATGAAAACGGCCCCATATCTGCGCAATGACTAAATAACCATTATATATCAATGGTTTCCCGGCAGATGAAATTTTGTTAAGTTGTGCCAGTTTCCATTGAAAATTGTGGGTGAGGTACCCTATTTTCATAACAGGCAAATGTTACCTGAACACAGGAGTTTGAAATGGCTATCGGACCTAATAACCGCACACAGCGGATGACACCAACGCAAGCGTATGATGCATCCATTGATGCAGGTCTACGCAGCTACATGCTGGGTGTTTACAACTACATGGCTGCAGGCGTGGCGATTACCGGCCTGATGGCTTATGTCGTTTCGACACAACCCGCTTTGATGCAAACATTGTTCGGCTCGGGCTTGTCCTTTGTCGTCATGCTCGCACCGCTCGGCTTCGTACTGGCATTGAGCTTTGGCATCAATAAGATGAGCGCATCGACCGCACAGATCGTATTCTGGGCCTTTGCTGCTGTCATGGGTGTGTCGCTCTCGACGATCTTTTTGACCTACACGGGATCTAGCATCGCACGCGTGTTCTTTATCTCGGCGGGCGCCTTCGCAGGCCTCAGCTTGTTTGGTTATACGACCAAGAAAGACCTGACGGGCATGGGCTCGTTCCTGATGATGGGCTTAATCGGGATTATCTTGGCGAGCATCGTCAACATCTTCCTCGAAAGCTCGGCCATGCAATTCACGATCTCCGTGATCGGCGTCTTGGTCTTCGCTGGATTGACCGCGTACGACACACAGCGCATCAAATCTTCTTACTACGAAGGGGACGGCAGTGAAACCGCTGCAAAGAAAAGCCTGATGGGCGCACTTTCGCTGTACTTGAACTTCATCAACATGTTCCTGATGCTTCTCAGCCTGTTCGGCAATCGCGAATAGACTGTCACTTCAGACACGAAACAGAAACCCCGGTGTGCGCACCGGGGTTTTTTGTTGCCCGAGACTCTTGGTGAGTTGCGCGTTATCTTGGCCATCCAATCATGACGTTGATACCACGAGAGAATTATGTCCGAGACTGACCCTCACTCAGAACACAAACAGCGTGAACAAGAACACATTCTATCAAACGTCTTTGCTTATGCGCGTGTGTTCACGGTATCCGCCATTGCGCTCAACGGCGGGGCCGTTCTGGTCTTATTAGCGGCCATGTCGATGTCACTGATCCCGCTGGACGAACCATCACTCTCGCTGGGAGCCAAACTGCCCATGGTGATGAACTGGTTCATCTATGGCGTCGGATATGGCGGTGTGATTGCCGGATTTGCATATTTTGCGCATGTGTTTTTTGTCCGCGCGCATTGGCATGAACAAGGACGCGCCCCCATGACAAGTAGTGGCCTCGTGAAGTGGATGAACAGGCATGCGAGAACCGTTGGAAATATATGCATGGGAACCAGCGTGCTGGCCGGTATATCCAGTTACGTTTGTTTTATCAGGGCCGGGTTTTTGATTTCGGATACGGCCGCACTTCTATACAACTCTTAGTCAATCACGAGCATCTGCTCGGTATTTAATTTTCGGTAAAACAATGAACATCGTAAGCAACCCGATCCATGATGATATGACCAGATGGCGGCGGGATATCCATCGCAATCCCGAATTGGGGTTCAACGAAATTCGAACGTCGGAAAAGGTCGCTGAACTGCTCGAGGAATTCGACCTAGAGGTCCATCGCGGCATCGGTCAGACAGGCGTGGTCGGCGTTTTAAAGCGCGGCAATGGCAATCGCGCCATTGGCTTGCGCGCGGATATGGACGCGCTCCCGATCCAGGAAGCCAATAAGTTCGATCACAAATCCACCATCGCGAATGTGTTTCATGGCTGCGGGCATGACGGTCACACATCGATGCTGTTGGGCGCAGCGCAGATGCTATCGGAAGCTGATACATTCGACGGCACAGTTTATTTCATATTTCAGCCCAGCGAAGAAGACGGACGCGGCGCGCTGTCGATGATTGATGATGGGTTGTTTGAACGCTTCCCGATGGAGGCTGTGTACGGCATGCACAACATGCCCGGTATTCCCGCAGGGCACTTTGCTGTCCGCAAGGGTGCGATCATGACATCCGAAGATGTTTTTGAAATCACCATCCATGGTCGTGGTGGCCACGCATCTATGCCGGAACGGACCGTTGATCCGATCATCGTCGGGGCCGAAATAATACAAGGACTACAGACCATCGTATCGCGGTCGCTCAGTTCTCGGGAATGGGGTGTGGTGTCGATCACCGAAGTTTATACCGACGGCGCACGGAACATTATCCCCTCAACCTTTACCATTAAGGGCGATTGCCGGGCACTTTCAACGGATGTTCAAACAACCATTGAACGTCGTATGCGTGAAATAGTTGCTGGCATTTGTGCGGCCCACGGTGCCGAGGGCGATGTAAGCTATCAACATGATTTTGTGCCCACGGTGAATTCGCCAGAGGAAACAGACGCCGCTATCCGCGCCGCACAAACGGTCGCAGGAGACGTCGGCGTTGACCCTGATTGCCCAACCTGTGGTGCGTCCGAAGACTTCGCCCGCATGCTGCAGCAAAAACTCGGCTGCTATATCTTGATCGGCAACGGCGATGAGGGCCCATGTAGCGCATCACTACACAATCCGCATTATGATCTGAATGACGAGATTCTATCGGCGGGGTGCCAATATTGGATGACCTTGGTCGAGCAGCAGTTGCCAAAGGCCTGAGGGGCGTTCACTACACCAACCAAGAGATCTGGCCGATCATCGAACAAATATTTTTGGTCGATATCAATCTTCAACGTAGCGCAGCATAAGAATTATACGCTCGTTAGAGGAACTCTCTTGTTCAGCGCAGCACGTGGACCGAGCAGTTCGCGTGTCGCACGACGCGCGCTGCGGTGGAGCCCAACAAGAAATCTCTAAGACCCGGCTTGTGTGACCCGATGATGATGCAATCCGCACCAATTTTTTCCGCATAATCGTTGATAGCACGGCCGGAGTGCCCTTTGATGAGCTCCGATTTCAGGTCGGGATGGTCAGCCACGCGCTCGGCCAATACATCCTTGGCATGCTGAAGTGCGCTGGCAACAGCGTCTTCAGAAACATACGTGCTGGCGGAACCCTGTAATGGTTCGTACACGTGGACAGCAATGATATCGCCGCCTTCGTTTTTCAGCGCACGCGCCAGCTTTATCCCTTGCTCTGCGATGCCGTGTTCGAGTGACAAAGCTAATACTATTTTTTGATACATCGTCGATCCTTTGCGTCACCGGTAGCCGCTGTAGAAGGGGGATGACGAAGCTTGAATAACTTCGCCATCCAATTCCGTTAACCCGCCGCTGTTAAGTCAAATTCCTCATCCGGGAAGTATTTATAAAGTCGCGCATCGGCACTCCGCGCGTGACCTTCCATCCCTTCGAGTCTTGAAATTCTGGCCGTGGCTTCGGCAATAGGTTTGGAACCATCGCGGGTCGCCCGTTGCCAGGTCACGATCTTCATGTACTTGTGAACAGAAAGACCACCCGTGTACTTTGCCGATTGTGATGTCGGCAGCACGTGGTTGGTCCCCGATGCCTTATCGCCAAATGCCACAGTGGTTTCTTCGCCAAGGAACAGCGATCCATAACACTGCAAACGCCCCAGCCACCAATCGAGATCCTCGGCCTGTACGGTCAGATGCTCGGGGGCATATTCATCTGATGTCGCTGCCATTTCTTCGCGGTTGTCACAAACAATCACTTCGGCATAGTCACGCCATGCGGCAGCTGCGTTCTCACCGTTTAGTCCAGGCAGGTCATCAATCAGTCCGGGCACGATCTCCATCACTTTTTCTGCCAGTGCTTGATTATCTGTTACCAGCCAAACCGGAGAGTTGTAACCGTGCTCTGCCTGACCCACCAAATCCACAGCAACGATATATGGGTCAGCGGTTTCGTCAGCAAGAATAAGGCTATCGGTCGGGCCTGCGATCATGTCGATCCCAACGCGTCCAAATAAGATGCGCTTGGCCTCGGCAACGAACTGGTTCCCAGGGCCCACAAGGATGTCCGATTTTGGCAACCCGAACAGACCAAAGGTCATCGCGGCCACACCTTGTACGCCCCCCATGGATAGAATCTTATCCGCACCACACAGATCAGCGGTATAGATAATGGCTGGCGCAATGCCTTCGTCTGGACGCGGCGGTGAACATGCCGTGATGTGCCCACAGCCCGCTACCTTGGCCGTCGTCACCGTCATAATAGCACTGGCGATATGGCTATAGCGACCACCCGGAACATAACACCCCGCCGACTGACACGGGATTGCCTTTTGACCTGCGATGAGGCCAGGAACAACCTCTAGTTCGACGTCTTTCATGGTGCTTTTCTGTACTTCGGCAAAGCGGCGTACATTGTCGTGCGCAAAGGCAATATCGTCTTTCAGCTTCTTTGGCACTTTGGCCGATGCGGCGGCGATGTCTTCCTCCCTCAGGATGACAGGGCCGTCGTACTTGTCTAGTTTGGCGGCGTATTCAAGCGCTGCCTCGTCACCTCCTGCTTCGATCTTGGTCAGCATTTCCGTGACGATGTCATGGACGTTAGAGGCATCAGACTGAGACGTTAAAGTCGCCTTTTTTAGATATTTACGCGGCATTTGAAGTTCCTATCTTAGATTGTCAGGTAACATCGTCAGCGAGATTTCGGGGAAGAACCCAATCATCAACGTAACGATGAGCATAAAGATCACAAATGGACCCACTCGGGATGCTATTCGCAAGACCGATTCACCCGTTATGCCGGAGACGACAAACAGGTTCAAGCCAAGCGGTGGCGTAATGAAACCCACACCCAAGGCGGTGATCATCATAATGCAAAATTGAATTTCGTGCATACCGATGGAGTCCGCCAGTGGCTTCAAGATCGGCGCCATGATGACGATGTTTGGTGTTGTTTCCATCACACAGCCCGCAGCGATTAAGATACCGATCATGATCAACGTCAACATATATGGATCATCTGTCAGGGACGAAACCGAGGAGACGAAGCCCTGCGGCACACCCAAGATTGCCAGCGCCTGCGCGAGCGGCAACGAGAACGCGATGATCGGAAGGATCACACCGTTCACCTTGGCCGAACTGACCAACATCGCTGGGAAATCAGAAAACTTCACCGTTTTCAAGATAAAGCCCAGGATAAGCGTCACAATCACGGCTGTGGCGCCCGCTTCGGTTGGTGTCAAACGGCCAGAGAAAATCCCATAGAAAATGATCCCTGGTACAAGAAAAGCGTACCATCCATCAGCGATAGCGGCCCACAAGTTGCTGGCCCATTCGCCGATGCTCATATTTCCACCACCCTCATATGAGTAGATGCGGTTCATAACGATGTTAGTGATCAGGATCGCAACCAGGATCGCAACACCCGGGATAAGCGCCGCCATAAACAGCGTCGATGCGGAAATACCCAGAACCAAACCAATGATGATGTACGCAATCGATGGCGGGATCAGAACCCCTGTACAAGCACCTGATGCAACCAGCGCACACGCATAAGGACGCGGATACCCAGATTCGACAAGTCGATCGATGGTCATGCGGCCAACTGCGGCAGCACCTGCGGCATCGGAACCGGAAATTGCGGAGAACATACCGCAGACCAGAACCGTCGCAGATCCAAACCCACCCTTTGTCCAACACGTGAGGGCTTCGGCCACATTCAGGAATTTTCGACTGAGGCCAGACCGAACAAGCACGTCACCCGTTAAGATGAACAGCGGGACGGCTGTCAGCGCAAAGGCATCGATACCATCGAACAAGGATTCGCCGACCAGTGACAATGGCAATGCACCAGACATCAGCAGCATCGCGATAGCTGCCGCACCGACAGACGCCCATATAGGGACGGCCAGCGCGCAAAAGGCGACGAATATAATGACAGGGACATAGAAATCCCAGCCAAGGACGATTGTTTGTTCTTGAAGAGCGTTAAATAACATCTGACACCTCAATCAAAAAGTTTGTCGCCTTCGTAAACGGGCTCGCCCGAACGAAGGGATTGAACGTCGCGCAGGAACGACTGCATGAGGCGAACGATCATGATGGTAAATCCGATGGGAACAGCGGCTAGGAACCACACCATAGACACGCGTAACCCGTGGCTGACGGAACCAAATTCCCAAGATACGGCAACTGTTTCAAAGGACCAGTAAAGTGCGATCAACGCGACCACGAACATCACAAGGTCACCGAAGATATAAAGCAGCGCTTTCATCCGAGGTGACAGGTAATGCATCAGAACGTCGATTCGGATGTGCGCACGCTCGCGCACGGCCGAAGCCGCACCTATCCATGCCAGATAAATGAATGAATACCGGACAATCTCTTCACCCCAGATGGAGGAGTAGGAAAAGACTTCGCGCCTGAGCACCTCAACGAACATTGTTGCGACCAAAAGGACGTAGAAAAACAACAATGCCCAACGCTCAGCGTTTTGATTGAGTTTTGAAAAAATCGAAGACATCAGCTAGCTCACTTTTGTCTTAAGCGTCCGGGCAGCCGCCCGACAGAAGCAATAATACTTCTGATGGAAACGCTTATTTGAAACAGCCTGAAAAGCGAAATGCCGCCAGCAATGACCTGGTTAAGGGTTTACTGGCGGCATCTGCTATTTAAGCATCATGAACGTAGTAGCGGCTTTGTGTATTGGCGCCACCTTCGAGTTTCTCAAAGGCTGCCATGGAACCGGCAAGTTCGATTTTGAACTGATCCCATTCCTTGCGCTGATATCCGCCAGCTTCTTTCCACTGAGCGAGCTCAGCATCTGAAAGCGAGTGGAATTCAACGCCGGACTTGCGAAGTTCGGCCATCGCGTAGTTCCGAGCAGAAGGAACTTTTGCCAAGTTCTGGTGCGCCGTGATCTCGGATGCAATCTCGATGCCTTCTTGAACATCTTTTGGCATGGAGTTGAACCACTTAAGGTTACAAGAGAACACTTGGCTGTCAGGCACCGCCTGGGTGAATGTAACGTGGCTTAGGATATCTTTGAAACCGAACACATAAAGAGCACCCACGGATGGATCGAGGGCATCTGCAACACCCTGTTTAATCGCTGACGGTGTTTCACCCCAAGCCACAGGCGTTGGGTTCGCACCCACCATTTTGTAGTACTGCTGCAACATTTTCGATCCAGGTACGCGGAACTTCACACCAGATAGATCACTCGGAAGTTTAACAGCACCTGCGCCGCCTTTGCGGATCGCAACAACACGTGGATCTATGACAATATAGAACAACGCCTTGAAGCCTTTCGCCTCAACCTTTGCTTCAACGTCTTGTTTCCAAGCATCTGAATGCACCAGGTTTACGAACCGTTGGTTTGCACCACAGAAATAAGGAAGATTGATCAAATCGGCTGCAGGCGCGAAAGCTGCAAAGTTCGACAAGGAATGTTGCGCAGCTTGGATCGTGCCGCCCTGAACTTTTTGCACCAATGCACCGCCGGCACCCAACTGACCACCATGTGCTAGTTTGACGTAAACTTTGCCGTTGGTTGCGTTCTGAATATTTTCTTTTAGGTCCAACTGCATGATCGGATAGCTGCGTGATGCACCAAACACATAAGCCGTTGCGATGGTCATGACGTGTTCAGCTGCTTTTTGGCGATCTTTCTCTTCTTTCGCTGTCTGGGCAACGGCCTCTTCCGACCACAGCGTGCCCGCTGCGCCAGCGACCACGGCGGCTGTGAAAGCACCCTTGCCTGTTAATTTCAAAAAGTTTCGGCGTTCCGCAGATTTCAATTCGGTTTCCAAAGTCTTTTCCTCCCGGATTTCTATTATTGTGAGACTTTACTTTTCGCTTCAGCCTCTCGTTTTAGGATTGCGACGACGAAGAATAGTGTTGAAACGGCGAGCATCAGCATCTCCGGAATGTCCCCCAATATCTGGTTGCCGGTTACAGCCCCCAAAAAGACATTCAGAAAATATGCGACGAACAAAACCACTGCTATTCCCATGAACATAAAGCCATCCTTCTCCCTAAGTGCTCTGCCTGAGCTGTCCGTAATGTAAGCGCTTACATTTTTTAATGCAAGCGCTTACAGTAAAAAGTTTTCATGTTGTGATTTAGCCTACTATCGTGTGATGTGGATTTTTACTCTGATGGAGAGAACCTTGCCAAAGCCAACCGTGCCGACCCTAGAAGATGTCGCGCAATTGGCTAACGTATCTACAGCAACGGTTTCCCGGTGCATGAATTCGCCTAACCGGGTTCAAAAGCAAACCCAGGAACGGGTTTTGGATGCCGTGCGCGAACTGGGTTACTACCCTAATTTTGGTGCCCGCGCCTTGATGGCCAAGTCCACCAATATGATCGGCGCGATCATCCCTACCATGGAGAACGCCGTTTTGCGCGGGGCATTCAGGCATTCCAAGAAGCCCTTCGCGGAAAAGGTGTGACCCTTTTTATTGCCAGCTTTTCCTATCAAGAAGAGTTAGAGGCTGACCAAATCCGCACGCTCACGGCCCGAGGTGCCGATGGATTGCTATTGATAGGTCATCATCTCAGCGAAGACGTATATCGTTTCCTGGCGAACAGAGAGATTCCCGTGCTGTGCGCCTGGGCATACGATCCCGCGCAATCCCGGCTGTCGATTGGGTTTGATAACCGTCGCGCCATGAAAGGTTTGACCGCCGCCATCATCGCAAAGGGGCATCACAACATTGGCTTCATATCCGCCCACCAACAATCCAACGACCGCGCAGCACAACGAGTACTGGGGGTGCACGATGCCATGACGGAGGCAAGCTTGAGCACCCATACACTTCAACTTATCGAAACCCCTTATGGCATCGAAAATGGTGCCGTTGCCTTTCAGGCTTTGATGAGCAGAGCGGATGCCCCGACAGTTGTGGTGTATTGGAACGATGTCTTGGCCACGAGGGCCCTGCAAGGGGCCAATAAGATGGGCATGAAAGTGCCCGCAGATGTTTCCATCACCGGCTTTGACGATATCGAGTTGGCGTCCATCGCGGACCGGACACTCACGACCGTCCACGTGCCCCATCGTGAAATGGGTATACGGGCAGCAAACATGTTATGGGACATCGTGAATGGATCACCGCCAGCGCAAAGCATTGAGCTCGAAACAACCCTTTGCCTTCGGGAGTCTCTGGGTGCCCCTCCACCTTAATCCATCGGCGAACATAGCAACTGGACACATGAAGCCACGATATTGTCACGGTCGAAAAATCGGATAGTTCAGGAAAAGGCGCTAAGCCTTCGAGGCGACTGGTGCCGATGCGCGGACTTGAACCGCGGACCTACGCATTACGAATGCGTTGCTCTACCAACTGAGCTACATCGGCGTACCCTGTGTTCGCGTGTATTCGCAGGGCGAACCGGATGGCGCGCAAATTACACCGGCGGCGTTTCCTGTCAAGAACCGAGATCGGCAATTCCTGACGCGCGGCCAATAAAAATTCGGTGCACGCAGCTCTGTGGCGACTGGATCAGAATCTCGAAGATCGATTATCCATGCCAGCCATCGCGTTAACAGACCAAGCCGGAGGCGGATTCCACCCTAGGCGCGAACGGATTGCAGGAAGTTCTGCACTTCATTCCGCAAAACCTCGCCCTGTTGGGCTAATTCATTTGCGGTATCAAGCAATTGACCCGACGACGACTGCGTATCGTGCGCTGCTTGGGTTACTTGGACAATGTTGCTGGATACCTCTTGGGTGCCAGTTGCAGCCTGTTGAACATTGAACGCGGTCTCCCGAGTCGCAGAGCCTTGCTGCTCTACCGCTGCAGATATTGACCCAGCGATGTCACCCATCTCATCTATGGTTCCACCAATTCCTCGGATGGCCTGAACGGCCCCATTCGTCGCTGCTTGGATCGCAGATACCTGTGCACCGATTTCTTCAGTTGCTTTCGATGTTTCCTGCGCCAAATTCTTGACCTCAGATGCAACAACGGCGAAGCCCTTTCCAGCATCACCAGCGCGTGCAGCCTCAATTGTCGCGTTCAAAGCCAGCAAACTGGTTTGCGACGCAATGTCGTTGATTAATTCAACAACATCACCAATCTTCTGGGCTGCTGAAGCCAAGCCCTCAACTTTCTCGTTTGTCTGACGCACTTCCTTCACAGCCGACTGCGCGATCGTATTGCTTTGTGCAACCTGACGATCAATTTCCTCAACCGAGGCCGTCAATTCTTCAGCGGAAGCTGCAACTATTTGCACATTCGTGCTAGCTTCTTCAGACGCCGCAGCAACCGCTGTGGCTTTTTGACTTGCGCCCTCAGATGAGTGAGAAAGGGTCTCAGCCGATGATTGCATTTCTGTTGTGGCCGCACTCAATGCTTCGACCACACCCATAACACTCTTTTCAAATGACTTTGCCATTTCCATCATCGTTTTCCTGCGGGTGGCTTCGGCTTTCTCATCAGCCATGCGTTCTGCCTCTCGCTGCTCCTGCTGCAAACGATCGTTCTCAATCAAACTCTCTTTAAACACTTGTACCGTGCGCGACATATCGCCGATTTCACCTTTCCGAGCCAGGCCTGGGATATCAACCTGACGATCACCTGTCGCAAGTATATTCATAGCCATAGAAAGTCTGTTGATCGGCGTTGAAACCGTGCGACTGAACAAGTATCCGAGGACACTCACAACACCCAGCACCATAAGTGATATGATGATCGTGTCATTGAGAAGCTTATTTATGAGGGCATCGATCTCGTGGTGGGCGACATCCACGATAAATGCCCAGCGTGTGCCATTGTAGTCTAAATACGAGTAGGCAATACGATCAAAACGTCCCTGTGCGTCTGTATAGTCGCCAGTTCCTGATTCACCTGCCAGGGCCGCCTTGACGTATTTATTATCAACGGCCTTGGCTAGGATGGTGTTGTCCTCACTAAACCGGTCTTGGCTGCGCATGAGGAAGTCTTCTCCGACAAGAAAAGCCTTACCAGTTTCTCCCAACCCCGTCTCACTCGTCATGATGCTGTTTAGCCTCTCAACAGGCATTTGGAAGACCAGCACACCTTGGGTTACACCGTTTTCATCAATCATGGGCGCGCTGATGAAACTCGCCGGAGCATTCGCGCTGGGCGCATAAGGACGGAAATCAAAGAAAGACAGCTTATCTCGGTCGGTGGTCGACACAGCGGCACGGAAAGCATTCCCTAGGTCACTATCTTTCCATTCGCCAGTGTTTAAATTGGTCGCATAATCAAGTTCTTTGAATACGGAGTAAACAAGATTGCCCTCAATATCGAATAGAAAAATATCGTAGTATCCACGCTCGCGGAGGAACTTCCTAATGTAGGGATGATACTGTTTGTGCGCATCAGAATAAGCAGAACCGTCAAATGCGTAGTCTAGCTCTTCTTTCTGTCCAGTCGGATTGGGATTGTCTGTGATATAGAGCTGCTGGAGTAGGGTGAGTTGATCGCCGGGCAATCGATTCCAGCCAGATTTAAAAGCATCAAGCGCATCGAACATTACGGGGTTTTCCAGTTGTGTTCGAATATCTTGGTTGATCGACTCCAGATACTCACTCAAGAACTCTTTTCGGGTTTCCACCGACGCCGTCAGTTGCTTGTCATTTTGCTCAACGATGCCTTCTCGAGCATCTATTAACAGAATAAATCCCGTGGTGAACGAAGCGATCAGGCTCGCAGCAAAAAACGCCGCTGGTATTTTGAAAGAGAATTTGTGCAAGAACGACAGGGCGCCTTGGCTCTTTGTTGCCGGCTCTGTAACCTATTCACTATTTTCTGAAGTATTTATCATGCTCTTATATCCATAGAGTTATTGACCACAAAACTGCGGCCTAAATTTCATGGCAATAAAGCATTTTCATATTGGAATTACTCTAAGGAGATGTACCTAATCCATTTGTATAGAGGGGTTTACCCCATACGTCCTTCAAATGAAGTGGCAATATCATCAGGGTTTGCTCCGGCGCTCTTAACGGTCAGATCGGCAATTCGACAGGTCCACCGTGTAGTTTACACCCGCCGAAAGGTTTCATAAGGAGAAGCGCAAATCGACTGGCACGCAAATTACACCGACGGCGTTTCGTCTCAAGAACGGAGATGCCGACAGGTAAGACTCGAATGATTTTCGCCTTAACGTCCGGCTTTCAGTCAGGGTCAAGTCGATGCAGATCAGCGGCGCAGATACTCCGCACTTCCTATCCCATTAACCGCGTGTGATCGGAATACTATTCGCTCCGCGCTCATTCGGTGTTCGCTTCGCAATATTAATAGTCAAAACGCCATCCTTGTGGGTCGCAGAGACTTTTGATTCATCCGCATCAGCGGGCAAGCGAAATACCCGCTGGAACTTTCCATATGTACGCTCAGAGAAGAAGAAATTCTTTCCCTCTTCTTGATGTTGGCTTTGTTTTTCACCCGCGACAGTTAAGCGCCCATCGTGCACCTCGACGCTGATATCCTCGTCGGATACGCCAGGCAGTTCAACGCTGACTTCGTATTGAGAATCGGTGGTTGCAGCTTCGGAACTTGGTGCAAAAAACTCAGCAACCTTTCCACCAGCCCAACGCATTGGTTCATACATTTGTGACAACCAAGAAGGTGTCATTGATGATAAATCGGATTTTTCGACCATCTGACTCTCGCTCCTCCAAAAATGATACCTAGGCTTTGTATTAAACTATCAAATGATTTTCGTGTGATGATATAAATCAAACATTGATGTGCCTGACGTCGAAAAAATGACTTAGATTCTGCAAGATCGTGCCCCCACTAACACTGTCATAAAGCCTGCGCAAAAAATGAGGCCCTGAGCCGGTCTTATTTTGACTTTAATCAAAACTGTCGTCGGTCGGCCCAGGTTTACTGTTAGTCATTTCTACATTCACAAAGGAAGATGAAAATGACTGCAGTACTTATTGCCACAGATGGCTCAAGCACAGCGGAAAGCGCTGTTCACATAGGTGCCGACATCGCCAAATCTGGGCACATGGATATCATTCTGCTTGCCGTTATCGATAAAAAACCGATCCCCGATCAAATTAGGGCGATGGCTGAGGCTGAACATATAGTCGAGCGACCACCAGCCGCAACAGACACACATCTCGCCAATATTCCAAGCTGGATGATGGCAGATCTTCATGCCGCAGCCCAGGCTGACGAGGACTTCGAGATCCGCCAAGCTATTGCAAATCTCTCGGTCAAGAGAGCACGTACCATTCTCGGTGAACAGGAGATCACGCCCACATCCGCACTGATTATTGAAGGTGACCCCGACGATGTCATTCTGGACGTGGCTAACCGCGAGAAGGTCGAAATGATCGCGATGGGCACACGCGGTCTAGGGACACTCAAGAGTTTAGTTATCGGGAGCACATCTCGTCACGTCGCAGAGCAAGCGCCGTGTTCGTGTATCATCGTGACCTGATTACGTTAGCCTACAAAATCACCGTGTCACCATCAAAGGCGGTGATGTACCAACCATCCGGATTGGCGGCGGCATCGGTCAAGGTGGGATTTACAACCTTGTAGTAAAACGGTTGCGTCGCCATCGGGCGGCTAAACGGTTTGTGTTTGTCGATGAGCGTGCGCAGTGATGGCGGCAAGCCAATCATCTCAACCACGTGACATCGCTTGGCGATGCCATATTCATACGCCGCCGCAAATAGCGCCTTGGCGATGTCAGGGTCATCATTATCAATCAACGCGTCAGCGACTTTTAAGCGCTTGAGGCCGATATCGGCGACTGTTTCCAAAACCACCGCGACATAGCCCAAAAGCACGCCGTCTTTGTCGTAACGGATCAGGCGCGTTTCCTCATTATTGGAGCCGAGACCAAAACACCATTTCAACGCGGCCGCGTCACGGGTAGAGACGATCAGATCTTTGAGTTCCCGTTGTTTGCGCTGCCACAAATCGTCAAAAGCATCATCAATCCCATCAAGCTTTACAGGGGTGATATGATTGATCGACCCATATGGTCGTCGGCCCCGCATACGCATGGTGAAATCAAGTGGCACAGATGCCAACATCCCCATGATCCACAACATGGTTTTGCCCTGACCTTTTTTACGGAACCCCGCCCGCAGAAACCCCCACGCATCGACAATCCAATAGGGGATTTCGGCCAACCCCGGTTGCGGGATAGGGGCGCCATCGAATTGTTCGAAGCGCCGCGCGGTTGGTTTGATGGCCGACGTGACCATCAACAGATCGACGTTCGGTTGTTCGAAATAGGCACGGCACATGTCTTCTGTATGATCGCGATAATCGGGATGGATGCCCCATGCGCTGGCACAGGCACTGCGCACGGGTTTGCCACGATGCACACCCGCCAAGGGGAGGTTGCCAAAAAATCCAACCATCTTGCCATCATCTTCAAGCACCCAACCGCGCGCGACATCATCATGATGAATGTTGAGGGCCGGATTCTCTTGGCCACGCCCTGCCCAGAACGCGTCTACGGCGGCGGGATCGGTGGGCAACGTCAGCCCGACATCAATCAGAAACTGGTTGGCAGTGCGCATTTCATCGGGACGCACAGGTCGAATGGAAACGGTCATGCGTCCTCTGCCCCCAAGAAATAGCGGACTTCGAGCAACGGCGCGTTGGCCAGCATGTGATCACGCCGTATGGCACATGCATCTGAGCCCCATCCATTGGGCCCACGTCGCGTGGTCAGAAATGACTTATAGCCCACGTCCCGCGCCATGGCAGGGTGCAGCG
The DNA here is from genome assembly GCA_965659695.1 of Rhodospirillales bacterium. Classification (GTDB taxonomy): domain Bacteria; phylum Pseudomonadota; class Alphaproteobacteria; order Rhodospirillales; family Casp-alpha2; genus UBA4479. The sequence continues at coordinate 69,072 of CBFHXC010000004.1, forward strand.
AAGGGTCGAAATCTTTACCGGGCAGACCAAATGGGCAACAGAAATGGTCACAAGGCTGGCCCAACGCATCTTCGATTGCTTTTTTTGAATCCACCAATTCGACACGCGCGGCATCTTCTTCAAGATCGGCCAGATGTGCATGGTGGACACTGTGCGAGCCTACGACCATGCCTGCATCGACAAGGGCGCGGCAATCATCCCACGTCATAAATTCCATCAATTTGTCGCCACTGTCATAAAACCCCAGTAGCTTATCGCGATCATGAGAGATATCAGCGCCGATGTAATCGGTGGCAACAAAGAATGCTGCGGTCGCATCGAATGTCTTGAGGATCGGCAGCGCGTTCTCGGTCCAGTTTTTAAACCCATCGTCGAATGTAATGCAGATATAGCGGCCATCGATCGGGTCATTACCGGTCATCAAGTCCAGTGCCTCGTCCAATCCAATGATGTCAGCGATGGATTTGTAGTACTTCAAATGCGTCTCGAACCCTGATTGTTCGTCATCGAACACATGGTGATAATAGGGAAAGCGAACCCAGCCATTCGACCCGGTAGGGTTGCGGTTTAACGATTTGAACTGTATCGCTGCTTGGCGGGCAGCGGCACGCGCGAGTGATTTGATATCACGTCCTTTATAGAACGCTTTTACCGTTCGGATCGGTTCTAGGGAGGTCGCCACAGCGACTATGCAGCGGTTGGCGGCGTGGATGGTTTGACTACAGGAACATTCGAGTCACTGAGCGTAAGAGCAGGAGTGCTCCCATCAACCGCAGCAGACGCGGTCGGCAACATGGCCGTCGTGTCTTCGTCAGATGCATCCCCCGGCACCTGTGTCGGGACCTTCCAACGATAGCCGTCAAACGAATGACAGTTTCCACAATGCGCTGTCCAAGTGTGGACTGCGTTTCCACAATCATTACAGACCCACATGGGGTCCAGCGGCGCAACACCGGCACGAACCAACCATTCGCGGGCTTTTTCGAGGTCGCTGTTTTCCTGTTCTTCGAGTTCCGCCATCATGCGGCACACGCGGGCCGGTGGCTCAAGGCCGTCGCCAGCACCCGCATCCATTAAATGCTTACGGGCTTCGCCCCAAAGTTCCGCATCCAATGACGCCCGCGCAAGCGCCAGATGACTTTCGATATGGTCTTCGTTTAAAGACGCCAAACGCTCCGTTGCTTTGACGCGGGCCAGACCGCCAGTGGTTTTTCTGGCTTCCCAATAGGCCGTCACCAAGTCCGGGTGGGGGTGGTGCGGCCAAGTTTTTTCAATCAGCGCAATCGCTTTTTTCGGCTTCATGTCTGTATCAAATCGCTTCGCCAGCGCGACGATGGCCGGTGTCAAATTAGGCGCGAAATCACATGCACGCTTCAGCGCGCTCAGGCTTTCTTTTTGATCCGTGTCATCCGATTTGGCGCGTTCAAATTGGATAACCGCTTTACGGCGTTCGGCATCGGTATGGTTGAGTAACTGATGACGCGCCATGTCGTCATTGATCTTTCGCGCTTCGAGCCATTTCCCTTCGCCCGACTGTAAATCAAAATATGTGGATGCCACCCAATCGCTTCGTGGTTCCATCGAATAGGCACGTTGCGCAAGATCAAGCGCTGCTTCTTTTTTGCCGTCTTTGACAGCCTGGGTCAGCAGCCCGCGGACGCCAAGGAATCGCGTTTCAGGATCATCCAACATTTCATTGAAGAACCGCTCGGCCGCTTTTTCATCGCCGTCTAACTGGGCGGACTGGGCAGATAACAGTCGGGTCAACGGGGCGTTACCCTCTAACAATGCGTCAGCACGGCGTGCATTCTTGCGCGCTTCGGACGCGTCACCTGCTGCAACGGCGACCATACCACGACCCAATGCTTCGTAGCCCTTGCGCTGACGGCGCCCCTTCAGTGCCATACCGATCTGATTTGGTGCCCCACGAAGGAACCGCCAAAACCGATAGATAGCCGCGCAGATACCGCCGAAGAAAACCGTGGCCAGGAGCAGAATACCGACCGATGTTTCGATCCGGCGACCCCGCCAATCAAGTGTGACGTCACCTGGGTTTTGAACAAACCAAACCACCGCCACGACCGCGATGCACAATCCAATAAGAAAAAATATCCAGCGCCACATGGTGTTTTACCCCGTCTGCTCAGCCGCCAAGCCCGGCAAGTGCCGAGGCGTGTATAGCATTCAGGGCACGTTCTGCACCGGCCCGGGTTTTCGCTTCTAACAACCAGCCTTCGAGGACCGTGCGCGCTTCGCCCGCGATAATGTCAGAAAGCTCTGATGCAACCTGAACCGCACCCGGAACATCGCGCAACGCCAATCGCGATTCAATTTCAGCGACGGCGTCTTCGACAGGATCACCCGATTGTCCATCAGTGCGGCGAATGGATACCAGCGACGACATCCGTGCGGCCGCTTGCTCTAACCAATCACCATCTTGGGATCGCGCCAAAGCAATAATGTCCCCGGCGATCACGCTGAATTGATCCGAAAGCTCCTCGTCCGTGGGCAGACCTGCGTCGGCGGTTCCAGCTAAGCGACTTGCAGCGGCGACGAAATCTGGACTGTCCCCAGCAAGTGCGCGGAACGCTTCGAGTTGCGTTGCATATGGCTGGCCTGAAAGGGCTGTATCGCGGAGTTGCGCAATCGCCAGAACGAGACCACTCGCCCTGCCGTCGCTGCTACCTGCTGAAGCGGCCTGCAATCCGCTTTCAACCTGGCTCGACAGAACGGCCAGTTGTTCCGTGGTCCGGCGACCCGTATTTTCGAGTTCATCAATTCGTGACATCACAGGGCTAAGGTCGACGTCTCCGCCGCCGCTAGATGTCACAGCTTGCGCCAATTCACGCACTTCTTTAAGGCGTCCCTCTAAATCAGAAATTCGTCCCAATGCCTTGGTAACTTCTGCTTGGACCCGATCTTTTTCTGCCTTAAGCGCCGCCATGGCGCTGTCATTCGTCGTCGAAGTCGCTAGTTTTTGTTCAAGCGCCGCAACGCGATCATTCAATGCATCCATCGGCGATGGCTCGTCCGGTGCCGTCGCAGCCTGACCGCCACTCAAACCAGGAATTTTTGCCAAATAGGGCTGCGCCATCGGAAGCCACATATCTTTTGTGACGAAAGCGCCACCGCCTGCCAAGGCGACAATCACAATCAGCCAAAGTGCGAGCCGGCCACTGCCACCCGAGCTATCGTTTTTTGCGGCCGGTGCTGGTTTCGATGAGCCCGCACCTGGGACAGAACTAGATTTCGGTGATGTCGTTGAAGCCGCAGCAGAGGACGTCACACCCTTTGCAGGTTCGGCCTTGTCTTTAGCGGCCGTAGTGCCAGTCTTCGACGCAGCAGTTTTTGGGGTCGGTGTTTTGGCGGTCGAGGATTGAGCCTTTGAGGCCGCAGATGATTTGGCGACATCGGATTTGTCATCCTTAGCCGCTGGTTTATCAGTGTTTTTCGGGTCCGTAGGTTCGGCCATTAATCGATCTCGCTCTCAAACGTCGGTAGGCTCATATTACGAGCGCTACAGAATGCCGTGGTTCTGTCAGTAGTAACAAGTCCGAACTGCATTCAGCAAGGACTCCTGCGTCGGCTGTCTGGCGACGACGATGCCACTCCACGCATTTCCCGCAGCATCGCGGACATTTTGGCTGAGGGCGATCAGCTGTACATGCCCCAACATCATCATCAAGCCAGCTTTGTTCACGCGATCGACAAAGGTTTCGGCTGTGCGCGGTGAATACAGCACAACTCCCTGGATCGTGCGCGTTTTTAACGCAATTGCCGCATCGTATGGCAAGGTCTCGACGGGCTTAGCCTCGTATATTTTCTCACGGATAACCCGCAGTCACCGTCCCTGCGGCATGGAAAAAACCTCCGTCCGCTGGGTCGCACGCATGCTTTACCAACGTGGCCAAGTCGTCCACATCGCCAGATGCGCTGGTGACAGCACCAAAGCCCATCTCCATCGCGGTGCGCGCCGTAGCATCACCAACGGCATACACCGGCAAATCTCTATTGTCGGTCCGTGCCGCCAAGGCTCGAACCCCGTTGGCACTGGTGACGAGAAAACCCTGTAAATTCTCTGTCGCAATCGCAGAACCTGGAATGTTTTCAATTTCGAGCATCGGCGTGATGAGGCTTTCAACACGTATCCGGCGTAAAGCGTCACGCAAAGCGATGGAGTCTTCTTCGGGGCGGGTCAGCAGCAATCGTTTCATCAGAAATCTTTGATACTCTATTACCTACTCATGCTGGGGAAAGAAATCCGGACCGGCACGCGATTTCAGATCCTCGCCCAGTTGACGTCCGATATCTTCGGCATCCTGGACACGACCCGACTGTTCACCGCGAAGTATTTCTGTTCCATCAATCCTGGCAACGAGTCCACGAAGATGTATCTCCTCGCCATCGATTTCTGCCAATCCGGCGATGGGCGTCCGGCACGACCCATCCAAGGCATCCAGCATCGCCCGCTCACACATCACCGCTGTGTGCGTCGGACCATGATCCAATGGCTTCAGAAATTCGAGTGTTCGCGTATCATCAGCGCGACATGTGACGCCCACCGCGCCCTGCGCACATGCTGGCAACAATGTTTCAGGGCCCAGCACTTGGGTCGCGACGTTTTCCATACCCATGCGCAACAAGCCAGCCAGCGCCAAAAACGTGGCGTCGTACTCACCTGCGGCCAGTTTCTTCAATCGGGTTTGGACGTTACCGCGAATGATATCGACATCCAGATCAGGGCGCATCGCCAACAGCTGGGCTTGCCGCCTTAAAGACGCCGTCCCTACACGTGCACCGGTTGGCAATTCATCCATGGTTTTGACCTTGGCGCCAATAAACGCATCACGCGGATCTTCGCGCGGCAAGATACAGCCAATCGCCATACCCTCCGGCAACCAAGTTTCCAAATCTTTCATGGAATGCACGGCGATGTCGACACGTCGATCCATCAGTGCACGGTCCAATTCTTTGGTGAACAGGCCTTTGCCGCCAATTTCTGATAGCGGGCGGTCGAGAACGATATCACCGGTGGTTTTGACCGCATCGATCTGCAGCATGCCGTCTTGGGCGAGGATCTCGTGCGTTTCTCGTAACAGGCCAGCAACGGTCTCGGTTTGCACCATCGCCAGCGGGCTTTCTCGGGTTCCGATCACTATCGGATTTGTATCTGTCGTCATAGGACCTGTCATAAGGTTTTGGGCGTGACACCCTTGGATAATAAGCCCGCCAAGAGTAAGGTCCGCGCACGGATTGCGAAAGGGTTTTCCCGTGATTGTTTTGGGTATTGAAACCAGTTGTGACGAGACGGCGGCGGCGGTCGTGACCGACGCACGTGAAATAATGTCGAACGTGGTTTTATCACAGATTGAGGACCACCGCCCGTTCGGTGGGATCGTTCCAGAAGTCGCCGCACGGGCACACTTGGAACACGCGGACCATGTCATTGCCGAGGCGATGACAAAAGCCGGCATTGGATTCAATGACATCGATGCCGTTGCTGCGACCACAGGACCCGGACTAATTGGTGGTGTCTTGGTCGGCGCTATGTCCGCCAAAGCCATCGCGCTGGCCGCCCATAAACCGTTCGTCGCGGTGAACCATTTAGAGGGCCATGCCCTGACCGCGCGGCTGACTGATTTCATCGCGTTCCCATACTTGTTGCTTTTGGTATCGGGCGGACATTGCCAACTGTTGATGTGCAATGGGGTTGGCTCATACACACGGCTTGGCACCACCATCGACGACGCCGTGGGCGAAGCCTTTGATAAGTCAGCCAAAATGCTTGGCCTTGGGTATCCGGGTGGGCCATTGATCGAGCAAGCAGCAGCAACCGGCGATGCGATGCGCTTTGATTTGCCGCGTCCGATGAAGGGCAAACCAGGTTGCGATTTTTCGTTTTCAGGCCTGAAAACCAGTGTTCGGCGAACGATTGAATTGCTGGGGGACAATTTGGACGAGACCGCCGTCGCCGATGTCGCCGCATCGTTTCAATTGGCGGTCGCCGACAGTTTGGTGTCGCGCACCCGCAAGGCCATCGCAATGGCCAAGGAAACAGCACCTGATTTGACCCATTTGGTGGTCGCTGGCGGTGTTGCCGCAAATCAGGCCATCGGTTCGGCGCTTAGATCATTGTGCGAAGAAACGGGATTGGCGTTGATTCAGCCTGCCCCCGCACTGTGCACAGATAACGGGGCCATGATTGCGTGGGCCGGATTGGAACACTTCCGCCTGGGTCATTCGGACCCCCTCGATTTTAAGGCGAGGCCCCGTTGGCCACTCGATCCCGATGCCCCACCCGCTGCCTTTGCCGGGGTGAAGGCATAATTTCTAGGTGTCGTCGTCCCGACCGAGCATCGTGAGGGCCAGAAACTTATTTCACCCAGAGAAGCTTAACGCATTTAAAGAAGACCTCGGATCAACTCCGGGGCGACAATACAACTTTACTCACGATTGAGACCAAGTTTCACCCTCATCCCGTGACACCCGCAAAGCATTCACGTAAAACAAGTTCATGAATAATGTATACGTGATCGGTGGGGGTGCTTGGGGGACGGCGTTAGCTGCCGCGGCGCGGCGCGCGGGACGAAATGTCACCCTGTATGCGCGCGAGACAGAGGTCGTGAACGCGATCAACGCCGGTGCCGCCAATCCCATATATCTGCCAGATGTCGCATTGCCTGATGGCCTGCGAGCGGTCGGTGTAATAGCTGATGGCTGCGAAAACTGCGACGCCGTGATCCTGGTTGTGCCCGCGCAGTTTGTACGAACCACGGCCCAAGAACTTGCCAAGACGTTATCCAAAGGTGTGCCAGTCGTGCTGGCGGCCAAAGGTATCGAACAAGGCTCGCTCGCACTCATGACCGAAATCGCCGAAGAAGTTTTGCCCGACAATCCACTCGCCGTGATATCGGGGCCATCATTTGCGAAGGAAGTTGCCAGCGGGCTGCCCGCTGCCGTGACCTTGGCCTGCGCGGACCAGGACCTGGGCACGAACTTGATCAACATGATCGCAAGTTCGACGTTTCGGATTTATCAGTCGAGCGATCTGATTGGCGCCGAGATCGGTGGGTCCGTGAAAAACGTCCTGGCGATAGCGTGTGGCGTCGTTGAAGGGCGCGGTCTTGGCGACAATGCGCGCGCAGCACTGATCACGCGCGGATTGGCTGAAATGATGCGGTTGGGTCGGGCCAAGGGGGCCACGACCGAGACCATGATGGGGTTGGCCGGGATGGGTGATCTGGTCCTGACCTGTAATGCCATGCAGTCGCGCAATTTCTCGTTTGGCTTTGCTTTGGGACAGGGTGAGACCGTCGAACAAATTTTAGCAAGCCGTGTCGCCGTGACCGAGGGCGTGACCAGCGCCGTATCGGTCACCGAATTGGCCGAGAAAATGGGCGTCGACATGCCGATTTGCCAAGCCGTCAACGCAATCTTACATCAGGGACAGAACATTGATGCCGCCATTGAAGGCCTGATGGATCGCCCATTACGCACAGAATCTGAATAAAGGAATTCAATCACATGCACTTCGTCATTTATTGCTTGGATAAGCCAGATCACATGCAAGTTCGGATGGATAATCGTCCCGCCCATGTAGAGTATCTGAAAGCGCATACCGACAAGATCGTTGCCGCAGGCCCCATGCTGAAAGATGACGGTGAAGGCATGAACGGGTCCACGTTAATCATGGAATTTGGCGACAAGGCCGAAGCCGAAGACTGGGCCGCGAATGATCCCTATGCCAAAGCGGGATTGTTTCAATCCGTAGATATTCGCGCCTGGAAAAAAGTTTTCCCCGCAGACTAATTCAAACCAAGAGGCCATCATGAAATATTGGTTGGTGAAATCAGAACCCAACGCCTGGTCATGGGACGATCACGTGAAGGTCGGCATAGAGCCGTGGGACGGCGTACGCAATTACCAAGCTGCAAACAACATGAAGGCGATGGAGATCGGCGACATGGCGTTTTTTTATCATTCGGTCAAAGAAAAACGCATCGTCGGCATCGTCGAAGTGGTGAAGCTGTATTACCCAGATCCCACAGACCCCAAGGGGCGTTTCGGCATGGTCGACTTCAAAGCCATCGAACCGGTGCCCCATCCCGTCACGTTGGAAGACATCAAAGGTGACGAGCGACTGCACGAACTGGCCCTTTTAAAACAGTCGCGGCTTTCGGTGGTCCCCATCGATCCGGCATCATGGAAAATTATTTGTGGAATGGGTGGGGTTAAACCATGAGCGGATTACGATTGTGCGCCTTGGATGATATCCCCGCAGAGGGCAGCAATAGCTTTGTCGCTGAAATCAGTGGGCAGGCGAAATCGGTGTTCGCCGTCCGCAAGGGCGATCAGGTATATGTTTATGAGAACATATGCCCCCACTACGATACCCCATTGGATGTGATCCCTGGCGAATTTTTAAACGACGATGAAACACAAATCGAATGCGGCACTCACTTGGCGCAATTCAGGGTTGAAGACGGTTATTGCACCGAAGGACCATGCGCCGGGGACTCATTGACACAGATCAAGGCCGAGGTCCGGGGCGAAGACGTATATATTCTGCCATCATAGTGTCGTTTTGTGATACCAGTACCATAAACTTTGGGACCACTTGGCATATACGACTTTTTGATGATAATTGACGTAAGCGTGGAGACAAACTCCGCCAATCAAATAAACAGGGAGAGGATCAGACCATGAGCGAGTCTCATATTTTTTCAGTACCTGCCAACATCGCAGCCAATGCGCATGCCGACAAGGCGAAATACGAAGCGATGTACAAAGCATCGGTCGAAGACAACGAAGGGTTTTGGAGCGAGCAAGGCAAACGCCTGGACTGGATCAAGCCCTATACGCAGGTCAAAGACGTCAGCTATGACAGCCCTGTAACGATCAAATGGTATCACGATGGCACGCTAAACGCGTCAGCCAACTGCTTGGATCGCCATTTGGCGACACGAGGAGATCAAACCGCCATCATCTGGGAAGGCGATGACCCGGCTGATTCCGAGCACGTAAGTTACAAAGATTTGCACGAGCGTGTCTGCCGATTGTCCAACGCCATGATGGCCCGTGGCGTCAAAAAAGGCGATCGCGTCACTCTATATATGCCGATGGTCGTCGAGGCTGCGGTCGCGATGCTGGCGTGCACGCGGATAGGTGCCATCCATTCCATCGTGTTTGGCGGATTTTCACCGGATAGTCTGGCCGCACGTATTCAGGGCTGTGATTCCAATTGCGTCATCACCGCTGACGAAGGATTGCGCGGTGGCAAGAAAATCCCCCTAAAAGCCAACACCGACGAAGCGATCAAGGATTGTCCCAGCGTCGAAACCGTGATCGTCGTCAAACGTACGGGTGGCGAAGTCAACATGCAGGACGGTCGCGATGTCTGGTACGAAGATGTCTGCGCTGCAGCTTCACCTGATTGCGAACCCGAAGAAATGAACGCCGAAGATCCCATGTTCATTCTTTATACATCTGGCTCTACAGGTGCCCCAAAGGGCGTTTTACACACGACCGGCGGTTACATGGTCTATGCGTCCATGACCCATCAATATGTTTTCGATTACCATGACGGCGAAGTGTACTGGTGTACCGCCGATGTCGGCTGGGTCACAGGTCACAGCTATATCGTGTATGGCCCATTGGCGAACGGTGCGACGACGCTGATGTTTGAAGGTGTGCCCAACTATCCGAGCGTATCGCGGTTCTGGGAAGTGTGTGACAAGCACAACGTCTCGATTTTCTACACCGCACCGACGGCGATCCGCGCACTGATGCGTGAAGGCGAAGAACCAGTTAAATCTACGTCTCGTGCATCGCTACGGATATTGGGCTCGGTTGGCGAGCCGATCAATCCAGAAGCTTGGGAGTGGTATTACCGCACCATCGGTGACAGCCGTTGCCCCATTGTCGATACATGGTGGCAAACCGAAACGGGCGGCATTTTAATCACGCCATTGCCAGGGGCGATTGACCTGAAACCAGGTTCGGCGACCAAGCCCTTCTTTGGCATACAGCCGCAACTGGTTGATAATGAGGGTGGTGTCCTAGAGGGTGCAAACGAGGGTAACCTCTGCATCATCGACAGTTGGCCCGGCCAAATGCGGACCCTGTATGGCGACCATGATCGCTTCGAACAAACCTACTTCACCACCTACAAAGGCAAGTACTTCACCGGTGACGGCTGCAAACGGGATGAAGATGGTTATTACTGGATCACCGGACGTGTCGATGATGTGATCAACGTCTCTGGTCACCGCATGGGCACAGCCGAAGTCGAGAGTGCTTTGGTTGCACATCCAAAGGTCGCTGAGTCCGCTGTTGTTGGCGCACCACACGACATCAAAGGCCAAGGCATTTATGCCTATGTCACGTTGAACGCTGGCGACGAGCCATCTGATGATCTGAAGAAAGAGCTGGTCACATGGGTGCGCTCGGAAATTGGCCCCATAGCATCGCCAGATTGGTTGCAGTGGGCGCCGGGCCTGCCAAAGACTCGTTCCGGAAAAATCATGCGCCGGATTTTGCGCAAGATTGCCGAGGATGATTTCTCTAACCTGGGCGACACGTCAACGCTGGCCGAACCGGCCGTGGTCGATGACTTGATTGATAATCGGCAAAATCGGCAAGACTAAAGCCGAACAGACTGAAACGGAAAAGGCCCGCTGATGCGGGCCTTTTTTATGCTGCCGCGTTACCCATCATCTCGCGAACTTTGCTCAGATTGCTAAAGATCACCTTGGCACGTTTTTTCTGGCCCGGTCGTTGACGATAGACCTCAATGGCCGCTTCAAAACAAGCCGCGGCTTCTTCGAACAGCACGTCTTCTTTGGTGCGCTTGGCCAATGAAAAACATGCAGCCCCCAAATTATTCGTTGTTTGCGCCCATTCCATGGGAAACATGTCTTTCTTGCGCACTTCGATTGATTTTCTGAATGACGCAATCGCCTGCTGTAGCATCGCATTGTTGGAGCCAAGGCCACCCAAGCTCATCTGAACCACGCCATAATGGTTCATGACTTCGGCCCATCTGAGCGGCAAAGTTGAGCGATCATAAACAGTCAATGCCTCGTCAAACGAGCTTGCGGCACCTTTAAGGTGCGTTGATGCGCGGGCTTCGTCGAACGACGCCAGTTTATAAAGCGCTATGGCATAACGCATATGCGCCAACGCCCAATCGAAGCTATTGGTCTCGCGGGCCAATCCTTCAGTCACTAATAAGTACTTCTTTGACGCCGTTTCCATGTCTTCAACGCTTTTGCGGGCGCGGGCATCCGCCTCTAACAGGGCCGCCCAGTGGGAATGTAGCAACGCCCAATACAAAGGGGTCCCCTCGGGACTGAGAAACGCATCTGCCGCGCCGTAACACGCGGCGGCCCAGGCCAATGCCTTTTTGTCGCCATAGCGAAACGACGTCGCAAAAGCATTGCCGATGCCCATCAACATATTCGCTTTATATTCCTGGGGCGTATCGGCTGGAAATTCATCCAAGGCCTTGTTGGCGGCCTTTGGCAATTGACGCAATCGCTCTGCAATAACTTTTCGATATCCCGAAGCAACGGGCAGCAGCGCCGCCGAGGCAACGGCGCGGACGATATCCCCGGCGCTATCGGGCCACGGCACCGGGATATCCAAGGTATCTGCAAGGCCAAACGTTCCCGGTTGGTTGTCACCAGAAGACCCAGAGGACATAAAGCGAATACGGGCGACAGTGCCCATTTCTTCCATCTCGCCCCAAATCAATAGATCGGCTTTTTCTTCTTTGAGCCAGGCCACGCCTTGCTCGCTGGCCAGCAAAAGGCGCTCTAACAAGGGCATACGAAGATTTTGTTTAAGGATCTTTTCAAAATGATAAGTGGCGAAGCCAGACTCTTGGCTGAGCATCCCGACCAATCGCTCGGTCACTTCTTTCCCGCCGGAGCCAAAAAGATTTGCGATCAGCACACGTGACTGTGGGCCGCCCGCACTGGGGGTAAATCCACCGCCCTCGGCCAATTTCACACGGGATCTGCGCTTTTTCTTACGCTTCTTGCCCGACCAGCCGCTAGGTAAAAATCCTTTTAAGATTGACGAGAGCAATCCCATGCGGTCAGCACCCTCCCCGGCTAATGACCAAATGATAATTTGATCTTAGACGGCTGTATGGGCACGTGCAATTGACCGAATAGATCAGAAATCGATGCAGCGTCCCTTTTTTTCCCAATCGCCGTAGCGTGTGGGCTCGGGACCTTTGGGACCGCCCACTTCGCCACTGGATTTAGCCGCCTCTTTCTCAATGGCAGCGGGCTCGCTTGGCACAGTCTCTGCTTTCTCGGTCACATCAATTTGCGTGTCAGTAACTTTTTCATCGTTCATCTTTATCTGCCTTATGACAGGTGGTTCTCTATTGAAAGCGCTTGGGTTTGAGATAAGTCTTATAGAGAGAATTAACAACCTATGTGGGCGCTTTGAGCCATGAACAGGATTAAAACAGGCATTTTACTGGCGGGGCTTACGGCACTCTTTATGGGTGCCGGGTTCATGCTGGGCGGTGAAGGCGGCATGATGATCGCGCTGCTTTTCGCCATTGGCACCAATGCGTTCGCTTACTGGAATGCCGATAAAATTGTGCTGCGCATGTACAACGCGCGCGAAGTCACACCGCAATCCGCGCCCGGGCTTTACGGGATTGTCGAACAATTGGTGAAACGTGCCAATATGCCGATGCCCAAGGTCTATATCATTGAGACCGATCAGCCGAATGCGTTTGCGACGGGGCGCAACCCTGAAAACGCCGCGGTTGCGGCGACCACGGGCCTGTTAAAGATCTTGGATAACGAAGAAATCGCAGGGGTCATGGCGCATGAACTGGCACACGTGAAGAACCGCGACACCCTGATCATGACGATCACGGCGACGATAGCCGGTGCTTTATCGATGCTGGCCAATTTTGCGCTATTCTTTGGCAACAATCGCAACAACCCCATGGGAATTATCGGAACGATCCTGATTATGATCTTGGCACCGATGGCCGCCATGTTGGTCCAGATGGCCATTTCTAGGACTCGTGAGTATGGTGCCGATGCAGGAGGCGCGGAAATTTGCGGCAACCCCATGTGGCTGGCCCGCGCGCTGGAAAAACTAGAGCGTGGCGCCCAGACCATCGACAATAATCAGGCCGAAGACAATCCGGCCACCGCCCATATGTTCATTGTGAACCCGCTGCATACTCGGTCTGTGGACAATCTGTTTTCAACACACCCGAAAACTGCGAACCGCGTGAAGAAGCTACAAGAATTGGCAGGGATTGTCGGCCGCCCCTGGAGCTAAGTTTTGTTTTTGAGAGATTTGGCGTCGATGAATGCGATGACCTGATCGGCAGCTTCGTCTGGGCTGAGCTTATCTGTATCTAAAACCAATTCAGGGTTGAGCGGCGCTTCATAAGGTGAGTCGATCCCGGTAAAATTCTGAATCTCACCTTTTCGGGCACGAGCATACAGGCCCTTGGGATCGCGCTGTTCGCACGTTGCTAACGAGGCGTTGACAAAGACCTCGACGAACTCGCCATCATCCAACAGGTCGCGCACCATATTCCGCTCGCCCTGGAACGGTGAAATCACCGATACCAAAACAATCAAGCCAGCATCGGCAAATAGCTTTGCGACTTCGCCAAAGCGACGGATATTTTCAACGCGGTCTGCCTCGGTGAAGCCAAGGTCCCGATTTAATCCGTGGCGGACATTGTCTCCATCCAACAGATACGTACGATGGCCCTGCTGAAACAACCTGCTTTCCACCGCGTTGGCGACCGTGGACTTCCCAGACCCAGACAATCCCGTCAGCCATATGACAAGTGGCTTTTGGCCCATCGCCCGTGCACGCGCCTGCTTGTCCATGGTCAGCGACTGCAGTGTTAGGTTTTGCGCACGCCTTAGACTGAAATCAATTAGTCCAACACCTACGGTCGCGTTCGTCGCTCGGTCGATCAGAACAAACGAACCTGTGGTCCGATTGTCAGCGTAGGCATCACATGCAATCCGGCGATCAAAACTGAGATTGCAGACGCCGATGTCATTAAGTTCTAAAGTTTTGACCGCGGTGTGTTCCGTGGTGCTGATATTTATCGCGTACTTAAGTTCAGAGACCCATGCGGTGGCGTCCTGGCTCCCGCGCTTTAGATCATACTGTCTGCCCGGAATCATTGGTTCATCTGAAATCCAAATCAGATGAGCTTGCACCTGATCAGTGGCAATCATGCCCTCGCCGCCACGACCGAAGGATTCAGCGTGGGTCGACACCACCTCGTCAAGACACGCAACCAGGGTCGGACCGCTATGCCAGGGCATGTGATCGGATTTCCCCGTTATGTTATCTCCTGCAGGTGCCAATGTCGGGATGATCGTGATTTTCTGAAATCCCAACCCGTCAGCAAACAACTGATAACTGGCTTGAATATCCTCGAATACCTTTGGGTCGTATCCGACAAGATCCATCTTGTTCACAGCCACGATGATGGATGGAATGCCCAGAAGATGGGCGATAAGTGTTTGGCGATATGTACTTGTTGTCAGGCCTTCCTCGGCATCAATCAGAACTACAGCAATATTGCCGTCAAAACCGAAATTGGTAACGTACGCCGCAAATGCCTCATTTTGTTGCGAATCCCATTCAACGGGATCCAAACCCTCGGTGCATCGCCGTAAATGATCTACGATTGTCGATTTTCCGACCCCGTCGTCACCACATACTAAAATCCGGGTGGGGGTATTTTCGGTTTCGGGTAACATCAGAGCATGTCCTCACGGCAAATACAGGTCGATAGCTGTTTGTTACACAATTCGGGTGCCGGGCACAATGTGATCAAGCTCAAAACCATTTATGGGTGGAACAGCAAAATTATATTCTTGGAAAACCCGTGGCCGAATGCGATTTAAGGGCATGACATCTTTAATGCAACGCATGAAGTTCTTTCTGTCTCAGGTTGTGATCGGGAATCCGCTCACGCTCTACTTGGCGTGGATCATCGTTCCGAGGCTGACGTTCCTACTTCCGCATGATCGGGCCTTCTATGGCTTTC
This sequence comes from Rhodospirillales bacterium, assembly GCA_965659695.1. Classification (GTDB taxonomy): domain Bacteria; phylum Pseudomonadota; class Alphaproteobacteria; order Rhodospirillales; family Casp-alpha2; genus UBA4479. Next base: position 84,139 of record CBFHXC010000004.1, read on the forward strand.
GGCATTTTGCCAAAGATGCCAAAGGTGTCTTTCTGGATATCGGAGCAAATAACGGCATTTCCTCGCGTTCTCTCCACAAAATCCGCCCCGATATGAAAATTGTGGCGATAGAAGCGAACCCTATGCACGAGCCAAATCTTCGTGCCGTTGGCAATGCGATCCCGAACTTTACCTATCATATAATGGGTGCTGGGAATACTGATACTCGGCTTACTTTTTATACGCCGAAGTACCGCGGACTGCCGCTCCATGCGAACACGTCCACAAATGTTGAATACATTGAAAAGGCACTTGCGCGAATCCTGTCTGAAGGTGCGCGGAAAAAAATCGAATATGACACCCATGAAATCGATGTGAAGCCGCTCGATAAGCTCGAGCTTAATCCGTCGATCATCAAAATTGATACAGAAGGGTTCGACCTGATTGTGCTTGAAGGTTTAACGGAAACCCTGAAGAAACATCGCCCGGTAATTATGTTCGAGTATAATCCTGAGCTCGGGCCAGGACTTAATACGTTCTTTGATGGTTTGTCATATGACCTGTTTCTTTACGATCACCTGAAAGACACCTTTGAGTCTTTCTCTTTGAGCGATGCAACGGACCTTTGGAAAGACGAGACTTTGAATATTAATCCGTTCGCCGTGCCGCAAGAGAACGCATCAACTCTCCCGCAGTCGGCAAATTGATATGAACCCTCGATCTAAATCAGGCTCATCAAAAATCGACACTGCTCTGACGGCTCGCCTTGTGGCATTCGATGTGATTCGCGATGTCATACACAAACGACTACCGTTGGATGGCTCGTTTGAATCGATGGCACAACGCCGCAAGTTGGCTGGCAGTGATCGGGCCTACGCCGAGTTTATTGTTCGCACGGTCCTGAAACGACGCGGGCAGATTGATGCGTTGCTCAATCACTGCATTGCCGAACGTTTACCGCGCAAAGCACTACCCGTCTTGGACGTTCTGCGCGTCGGCATCGCACAGCTATTGTTTTCCGCAACTGCGGATCACGCTGCGGTCTCAACCACGGTTGATCTTTGTCGCGCGGTTGAGCAACAGCCGTTTGCAAAATTGGTCAACGCCGTGATGCGCCGATTACAGCGCGAAGGCGAAGCCATGCTTGCAGAACAAGACCCCGCCACGTTGAACACGCCCAAATGGTTATGGAACAGTTGGCACAAGGCCTATGGCGAGGAAGCCGCCCGCGCCATTGCCGAGGTACATGCAGAAACACCGCCAACAGATTTATCCGTCAAAAGTGATTTGGCCACATGGGCGGAAACCTTGGGCGGATCCATTGTCCTGGGCGACAGTATCCGCCTGAGCGATGCCGAGAACATTCGTAATTTGGTCGGCTACGAAGAAGGCGCATGGTGGGTCCAAGACGCAGCCGCACATCTGCCGGTGAGGCTTTTGGGCGACGTCGCTGGCAAACGCGTATTTGATTTATGCGCCGCACCGGGTGGCAAAACCATGGCCTTGGCATCCAAGGGCGCGTACGTGACAGCGGTCGATATTTCAGAGAAACGTTTAGAGCGACTACGTGAGAATCTAGCCCGCACATCGCTGGACGCCGACATCGTCACAGCAGATATGCGAAAATGGTCGCCTGATGACCTCGCAGATGTTGTCGTGTTAGACGCACCCTGTTCATCAACGGGGACCGCGCGGCGTCACCCGGATATCTTGTATTCAAAAACAGCGGACGACATCATCAAGCTATCCCTTGTCCAGGATGAATTGCTGAACGCTGCCGCCGAATTGGTGAAGCCGGGTGGCCTGTTAATGTACATCACATGTTCGTTGCAGCCCGAAGAAGGGGCGGACCGGGTTCGTGCGTTCCTAGAACGCAATTCTGCATTTTCCATTCAGCCAATCTCGACGGACGAATTATCTGATCTGCCAGAAGCGATTGATCGCCAAGGATGCCTAAGAACTTTGCCGTCAATGATGGCTGATGTCGGCGGCATAGACGGTTTCTTTGCTGCGCGGCTTGAAAAATCTGCTAGTTAGGATGTAACACTTTCTGTGCCATTTATTTGCCACAGTATTGATTAGTTTACATCGGAATATCATAGGATCGGACCGCGCCCCATGCTGATAGAGCGCTGCCTAAACGCACTTTATCGAACGAAGCTTTACGATATTTATCTGGGTCGTCGCCTGCCGCCGCCTATATCATCGCCCGCTTTTGATCATACTCTGTCCGCCCAGGCCCTCTGGTACGCCGAAGGCGCCACCCAGAGTCATAGCCACCTTGAGGCTGCCAAAGATGGGCATTTTCGAACACTTCCGATAATGACCAGTGACATGTCAGAGGCCAATCGTACATTGGCGGCGTGGTTCACCTCTCATGACCGCTTTGATCTGGAAACATGGCGTGCGGACATTGCGAGTGAACGGGTGACGCGATGGATCAATGCGTACCCCCTGATCAGTCCGGATATGAGCATACAGATGTCGGCGTTGTGGCGGATGCAGATAAACCGGCACATCCGACATCTCAATGGCATCCCAAAATCAGCTATCACGGGCTGGAGGCGGTTTCTATATCACCAGATGCGCGTTGCTACCGCGCTGGTTGTTGAGGGTGTGAAACCCAGGTTGCAGGATTTCTTGAACGCACTGGGCGAAGATGTTGATCAGCAAATTTGGCCAGATGGCGGGCATATTTCACGCTCCCCATCGATCGCACTTGCGATTTTGGCGTTATTGATTGAGATACGTGACGCCTTGATCAGTAAAGAGATTGAGCCACCGGGCGGTCTGATCACTGCGATTGATCGCATGGTGCCCTGGATCAAGGGAATGCGTCATGGTGATGGCGGGTTCGCATTGATGAATGGTGCGACCTCATCAACGGGCGATCTAATCGACACGGTCCTGGCTGCGTCTGGTAGCCGGGCGCGGGCGATGTCCGATGCGCCACATTCGGGGTTTTATCGCCTACGTTCCGGGCAAACGATAATCTTGTTTGATGGTGGTCAGTCCGGTTCCGATACGCATAATCAGCGCGCACCTGCCTCATTCGAAATGAGCGTTGGCAAACAGCGTATTTTTTCCAATTGCGGCACACGCCTGGGCAACGATAGTGGGGCCGATACTTGGCGTGAGGTGCTTCGTGCCACAGCCGCGCATTCCACGTTGGTGGCCGATGACAAGAATGTCGGGCCTGTCAATCACGTGCGCACAGATCGACGTGATCACGATGGTGCCCGATTGATCGAAAATGCACATGACGGATATCAATCCGTATTTGGCATTGAACATCGGCGAAGTGTTTATCTGGATGCTGCGGGCACAGATATTCGCGGTGAAGATCTGTTATCCGGAGGGCAATCAAAAGCCTTTTCGATCCGCTTTCATCTGCATCCCGGTGTCAATACGTCCATGGTCGAGGGCGGTGGAGAGGTGATCATCAAACCGTCAAAAGGACGCGGCTGGCGCTTTCAGTCTGATCACCCCATCATGATTGACGAGAGCATCAATTTTCATGATGGACGGCAGCACCGCACCGACCAAATCGTCATTTTGGGAAATCACGAACCAAAAGAAACTATCGTCAAATGGCGTATGTTCTCGGGTTAAAGTTCATGCCAGCCACGCAATGATATCGGGCAATTCACCAAGCGACGTGATGGTGGCGGTCGGCTTTAGGTCTTCAACCGTCTCAAGACCATAACCAAATGCAGCCCAAACCGAAGTCACCCCTGCATCATGAGCAGCAAAAATATCATTCCCGCTATCGCCAATCATAATCGCCTGGGAACAATTACTGCCGACCGCAACAGCGGTTTCCAAAATATGTCGTCCGTCGGGTTTTTTGTGCTGGGTTTGATCGCCGCAGATCACCGCATCGAAATACGCGTTCAATCCGAATACGGATAGCACGGGGTCCGCCGTGATCGATGGTTTGTTGGTGCATATGGCCATGGCATGGCCAGCTTCTTTGAAGTACTGCAACATGTTTAATGCACCCGGAAACAGGGCTGCATCCTCTGCCGGATTGGCTTTGTACGTTGCTAAAAATCGTTCGGTCAGGACGACATTTTCATCTTCTGAAATCTCTCGGTCCTGACCCGCAATCAGCGCGGCGACCAATTTCATTGCGTCTCCTGCGAGCAAGGGTTTGACCGCTTCCACTTCGACTGGCGCATATCCGGCGGCATCGAAGACATCGTTCAACGCATAGACGATGCTTGGCGCGCTATCGATCAGCGTGCCATCAAGATCAAATATCAGGCTCTTCAACATCCTGTATTGCTTTTCGTCAGGCCTAAAGGTTCCATCGCTTAACGTCGGGGCCCAGTTGTACGTCGGACCAAATACCTTTGAGATCTGCAACAACCCCCGCAGGTTTAACCAGCGATGACAACGCCGCATTATCGAATACTTGATATTCTTCATGACCCACTGCACCAATCACACAGTCCGAAGTGCCATCAAGCGGCAGATCATCAAGCAGGTCGATTCCATATTCGTGTTTGGCCTCATCCTTATCCGCGAATGAGTCATGAACGCTGACCTGATGCCCGGCACGCTTCAAACAAGTAATCAAATCGGCGACTTTTGAATTCCGCAGGTCGGGGACGTTTTCTTTAAAAGTTAAGCCAAGCACCAAAATGATTTTGGGGCCTTCACCCAGCATCGCACAGATACTTTGAGTAATGAAATCAGCCATACCATCGTTGATACGACGGCCCGCCAAAATGATTTCTGGGTCGTGATTCAGCTCGCGCGACAAGTGTGCCAAGTAAAACGGATCCACACCAATGCAGTGACCACCGACAAGACCCGGGTGGAAATTCAAAAAATTCCATTTGGTGTTGGCAGCAGCCAGCACATCCTGGGTGGAAATACCCACCTTGTTAAAAATCATCGAAATTTCGTTGATGAAGGCGATGTTGATATCGCGCTGGGCATTCTCGATCACCTTCGCCGCTTCGGCGGTTTTGATGTTCTTGGCTTCGAACACGTTGCCCGCTGTCACAGCGCCATACATGTCCATCAGCGTTTTGGTCACTACCGGAGTCTGACCGGAAACGACCTTGGTAATACGCTCGATGGTGTGTTCTTTATCCCCTGGATTAATCCGCTCGGGCGAGTACCCCAAGAAGAAATCAATACCACATTTTAAACCGCTTGCAGCTTCCAAGGCTGGGCCGCAAACATCTTCGGTGACGCCAGGATAAACAGTGCTCTCAAAAACAACGATGGCACCGGACTGCATGACGGAACCAACCGTTTTGCAGGCGGATAACACAGCGGCCAAATTCGGTGTGTTGTCCGCATCCACAGGTGTCGGGACTGTGACGATAAACGTGTTACAGGATTTTATGTCGTTGACCTGATCCGTGAAATCCATCGATGTTCCACGCAGCGCGTCAGCATCAACTTCGTTGGTCGCATCTTCGAACGCAGCCAGTGCGTTAATCCGGCTGGATGAAACATCATACCCAACGACGGAGAAATGTTTGGCAAGCGCGAGGGCAAGGGGCAAGCCGACGTACCCCAAGCCAATAACGGCAATTTTCTCTATCGAATTTTCAGAAGACATAATCAACAATCATTCTTAGTGACGGAAATGGCGCATGCCGGTGAACACCATCGCCAAATCTTTTTCATCAGCGGCGGCGATCACTTCTTCATCGCGCATGCTGCCACCGGGTTGAATGATGGCTGTTGCTCCTGCACTCGCAGCTTCGATTAGTCCATCTGCAAATGGAAAGAATGCATCCGACGCAACCACCGAACCAATAGCCCAGCTATCGTCATCACCCGCAACCTTGGCAGCATCGGCCGCTTTCCAGGCCGCTATTCTGGATGAATTTACCCGGCTCATCTGACCCGCACCAACACCGACGGTCATCATGTTCTTGGCATAAACAATCGCATTTGATTTTACGTGTTTGGCAACTGTGAAGGCAAATTTCAGATCAACAAGCTCGGCTTCTGTCGGCTGGCGTTTCGAGACGACTTTGATGTCTTCTGTGAGTGCATTGTCCCGACCCTGGAGCAAATATCCCCCAGCCAAGCTCCTGATCGTCATGCCTGGGTCATTGGGGTCTACCAGATCAGATGTCAGCAAAACGCGAAGGTTTTTCTTTTGTGAGAGAACACTTCGCGCGTCGGCATCTGCGTCTGGCGCAATGATGACTTCGGCAAACAACTTGGCGATCTCTTCGGCAGTTTCACCATCGAGCGTTTTGTTCAATGCAATAATGCCGCCGAACGCGCTTTCGGTATCGCAGGAGTATGCACGCTGGTAAGCATCAATGAGCGTATCAGCAATTGCGACTCCACAAGGGTTTGCATGTTTAATAATCGCACATGCTGGGCGATCTTGAAATTCAGAGACCAGTTCAAATGCCGCATCTGTGTCATTTAAATTGTTAAAACTGAGCGCCTTACCTTGAAGTTGTTCTGCCGTCGCAACCCCTGGGCGTGGCTTCCCGCCAATATAAAATGCAGCCTTTTGATGTGGGTTTTCCCCATATCGCAGAACTTCCTGACGCTGCCCAGCAATAGCAAAACGTTCTGGGAAATCCTCGCCCAATTCTGCGGCAAACCACGTCGAAATCGCCGCATCGTAACTGCCGGTCCGGGCATATGCCTTTGCCGCTAAACGCTTGCGAAAATCGTCACTGAGCTTGCCGCCGTTTGCGGTCATTTCATTTTGGATATTCTCGTAGTCGCCTGGATCAACGACCACACCGACATACGCGTGGTTCTTCGCTGCAGCCCTTATCATCGCCGGGCCACCAATATCTATATTCTCATTGCAGGTATCGAAATCAGCACCTTTGGCGACGGTTTCTTCGAACGGGTATAGATTGACGACCAGCAGGTCGATCCCCTCTATGTCGTGTTCTTCCATCGCTTTGACGTGATCAGCGTTATCGCGTACCGCCAGCAATCCACCATGAATTTTCGGCTGAAGTGTTTTTACACGCCCGTCCATGATTTCTGGGAACCCGGTGAACGTAGACACGTCTGTGACTTCCACGCCCGCGTCGCGAAGCGCTTTCGCCGAACCGCCCGTAGAAAGTATCTCGACACCCTGGGCTGCCAAGAAAGCTCCAAAATTTGTCAAATCCGTTTTGTCAGACACGGAAATTAGGGCACGTTTAATCGGGTCGGTCATCGTGTGTTCGGTCCTGTGTTTTTGGTTTACGCTTGCACCGCGACATTGCCGTCGGTCTCAGAATTTCTTTTGAATTCAGGGATCATGTCACGCAGAAGGCGAATGACGTCTTCATCTCTATTGTCTAAAGCTGATGCTTCTATTTTTGAAATCACATCCAGCAACTCGGCGGCATCGGCGGATCGCGGAGCCGCAAGCAATAGGCCGGGATTGTTCGTCGGCACCGGTGCCTCTGCCCCGTGAAAGATTTCTTCAAAAAGTTTTTCACCAGGTCGCATACCTGTGATTGCTATCTTGATGTCGACATCTGGTTCAAATCCGGCGAGCCTGATCATTTGCTTGGCGAGCTCGAGAATTCGAACAGGCTCACCCATATCCAAAACGAAAATTCGTCCTTCGGTCGCGGTGTCTTCAGATCCTTTGGCCGAAGCCAATAGCACAAGCTCAACGGCCTCGCGGACAGTCATAAAATAGCGGGTCATGTCAGGATGGGTCACCGTCAGCGGACCACCAGCAGCTAATTGTTTCTGGAATAACGGTACGACGGAACCAGTTGATCCCAGGACATTGCCGAAACGGACCGTCACGAAACGGGTGTCTTTGCTCCGCGCCTTGTCCAAATCAACAGCCTGACAATACATTTCGGCCAAGCGCTTTGATGCACCCATAATACTTGAAGGATTGACGGCCTTATCCGTTGAAATCTGAACCATGACGCCGACTTTACTAGCGATACAGGCATCGACAACATTTCGCGTGCCGATCACATTTGTCAGCATCCCCTCTGAGGGATTGTCCTCGACCAGTGGCACGTGCTTCAACGCAGCAGCATGAAACACGATGTCCGGTTGTTCATCACGGGTTAAGCCCAGAATGCGATCTCGCGCCCGAACGTCGGCGATAACGGCGACACGATCAACATCCGATGCCAGGTCCCCAATCTCACGATCAATAAGATATAGCGCATACTCATTGCTATCGACGAGCGCCAGCCGGCAGGGACCAAATCCAGCAATCTGACGCGCCAACTCTGAGCCGATACTGCCGCCAGCACCGGTCACAAGCACTCGTTTCCCGCTGATCAGTAGCGCCATAGCGTCGCGATCAAGCGGCATTTGTGGACGCCCGAGAAGGTCACTGATTTCAACCGGCCGGGTGGCCAGCACTTCCCCCTCTGCTGCACGAAAATCTGTTAATTTGGGTGTGCGGGCCAGAGTCATTCCCTGATTGGTCGCAATATCAAGAAGGCGTCGAACAACCGCTCCATCCATACTTGGTTTTGTAATGACGATACGCTGGGGGCGCCGTCCCTCGTCAGACAGCTTATCAATTACTGTCTCGATACTGGCCACATCACCTAGGACTGACACATTATGTATGGTGCGCCCGACACGTTCCTGATTTTCAGACACAATGCCGACAATCCGATACGCCGGGTTGGCATCTCGTCTGAGGGATCGAATGAACAGTTCTGCTTCGTCTCCTGCCCCGACGAGCAATACAGGCACTTGTTGATGCTGATTAAGTGTCCCGTTCAGGTCGAGGCGGCGGTCTTTGGCGAAACGGTAGATAAATCGTGGCCCGCCAAGCATCGCCATCAACACGAGCCAGTTGATGAATGGCAACGAGCGGGGCACCTCATCCAAGCGTGCCCAAACAAACATAAAGAAGGTAAAAATCAGTACTGTCAGTGTCACCGCGCGTGCGATAGCATAAAGATCATTGATGGATGCGTAACGCCAAACACCACGATAGAGCCCTGACAGGCGGAATACGCCCGCACCAATAATCGCTATCGCCGCAACGCCTGCAATGATGGTGCGGTCGTCAATATCATAGTTCGTGCCAAAGAGTCGAAGGAACAAAGCGACGAGAAAAGATGCCCCGGCCATGAAAATATCATGGACGTATGCGACTATTCCCCGATTTGAAATCCTATTTAAAAAGGTCAAGAAATCACCAACATTTTATAGGTCGTAATAGCTCTTATACCATGATGCCGTTTCGGCCAGTCCTTGTACCATTTTATACGGGGGCGTCCAGCCTGCTACCTGCCGAAATCGGTCACTATCGACTACAAGCGACCCCATCAATCGATCCGCCATCGCACTTTTTCCTATGGCTTTCAGTCCGGTTCGCAAAACAAACTCAGGCACCGGGAGAATTCTGGGTTTTACCTGCAATGCTTCCGACGTCATCTGAACAAGGTCTGGAGTCGAAACAGGCAAACCATCATCAACCAAAAAAATTCCATTCAACGGGTCATCTGCCTCTATCGCCGTCTTCAAGGCATCAACAAGATTTCCGAGGAAAATTAATGATCGGCGGTTGCGAATACCACCAATCGGCATTGGTTGTCGGCGCGCGCACGCTTCGAGAAGTTTCAGAAAGTTTCCCCCCGCCCCTGGCCCATAAACCAACGGCGGGCGAATGATCGTCCATCCCATTCCAGATTCCTCGGCGGATGTGCTT
>CBFHXC010000005.1:0-74820 GCA_965659695.1 Rhodospirillales bacterium
CGGGCAAACACTTTGGGTACCAAATAAAAGTAGTCAACGGCGAGCGTAAATGGCCCCTGATGACATCGCGTGGATTAGAGGCCATCAATACCACATCTGCTGACTACATCATTCTGGTCAACGAACACCAGCAAGCCCCCATCTTGATGCAGGCTGCAGAAGAGAGAGAAATACCTTATATGTTGCTCTTAAACGGCCTGACGAAAGAACAAGAAGCGGCGCTCGGCGGGCCGAGAGAGAGACTTAAAAACTGGCTTGGAACAATCACGCCTAATAACGAAATGGCAGGTTATGAAATGGCCTTGTCGCTTGCTGAAAAGGTCAACAATCTTGGCAAACGGAATAACAAAATTACACTTCTGACGCTAGCGGGCGACTTTAAAACACCTGCATCAATATCCCGCTTGGCCGGATTAGAGCGTGCGCTTGCGGCCGCGCCATCGCTGCACGAGGTGCGACGGATGACGGTCAATTGGTCTGAGCAAGAAGCATACGATCGAACTAAAATCTATTTGCAAGCAACCACGATCGACGCCGTTTGGGCGGCCAACGACAACATCGCCAAGGGAGCCATTCGCGCGGTTCGCGAAGCTGGCAAGGTGCCTGGGAAGGACGTGGTCGTTAGTGGGCTAAATTGGTCTAGCGATGGTATTCGCTGTGTCATAGATGGCGCCATGACGCTTACCCATGGCGGACATTTTTTGGCGGCGACCCCAAGAATTCGCAGCTTGTGCGTTTTGGTGCATCCCGCAAAGTCGGCGGCGTGACCATCACCACTGTTCCAGCTGCACATTCCAACGGCGTGAACCCCGCAATGCTACAAGGCGGATTGGCGACGTTGATGAAAGAAGCGGGATTGACCGCCTATGTTGGCCCGCCAACAGGTTATGTGATCACGTTCTCTAAAGGTCTGGTCGCGTATCTGTCCGGCGACACAGGTGTGACAGCGGAACAAGAAACCGTGGTCGGCAAACAATACGGTGTGGAATTGGTTGTCATCAATATCGGCAACACATTCACCACGGGCCCGAAAGAAGCCGCCTTTGTGGTCAATGAATTGATCAAACCGGCATCGGTCATCGCGTCCCACGCGAACGAAGTCGCGACCAAGGACGGTAAAGTGATCAAGGGAACACGCACCGACAGGTTTATGACGGCAGCGAATATGCCCGTCCATGTGCCGTTGAGTGGCAACACGATGGCCTTTGATGGCCGCGGAAAGTGCGTGACTGACTGTTAGTTAGATTTTAGCGCTGGCCGCCATCGCCTGGGCCAGAACATCGGCCAAAACACAGCAGTCGTCATCCAACAACCAAAGCGGCAACCGGATATCACAAAGCCCGTGAAGCACGACATCGGCATTGGGCACGTCACCTGTTTCTGTCAGGTACGCCCAATGATCGTGGCGACTGGTAAAACCGATGGGGGTTTCTGCACCGAACCATTTCACGTGAACCCCATGGGCGTCCGCTTCGGATAAAAAACGTTCTGTGCGCGCGTCATCGATGCCTGAAATCAAGAATTGTAGCGAACTCGGCACGAATCCCTCACGCGCAGGTCGGGCCGGCATCGACAGATGATCAATGGCATCGATCATCGGGGCCAACACATCGTACATCTGTCGCCATTTTCGATTTCGTTCATCCAGTTCCTGCAATTGCGGCCGCAGGATCGACGCCACCAATCCGGACATCCGCATCGAACAATTGGGCGTCGATGCACGGTACTTATCAAACACATCCATATCGGGACGCGCCCGGTGCTGCGCATAAAGCATGTAACTGCCCGACCGAAGCACAGCGCGCGCCGCGATGTCTTCGTTGTTGGTGACCAGCAATCCGCCCTCGCCCGAATTTACGTGCTTGAACGTTTGCGTACTGAAGCAGGCGACATCGCCGAATGTCCCTGTCAGCTTCCCATCCCAACCGGCACCCATGGTGTGCGCGCAGTCTTCGATCACAATCAAATCGTGTTTTGTACACACTGCCATTAATCGATCCATGTCGGGGATATGGCCGCGCATGTAAGACAGCATCAAATACTTGGCCCCGCTTTCCCCAGCCTTGCGATCCAGATCATCAATATCGATGACGAACCGCTCATCGATGTCGACCAGCACCGCCTGACCGCCGGCATGATCAATGGCACCCGGCACCGGGGCCAAGGTGAATGCGTTCAGCAAGACTTTGTCGCCGTGCTCGACCCCAGCAGATTTAAGCGCGATATACAGCGCACAGCCGCCGGAATTCAACCCGACGCAGTATTTCATGTCCATGTAAGCGGCGAATTCTTCTTCGAGGAGGGCGGCTTCTGGGATCGATCCCCGGTCTTCGCCATAGCGGAATAACCGGCCATCGCGCATCAGATTCACAGCAGCGTCGATCCCCGCCTCAGGGATCGGATCGGGGGCGCTCAAGACCCCTTCAAAGCGTGTTCTGTTCGTGGCGGTCGTCGTCAATTCTCACAATCCCCTCGGCCTCAATCGGCGTTGATCAGCGCATCCGCAATGGCTTGGCCACTTTGATACGCGTATTCGACCCGCGCCCCCAGGCACCAATCGCCACCGATAAACAGCGTGCCATTATCCGATGAAATGAACGGCTGCCCAAGCGGCGTTTCGGTTTGCGCATATCGCCATCGATGGGCGGATTCATATGTCGTCACATGTTTGCGTGATCCGGCAACCTCGGCGACCAATGCCAACAACGCGTCGATGGCATCGTCTTGATCCATTTCCAGGTTCTTGCGGCTCCAATCCACGCTGGCATGGACGACCCAGACACTCCCCGCGGCACCGCGGCCGGGCTTGGTATTATTCTTTGCCATCCAGGCAATACCATCCGTTGGGTTCCGCAGCACATCACCATCGACACGAAGACGCACTTCGGACGCCATCAACAACGTCCAACACGGTGCAATGGTCACATCCTTCATCGCATCAATGAGACCATGTTCATTGGCTAACAGGTTGCGGGCCTGATCGACAGGGGTGGTGCAGATTACCCGATCAAAGACTTCGGGTTCACCCTTGGCACAGGTGATGCGCCAACCTTTTTCGTCGCGATTGATCGATGACACGGTCGCTTTTTCGCGAATACTCAATCCCTGCGCCAGCGGCTTCAGGAACGAATTCATTCGGGGCCTGCCGACAAACCAATCATCGTCAGAGGCTTCTTCGTCTTCACCGAATCTTGGTTGCCAGATATCTGCCGTACCCGCTTTGCAGGCGCGCTGCATAAAATCTTTAAACGCGTCGGAGCGCGCGGTGATGAACTGTGCCCCATGATCGATCGTCAACGTCTTGCCGACCCGGCGGGTCGCCATGCGTCCGCCCAGACCGCGGCTTTTTTCAAACACGGTCACCTCGAATCCGGCGTCTGCCAACGCACGCGCACACGTGATACCGGTCATCCCGGCACCGATCACGGCGACGGTTGGGCTCAAACTAACAGTTACAGACATCAGTGTTTGTCGAGGTACTTACGCACGCTTTCCGGGCCCATCGGATGATCGGCCTGCGGATACACCGGATGGTGATGGTCATGCTCATGATCAGGATCGTGAGAATTATCATGCCCGTGCGCATGATCGTGACTATGACCATGATGCGCCTGGGCATCGGTCATCACCAAACGACATGCGCCGGTGCAGAATGACGCGCACAACTTGCAATCTTCGACGTTGGACCCTGGCGCGCTGGCACCCTGCCCCTCGACATGGTGGTGGTGGCTTTCCTGGGGCAGACCCACCTCGGCCTCAAAACCCAGGACCTGATCGCGGTATTTGCACATGGTGCAATTCATCGCGTTGTCACCATCCAGAATTTCGGTGACCCGCTCGGCGAATGTCGCAATGACTTCGGGATGGTCGTTGAGATATCCCGCTTTGACGAATTCGATATCGGGATGTTTCTCGGCCACAATGTCGGTGAAGCCATAAATTCGGTCGATCAAAATCCCGGTGAATAGGAAATACGGGAAGACGATGACGCGCTTAAAGCCAAGTTTGGCGACGTGTTCTAGGCACGGCTCAACCAGCGGGAACGTGACTCCGGAATAGCCGACTTCGACCCAACCCAGGCCCATGCCCTCCATCAGCAACCGTGCGATTTTCGACACGTTCGAATTGGCATCGGGATCACTGGCGCCCCGGCCAATGACGACCAGGCACGTTTCTTCGCGCGCCACTTCGCCATGTTCTGCGTTCGCTGTATTGATTGCATCTTCAACCCGGGATGCGGCGGCGCGAATCATTTTGGGATCGACGCCCAACTCACGCCCGTACTGCACAGTGATACCGTGTTTCTCGGCATAGGTATTCAGCACGGATGGAATATCGTTTTTGGCATGCATGGCCGCGAACAGCATGCCGGGTACGGCCAGAATGTGATCGCACCCCTGATTACGCAGGCTATCCAAGCCGTCGCGGATCACCGGGTTGGCAAATTCCAAATAGCCGAACTCGACCGGCCAGTCGGTGAAATGACCGGGCAGTTGTTTGACCATCGCGGCGAATTCTTCGACCGCCGCATTGCTGCGCGACCCATGACCGCAGATCATGACTCCGATTTTGTTTGGCATTTTGCGCGCCCTTCCTAAACGTCCAAGTTCGCGACTTTGAGCGCGTTCGACTGAATGAACTCACGACGTGGTTCGACCACGTCGCCCATCAGGGTTGAGAACACTTCCTCGGCCTCGTCCACATGGTTGACGCGGACCTGCAGCAAAGAGCGCGCTTCGGGGTCCAACGTGGTTTCCCATAGCTGGTCCGGGTTCATTTCGCCCAATCCCTTATAGCGCTGGATCGAGACACCCTTGCGGCCAAGCTCGGTGATTTTCTCGACCAGGGATACTGGGCCAGTGATATTGTATTCTTTGTCCTTGGCTGTCAGCTGCCCGTGCTTGGCAAAGGTCGCCTGAAGCCTACCGGCCATATTGTCCAATTCCCGCGCATCGCTAGAACGCATAATCGCACCATCGATCACATGGGTTTCGGCCACGCCGCGCAGCATCCGCACAAACTGCAGGCCACCGTCGTCGGTGACGGTGCCTTCCCAGCCACGCTCGTGCTCGGTTGCCAACGCATCCAATCGTTTGGCGATATAATCGGCTGCACCTGCGCCGTGTTCAGGATTGCTGAGAATCTCGGGGTTAAGGGCACCTAAAATCGCCGCCTGTTCAAGGATCGCCGTCGGCACGTGGTTCGACAGACGCGATAGCAATTGGTGCGTGTGATTGGCTTCATGCACCAGGTTGCGCAAATCCTTGCCACCGATTTGCTCGCCATTGAAGGTGACGAATACCGTGCCATCATCGATAGCCGCATCGAACAAGTGACCTTCCATCTCGCGGTCACCTTTTAGGTACACTTGTGAATTGCCGCGCTTGGCCCGATACAACGGTGGCTGCGCAATATAAAGAAATCCGCGTTCAATCAGTTCAGGCATTTGTCTGAAGAAGAACGTCAGCAACAACGTGCGGATGTGGCTTCCGTCAACATCAGCATCGGTCATGATGATGATTTTGTGATAACGGCATTTATCGGCATTAAAGTCTTCGCGCCCGATCCCCGTGCCCATCGCCGCGATCAAGGTGCCAATTTCAGCAGAACTGAGCATTTTATCAAAGCGCGCCCGCTCCACATTCAGGATTTTACCCCGAAGCGGCAATATCGCCTGATTGGAACGGTCACGGCCCTGTTTGGCAGAACCACCAGCGCTGTCACCCTCGACAATAAACAGTTCAGATTTTGCAGGATCGCGTTCCTGGCAATCAGCCAATTTACCGGGCAGCGAGCTGATATCCAACGCGCCCTTGCGGCGGGTCAATTCGCGCGCTTTGCGGGCCGCGTCACGGGCCACAGCCGCATCGACAATCTTGGACAGGATTTTCTTACCTTCGGCCGGGTGTTCTTCGAACCAGCGGTCGAACCCTTCGCTCAACAAGCTTTCGACAACCGGGCGCACTTCGGAGGACACCAATTTGTCTTTGGTCTGTGACGAGAATTTCGGATCGGGCACTTTGACCGACAGAATGCACGTCAGCCCTTCGCGGGCATCATCACCGGTGACGGAGACTTTCTCTTTTTTCGAGATCATGCCCGACTGCATGTAATTGTTGATGATCCGGGTTAGCGCGCCACGAAAACCCGCCATGTGGGTCCCACCATCGCGCTGCGGAATGTTGTTGGTAAAACACAGCGTGGTTTCGTGATAGCTGTCGTTCCACTGCATCGCGAGCTCAACCGTGATGCCGTCTTTTTCGCCCATCACGGAAATCGGTTCCGGGATCATCGGCGTTTTCGCGCGGTCGACATAGCGCGCGAATTCGACTAATCCACCTTCGTAAAATAGATCGATATCAACGGTTTCTGGATTTCGTGCATCGGTCAGTCGCAAACGAACGCCAGAATTCAAAAATGCCAACTCGCGCAGGCGGTGTTCCAACGTCGGCAAATCAAACGTTGTCATGGTGAACGTTTTTGGTGACGCCTTAAACGTAATCATGGACCCGGTATCCGGCGTGCCATCTTCTTTTAACGGCGCATCGCCTACGATTTCCAATGGTTTGACGGCTTCGCCATCTTCAAAGCGAATGTTGTGTTC
Organism: Rhodospirillales bacterium; assembly: GCA_965659695.1. Lineage (GTDB taxonomy): Bacteria > Pseudomonadota > Alphaproteobacteria > Rhodospirillales > Casp-alpha2 > UBA4479. Next base: position 6,605 of record CBFHXC010000005.1, read on the forward strand.
ATTGCCGTCTCGATAGATACGCAGTTCCAGCCAGTCGGACAGCGCGTTCACCACCGACACACCCACACCGTGCAAGCCACCGGAAACTTTGTACGAGTTTTGGTCGAACTTACCACCCGCGTGTAATTGGGTCATGATGACCTCGGCGGCGGAGACCCCCTCTTCGGCATGGATATCAACAGGAATGCCTCGCCCGTTATCGGACACCGAGACCGATCCATCACCGTTCAAAATCACATTCACAATGTCGCAATGCCCGGCCAGGGCTTCGTCAATCGCGTTGTCCACGACCTCGTAGACCATGTGATGCAGGCCGGAGCCATCATCGGTATCCCCGATATACATACCCGGACGTTTCCGAACGGCGTCCAAACCTCGCAAGACCTTAATCTGATCCGCACCGTAAACGGCGGGATCGTCATCGGCGATCAAATCGGCACCATCTGCTGGAATGTCGTTTTCTGTTTCATCGCTCATCGCATGACTGCTTTCATTTTGGTCGTGTGGTCGTCAAAAAATCTTAGGTTGTCTGTTCGTTCACGGCACCGTCAGAAACGGTGAAAAATCGAGCACGCCCTTGCATGCCAGAAAAAAGTGCGGGATCGGTCCCGGTCATCCAAACCTGTGTGTCCAAATCGCATAATAAATCGAACAAAGCTTGGCGACGGTCTTGATCCAAGTGGGCCGCCACTTCATCCAATAAAATCACCGGACGACGGCCTTGTTCTGCGGCTTGCATGCGCGCGTGGGCCAAAACAAGACCGATCAGCAGCGCTTTTTGCTCGCCCGTGGAACAGATCGCGGCCTCGCGGGCTTTTTCAGCGTGACGGACCAATAGGTCTGTCCGATGCGGCCCCGTGGCTGTACGCCCATCCGATGCATCACGCGCCCGGCCCGCACGCAACAAATCCCGGTATTTATCCTCTGCCGCCAATGCGGGCATGTCATCCAACCAAGCATCTGGGCCTGCGCTCAAGGATATTTCTGCCCTCGGAAATGGTCCATCGCTCTCGGCAATGAAAACACGCAACCGGCCAATCATATCACGTCTGGCGGCCGCGACCGACATACCTTTTTCGACCATGACCCCTTCGAGGGCATCAAGCCAGCCAGCATCTGCACCCGTACCCTGCTCGGATAACAACCTTGCGCGATCGCGCATCGCCTTTTCATAAGCCGACACCCGACCGGCGTGGGCCGCGTCGGACACATAGACCAAGCGATCCAAGAATTGACGCCGCGCACCCGGCCCATCGATGAACAAACCGTCCATCTGCGGGGTCAGCCAGACCACCGCAATGTGTTCTGCCAACACGCTTTGGTTTTTCTCTGGCTGGCCATCTACACGCACAACACGACGTTCGCGGACACCCCGGTGATCGAGATCAAGCCCCGTACCAATATCAATTGGACCGGCATCGCCATCAACTTGGACAGCAACAGCCCAGGGGCGAGTTGGCGGATTGTAGGCATCGTCGCCTGACTCTTTGCGTGCAACTTCATCTAAACGCACCCGACGCAATCCCCGTCCGGGGGCCAAGAACGAAACCGCTTCAAGCAAATTGGTCTTTCCCGCCCCATTGGCACCGGTCAGGACCACGTTCGCACCGCTCGGTTTAAAAGATGCATGGGCGTAATTACGGTAATCGGTGACGCTGATGCGCTGCACGGTAACGCGGCGACCATGACTTCCCGTTGGGGTCAGCACTGGCGATGGGTCTTTAACTGCAGATCTTGAGATGGCGGCAATGCCCGTCAAATTTCTACGTCCAAGTTTTTCACGTCCAAACCCTTATTGTCATACCCGCATGGGCATAAGCACATAGAGCGTTCCCATATCCTCTGACCCCCGAATGATCGTCGGGGATGCGGCATCGGCCAGCATAAAGATTGCGGTATCACCATCCAACTGACGCGCGATATCCAGCAAATACCCAGAGTTAAAGCCGATATCGAAGGCATCGGCGCTGTATTCGACTTCGAGTTCTTCTTGCGCGCTGCCATTTTCAGGGCTGGAGGCTGAGAGCGATAACACTCCACCATCGAACGCCAGCTTCACGGCGCGGGATTTCTCGGATGAAATGGCAGACACACGGTCGACCGCATCGGCGAATGTTTTCCGATCTACGGTCATTTGCTTGTCGTTGCCTGCGGGAATGACACGCTGATAATCCGGGAACGTGCCATCAATCAACTTCGACGTCAGCACTGCATCGTCGAATGCAAAACGAATTTTCGCATCGGACAACGAAATTTCGACGTCATCACCCGTTTCGTCGATCAATTTGCGAATTTCACCGACGGTTTTGCGGGGCACGATCACACCGGGCATACCCGCAGCACCTTCTGGCAATGGCAACTCAAAGCTGGCCAAGCGGTGGCCATCAGTGGATACCGCGCGCAATGTTGGCGTGCCGTCACGTTCTGATACGTGCAGGTAAATACCGTTCAGATAATACCGTGTTTCTTCGGTAGAGATCGCAAAGCGTGTCCGATCAATCATACCACGCAGGTCGCCCGCTGGCAGCGTGAAGGTATGACCATATTCGCCACCGGACATCAGCGGAAAATCTTCGGTTGGCAGGCATGACAGCGTAAAGCGGGATCGTCCGGCGCGAATGGTCAGACGGCCATCGCCGGGCGCTTCCAGTTCGACCTGGGCACCATCGGGTAATTTCCGAACAATTTCATAGAACGTCAGCGCGGGCGCCGTCGTGGACCCTGGTGTCGCAACGCTGGCGGATACTTTTTCAATGATATCCAAATCCATATCCGTGGCATTCAGGGCCAGCGTGTCGCCGTCCGCTTCTAATTTCACGTTGGATAAAATTGGAATGGTATTGCGTCGTTCGACAACGCTTTGGACATGGCCCAATGAACGTAATAGGTCGCTGCGTTCGATCGTCAATTTCATCGCTAAATACCTGTATCCTTTTCTGCGACTTCAAGCCGAAGCCGCTCATCAACCTTTATTTTCCGCCTCGAAATACAGCCCGCAGAACACGTGCTGGCCTTCATGAAAACTCGCCGTTTTCAGGTATGGTTAAGGCGTTCAAGATTATAGCAGACAAGGCCAAGCACCCAAGCCTTTTAGGCGCGCAAAAACAGCAACGGGACGCCAAAATTTCTTATTATAAATCAGAGAGTTAGAGGCGGCTTCGCCGTGCTGCACTTAACCTTGCAGATCAGCCCTCAAGCATCCGACGCAAAAGCTCGATATCTTCGGCGAATCCAGGATCTGAGGTCTTCAGCTCTTCGACCTTTTTCACCGCATGCATCACAGTCGTGTGGTCTCTGCCGCCGAACTTTCTGCCGATCTCTGGCAGGGATCGTGCCGTCAGTTGTTTGGATAGATACATGGCCACCTGACGTGGACGGGCAACGGAGCGCGCACGTCGTGCCGAATGCATGTCCGAGATACGAATATTAAAGTGGCTGGCCACCTGTTTTTGGATTTCTTCGATGGTCACCCGGCGATCATTGGCGCGCAATAGGTCGTGAAGGACCTCTTGGGTTGCCTCAACCGTGACATCGCGCCCGATCAATTGCGCATGAGCAACGACCCGGTTCAGGCCACCTTCAAGCTCGCGCACGTTGGACGTAATCTTATGGGCCAGGAATTCCATCACTTTGGGCGGAATATCGGTTTTCAAATTGGCTGCTTTGGACTGCAAAATCCCCAAGCGCAATTCATAGGTGGTCGCGTGGATATCGGCAACCAAACCACAATTCAAACGCGAGATCAGGCGCTCTTCCATACCGACCAAATCGGATGGGGACTTATCAGCCGAAATGACGATCTGGCGACCTTGATCGACCAGCGCATTGAATGTGTGAAAAAATTCTTCTTGGGTGGACTCTTTGCCCGCGATGAACTGCACATCGTCGATCATCAACACATCGACGGAACGGAACTGGCTTTTGAAGTCCATCGTCGTGCTTTCGCGGATCGCCTGAACAAAGCGGTGCATGAATTTTTCTGCCGAGAGATACACGACTGTGCGTTCTGGCGTCGTTTGTCGGATGTGCCATGCGATGGCATGCATCAGGTGCGTTTTGCCAAGACCGACACCACCATACAGGAACAGTGGATTGAACGGCACTTTTTCCGCCTCGGCCACACGTCGGGCGGCGGCATATGCAAATTCGTTCGGTTTGCCAACGACAAAGTTGTCGAACACAAACCGCGAGTCGAGCGCGGAAACTACGCTCTCGCGAGAAGACGGCAACGCAGATGGATGCTCACCTACCGCTGGCGTCTGACGCTTGATCGTCTCGCGCGCGGCCTTTTTGGTGCGATCATTTCGAACAGCCACGTCGACAGAGGCCACTTCAGGGACTTCGTCCTGCCATATCGTCGCAATCCGCTCTGCGTAATGGGCAATGATCCAATCACGCATAAATCTAGTCGGCACATTGGCTTGGACTATGCCTTTGTCGATGCTGCGTACACGCATCGGCTTGATCCAACTTTGGTAAGCGGCCTCGCCAATCTCTTCACGCAGACTTTCGCTGACAGTCCTCCACTGCGCGGCGACAACATCAGGCTCTGCGTCGTTAGCATCAACCTGTTTGTTCCGATCCGAGTCAGAATTCAACGAATCCATAAATTTTATATTCCCCTGAATAGACACTAATAGAGTGCCTATGTAACTAAACCTCTACTCGGTCGAATGGCCTGATGCGACACATCGCAACAATCGACCGACAATCTTACATTTTGTGACCGCCGAACTGACAGCCAAGACTTTAGATATCTTTAGATCTTGTGATCCTGATGAACACCCCGTCATGTACCCAATCTAGCGTTCCGGAAAATTTCCGAAATGCGCTAGATCACAGTTGATCGAAAAATATCAATTTGACCCCCGCCTACCCTCACGCACTGCTTTGTTTTTAGTTGCGTTTAATCCGTAAACTCAAAAATAATCGATAAAAAAATCGTAAAACGACTTGGCTAGGCGAAGTAAAAGCAAAACTTCACTTAAGTAAAAAAAATTTTATGTTTGAATATTTCGGACTCATTTGCGGGATTGCAAAAGTATCTAGTCTATGGCGATCCTTTCCGTCCGTTTCGTTGATGTGACGATGATATTACGTATGGAAAATGTTGCTGACAACAGATTGAAACAAGAACACTTCAAATAAATTTCTTGACTCTTGATACCTGATTGAAAATTCGCACTTTTTCCTGAAACCCAGTCTGAGCAACAATATTTCGATGGCGACGCAAATCCCATTGTTGAGATTTAGACATCCAAAAAGCCGCAAGCAAAAAGCCTGCGGCTTATCAGCGACTTGCGCGGAAAAGCGACGAAATCGCTTAAGCGGCAAGTGCCTTGATACGGTTCGACAAACGCGAAATACGACGCGCAGCCGTGTTACGTGGCATCACACCTTTTTGGGCACCACGAGCAACTAATGGCTCCGCAACTTTGAATGCTTCACGTGCAGCAGGCTCGTCACCACTGGCGATGGCCTCTTCAACTTTGCGAAGGGCGCCGCGGATTGTGCTCAGGCGCGTGCGGTTCACTTCGGTGCGCTTTACAGTTTGGCGGATCCGTTTTTTCGCGGATGCATAGTTAGCCATCTCAAAAACCTCTTAAAAATCGGTCCCAACGACCTAGGAAGGTGTGCTTGTATAAGTGTCCGCCGTCCGCGTCAAGCCTTGGAATCCTTATAATCGTGTTCGTAAAATCGGCGTCACGAGCAGGGCTTCTGCTAGGACTTCGGGCTGAGTGAGAACGCGACCAGCACACGGCCCGCGCCAATGTCAGTAATCTTAAGGGTCAATTGCTCCTGATCGCGTTGAAAAGTGCCGTCGCCGACCTTTTCCCAGCCCAGTTGCGGCAGTGTTTCACTATAAAACTCTATGACTTTCGTCGCCGAGACGGCGCCAGATGCCTCGACCTCGATGATGCGACCATTGGCCGTCTCAAAGGTAACGGCCGCCGCCTGGTTCTCGGCCAAACCCGACATGATCGGCAACTCTTCCAGGTCGGTGAAAAAAGCATCCTCAGCGTTTGTCACGCCAGAGAACATCAGCGCGCCCAATAACACAGATAGTGAGATGCATGTACGGAACATATTCATGCCTTCGCTTCTAGCATCGGAGGCTCGGCTTACCAAACCAAATCAGCGCATATCTACCTTTGGCAGCGGCTACAATAAAATGTCGATCGCCCCGCTTGGACGATCTGTTTCACAACCCCAGCGCCATCACATCCGCGGCACGGTTCTCCGGGACGGCCATAGACCGCGAAATTGTGCTGAAAATATCCCAGTTCGCCCGATGTTTGACGATGATCACGCAATGAAGAACCACCGACGGCAATCGCTTCGTTCAAGACATTGCGCACCGATGTCGCCAGTTTGTCCGCGCGGCCACCCTTAACGGTCTTGGCCATGCGTTTTGGCGATATGCCCGCGCGAAACAACGCCTCGCACGCATATATATTGCCGACACCAGCAACAACACGCTGATCCAGCAAGGCGGCCTTGATCGATGTGCGACGATCACCTAGCCGTTTTGCCAGCTCTGGGCCGTCGAACGCATTCGATAACGGCTCTGGTCCCAATCCTGCCAGCAGCTTGTGTGTTTCCGCATCTGCGACGGGGAACAAATCGATAAAGCCGAACCGCCGGGGGTCATTATATCTGATCGTGACGCCATCTTTGGTCACGAACTCCACATGATCGTGGGCCTCCAATGGCGGGGCGTTATCTTCATAGACCCGGTATCGACCAGACATGCCCAAATGCGATAACAAAATCATGTCGCCACGCACATTACTCTGTAAACGCATCAGAAGGTATTTCGCCCTTCGTTCGATGCCCACCACTGTGCTACCCGAAACTGCTTTGCCTAAGTCTTTTGGCAACGGAAACCGCAGGTCAGGCCGATAGGCCTGGGCGCGCGCGATGGTTTTACCCTCTAGGACAGGCAACAATCCGCGCCGAACGGTCTCGACTTCGGGCAATTCAGGCATTAAACGCTCCCTCATGAACAAAACTCTGTGCATGGAACGTAGCGTGTCCGGCACGGTTCCGCTATGGTCTCGCACATGACAACGACAAACGACAAAAACAACCCGGACAGAGATGTCCCCTTCGGCTTTCGCGATGTTCCCGCTGACGAAAAAGCGGGGATGGTGAGCGAGGTCTTTGCCTCGGTCGCGACCAAGTACGATCTGATGAATGACTTGATGAGCTTAGGCATCCATCGTGCTTGGAAATCGGCCATGATCGATTGGCTGGCCCCGCAACCGCAGCAAACCCTGGTCGATGTGGGCGGTGGCACGGGTGACATCACGTTCCGATGGCGCGAACGTGGCGGCGGGCCCGTCCGCGTGATCGATTATTCCCACGAGATGTTGAGCGTCGGCCGCGACCGCGCCCTCGACAAAGGATTCTTGGACGATATCGAATGGTCGGTCGGCAATGCTGAGCAGCTGCCATTACCGGATTCATCTGTGGATGTATACGCATCGGCGTTTTGTTTGCGCAATGTGCCTCGGCTGGACTGGGCACTATCTGAGGCACGCCGCGTGCTAAAACCAGGTGGTCGGTTCTTGTGTCTGGAATTCTCGCACATGTTATTGCGCCCGCTTGAAGACGCCTACGACGCGTGGTCGTTCAAAGTGCTGCCAGCACTGGGCGAACAAATCGCGGGTGATCGCGATTCTTATATATACCTCGCAGAAAGCATCCGACGTTTCCCGGACCAAAAAACCTATGCCGCTATGATCGCTGATGCGGGACTGGAACAGGTTAAGGTTCGCAATCTCTCCGGCGGCATCGCGGCGCTTCATTCCGCTTGGCGTATCTAAAGGCCTATTGAATGCTTCGCTCGTTAACAAACATCAAAAGGCTGCTGTCGCTTGGGCGTTTGCTGGCGCGTCATGATGCCCTGTTTGCGCTTGAGCTGGCAGGGTTGCCCAAAAGCCTGACGCGGCTTGCGGCAATCGGCGTCACGGCACAATCTGATGGTCGACCTGGTGAACGATTGGCCCGCGCCTTGACCGAAGCCGGCCCCAGTTTCATCAAACTCGGCCAGGCATTGTCGACACGAACCGATTTGTTGGGCGAGGAACTGACCGATGACTTGGCGCAGCTTCAAGACTCATTGCCACCCTTCCCCACCGATCAGGCACGCGCCGCGATAGAGGCCGAGTTGGACCAACCGGTCGATGAGTTATTCGCCTCGTTTGAAGATACTCCCGTTGCGGCGGCATCTATCGCCCAGGTGCATTTCGCGGTGACCCATGACGGACGAGACGTTGCGGTGAAGATCCTCCGCCCCGGTGTCGAAGAAGCCTTTCGCAAGGACGTTGAGTTGTTCCGCTGGATCGCCGAGATGGCCGAACGCACGCAGCCGCAGTTCCGACGCCTAAAACCCGTTGAATCCATTGAAACCTTGGCCGAAACAGTTGAATTGGAAATGGATTTGCGGTTCGAAGCCGCCGCCGCCGCCGAGTTGGCCGAAAACTTCGAAGGTGATCCGACATTTAAAGTTCCCGACGTCGACTGGCCCCTGACCGCCAAGCGCGTGCTGGTCACGGAACGCTTGCAGGGCATCATTCCGATGGATGACCGCGACGCGATTATCGAAGCTGGATATGATCCCATCGACATCATCACCAAGGCGGCCGCCGCATCCTTCAATCAGGTGTTTCGTGATGGCTTTTTCCATGCCGATACGCATCCTGGAAACATGTTCGTGATGCCCGATGGCCGTATCGCCGTCGTCGATTTTGGTATCATGGGTCGGATCGATTTAAAGACCCGCCGCACCGTTGCGGAAATGCTGGTGGCATTCCTGACCCGCGATTATCGCCGCGCCGCCGAAGTCCATTTCGAAGCCGGTTGGGTGCCACGCGATAAATCCGTTGATGGCTTCACGCAGGCATGTCGGTCGATTGCCGAACCGATCCTGGATCGCCCACAAAGCGAAATATCCATCGCACGGTTACTGGCCCAGTTGTTCCAAATCACCGAAACGTTCCGCATGGAAACGCAACCACAGTTGTTGTTGTTGCAAAAAACCATGCTGGTCGCCGAGGGGACGTCGCGTAAGTTGGCGCCCGATGCCAACATGTGGATTTTGATACGCCCGCTGATCGAAGACTGGATGATGGCGAACCTGGGGCCCGAGGCCAAAGTCCGTGATGTCATTCAAAGCCTGACTGATGCCATTGATCGCCTGCCGACCATGATCAGCGATGTCGAAAAAACATCACGCATGATCTCGGACGGTAAAATTCAGTTGCATCCCGATACCATCCGGGCGTTGCGTGGTGAGGACCAAAACGGCCGCAATCAATCACAATATTTGTGGTTCGGTGCCTTTGCCCTGCTCGCCGTGTTTGTGCTGATGCTCTTGGATTAGCCCCCTCACCTAACTTCTCCCCCTAACAGGGGGAGAAGTTAGGTGAGGGGGAGCTAAGCGTCACCGCCCTCGTCAGTCCTAATCACTTGATAAAACGGCTTTAGCCGCAGCTTAGTCTTATGCGTCGGCGGGCCTTTCTCACCATCCGGCTGAAACCCCCGATAATAATCCTTTTGCCATTTTTCATCGCGCGCACTCGATCCCGGCGTTTTCAGATTGGCATTAAAGTCGTTGCGACTTTCAGACCACTTCTTGTGGTTCTTCAATAATTCCTGCGCGGTTTCGAAATCTCGGACCTCTGGCTCCACTTGTTCCAACGCATCGCGACCCATGGGGAACAAATGGCAATAGGGCTCACCCGCTTCAAAGCGGATCGGCGTATCTTTGCGGGTAAAAATCCAGTTCATCGTAAAGGTATAGGGCGACCAGTCGGTTTCGATTACCCCTGTCAGGGCTTGAATCCCATCCTTGGGCCGGTTCACAGGTCCCTGCGCGATCATGCTGACGCCGGGTTCCGTCTGAAACAAATAGCCCACATGGAATGTCAAAATGCCCGATCCAAAATGGGTCATCGGCATCAACCCCGTGTCATCGGTGCTGATCTGAATGTCGTCTTTGGACGGGCCACCATTCCATGTCGCCTTGAACGAAATGGGCGAACACAGTTCCCAGCCGTGCGCGTTGGCGATGACCAATGGCAAGCATCGATAACCGTACGAATCCGGCAGCGCATCCATCCACCCGCGACCCGATGGCGCAGGCCAAAGTTCAGGCGGGTTTTCGACAGTGGGATAGGCAATCAATTTCAACGCGGGCACTCCGATTTATAAACTGATGATAGCGGAGGCGTTGCACCCCCGAAACCCCAGTACATACTCCTGTCAAAACCCTGAGTTCTATTGAACCTGGGCGGCATATACACTATTTACAGTGAAGTTTGGTGTTTTTTGAACATTCCACATGGATAGGTGACTCTTGCAGGGCAAACGGGTTCTATTAATCGTCTCAGGCGGCATCGCTGCGGTGAAAATCCCAGAGTTGGTACGGCGCATTCGCGAACACGGCGGGCAGGTGCGCTGTGTCATCACCGAAGGCGGCAAGCAGTTCGTCACGCCACTCAGTCTCGCCGCGCTCTCCGAAGATAAAGTCTACGACAATTTATTCTCGCTGACTGACGAAAACGAGATGGGTCATATCAATTTGTCACGCGAGGCTGATGTCCTGATGGTCGCACCCGCCAGTGCCGATATCATGGCGCGGATGGCGGCAGGTATGGCCAATGATTTGGCGACGACGGTTCTGCTGGCCACCGACAAGCCCGTGATTGTCGTGCCCGCGATGAATGTCCGGATGTGGGAACATGCGGCGACCCAAGCCAATGTCGAAACATTGAAAAACCGCGGCGTCACCTTCGTCGGTCCTGTTGATGGCGATATGGCCTGTGGCGAATTCGGCATGGGCCGCATGTCGGAACCTGCTGAAATTGTGGAGTCGCTCGTAAATTTTTTTGATGGACATATTGGTGACAGGGGCTCCAAACCCCTTGCGGGTCGGCATGCCATCGTGACCAGCGGCTCCACACACGAGCCAATTGACCCCGTGCGCTACATCGCCAATCGATCCAGCGGCAAACAGGGCCACGCTATCGCCGCCGCCTTGGCCGCCTATGGCTGCAAAACAACCTTGGTCTCTGGGCCTACATCACTGCCCGATCCAGTCGGGTGTGACGTGATCAAGATCGAAAGTGCCCGTGAAATGCTGGCCGCCGTCGAAAGCGCGCTTCCGGCGGACATCGCCATATGTGCCGCCGCCGTTGCCGATTGGCGCACGGACAATGCCCCCGATCAGAAAATCAAAAAACAGGCAGGTGCCGATACGCCGACACTCAGCATGGTCGAAAACCCAGATATCTTGGCGACCCTTTCGAAGGCAGGGAACAAACGCCCGCCTTTGGTCGTCGGCTTCGCGGCAGAAACCAACGACGTCATTGCCAACGCGACCGACAAACGCGCTCGCAAAGGCTGCGATTGGATGGTCGCCAACGATGTGTCACCTGCGACCGGCACATTTTCAGGCGATTCAAACACGGTTCATCTTATCGACGAGGCCGGGACCGAAGACTGGCCCAAATTGTCAAAGTCGGACGTTGCCGCACGTCTGGTCGACCGCATCGCCCGCCATTTTGAGGCTGCGGAATGACCGGATCAGGAATTCAAAACGCCCAGGGTGTCGCGGTGAACATTATGCGTTTGCCACACGGGTCAGACCTACCATTACCCCATTACGCCACGCCCGATAGCGCAGGCATGGATTTACTGAGTGCCGAAGAAGCCGACGTGACCCTGGCCCCCGGTGCGCGTGCCATGATCGCAACCGGCATTGCAATCGCGCTGCCATCCGGGTTCGAGGCCCAGGTTAGGCCCCGGTCAGGACTAGCTGCCAAACATGGTGTTACTGTCGCCAATAGCCCCGGGACCATCGACGCCGATTATCGGGGCGAAATCAAAGTCATTTTGATCAACCTGGGCGACACCCCCGTGACGCTGGCGCGGGGTGATCGGATTGCGCAGATGATAATTGCGCCGGTTGTTCAAGCGAGTTGGAACGAAGTGACCGACCTGGATGATACCGCTCGGGGTGCCGGCGGGTTCGGTTCCACAGGGATAAAAAGTGCGTAAGGAATAAATATGCCGCGTATTACGAAAAAAATGCTGTTTGCCATCGAGGCTGTATTGGACATCGCCTACCATGCGGGGGCAGAGCCTGTGCAAAGCCGGGAAATTACCCGCCGTCAGGGCATCCCACAACGGTACCTGGAACAAGCCTTACAGCACCTGGTGCGTGATAATATTTTGATTGGTGTGCGCGGTCCCCGCGGTGGATATCGGCTGGCAAAGGAACGTCGTCGCATCGCCGTCGGCGATATTGTGCGCTCCGTCCGGCAGATGGAAACGGGCGAAGATCCATTACAAACCGAAACGGGATCAGATCTTGGGCAAAAAGTTGTGCGCCCACTTTGGACATCGATCCAAGACGATATTATGGCGCGGTTGGATGAAACATCGGTCGATCAGCTTTGCCAAGACGCAAATCAGGTTGGCATCGAAAGCGAAGGACGCAAGAACCTCGACTTCATTATCTAGACGCCGACAATACATTTACATTCCAGAATGGGGATAGACTCTATGAACGACAACGAAGCCGGTAATCCCGAATTCCGCGGACACATTTACGAGAACATCGTGGATACCATCGGGGCGACACCGCTGGTGCGTCTTTCGCGCATCATGGCTGACGAAGGCGTTGCCGGGAATATCCTGGCCAAGTGTGAATTCTTTAATCCGCTGGCGTCAGTCAAAGACCGTATCGGCTTGGCGATGATCGAAGCTGCTGAACGTGATGGTCGCATCAAAGAAGGCGCCACGTTGGTCGAGCCGACATCCGGGAACACCGGAATTGCACTCGCATTTGTCTGTGCCGCCAAAGGATACCGATTGATCCTGACCATGCCTGAAAGCATGTCGATGGAGCGCCGCAAAATGCTCAAACTATTCGGGGCCGAGTTAGAATTGACACCTGCCCCACAAGGCATGCGGGGCGCCATCGAAAAAGCCGAGGAAATTGTCGCCAGCATTCCTGGCGCATTGATGCTGCAGCAATTCGATAACCCAGCAAACCCGGATATTCACCGCCGCACGACGGCCGAGGAGATCTGGCGCGACACCGGTCACAATGTCGATGCCGTCGTATCGGGCGTGGGCACAGGTGGCACGATCACCGGGTGTGCAGAAGTTCTGAAAGCAAAAAACCCTAATGTGAAAATCATCGCGGTCGAGCCTGAAGACAGCCCAATCCTATCAGGTGGTGCACCGGGCCCGCATAAAATCCAGGGTATTGGCGCCGGATTTGTGCCGGGTAACTTGAATCGTGATTTGATCGATGAAGTTTTACAAATTGGCAACGAGACCGCGTTCGCGACATCTCGCAAGGCGGCACGCCTTGAGGGTCTGGCCGTCGGTATTTCATCGGGTGCTGCGATTGCCGCGGCCTTAGAAGTCGCCGCGCGTCCCGAGATGGCCGGCAAGAATATCGTGACAATCATTCCGTCATTCGCCGAGCGTTACTTATCTACGGCATTGTTCGAAGGTCTTGATTAAGAATGATCGACTTCACCGACGAACAGGTTGAGCGCTACGCACGGCATATCTTGTTAAAAGAAGTCGGCGGTGAAGGTCAGTCGAAATTACTGAATGCCAAAGTCCTGGTCGTCGGCGCGGGCGGCTTGGGCTCTCCGACCATTTTGTATTTGGCGGCAGCGGGGGTGGGCACCATTGGGATCATTGATGCAGACACGGTGGACCTATCGAACCTGCAACGTCAGGTGGCGCACACCACGGACCGCATCGGCATGTCCAAGGTCGACAGTGCGGCGATGGCGGCCAAGGCGATAAACCCCGACGTCAATATCATCCCCATCAATGCGCGATTGGATGTGTCGAACGCGCTTGAGATTATGTCCGACTACGATGTGATCGCAGATGGATCAGACAACTTTGAAACCCGGTTCTTGATCAATGACGCCGCTTATTTTGCCAAGCGGCCTTTGGTATCGGCGGCGATCCTCCGCTTTGATGGCCAGATCGGCACGTATAAGGCCCACGAAGTGGACGAGAACGGTGTACACGGGCCATGCTATCGCTGCATCTTTCGCGAAGCCCCGCCCCCCGGCCAGGTCCCGAGTTGCGCAGAGGCCGGTGTCATGGGTGCCATGTGCGGCATGATGGGTTCCATGCAAACCACTGAGATACTAAAGGAAATCATGGGTATCGGCGATAGCATGTCAGGATCATTGATGGTCGTGGATGGGCTGGCGACCGAGTTCCGAAAAATCAAAGTAAAGGCCGATCCGGGTTGCCCCCTATGCGGCACCAACCCCACCATCAAAGATTTATCGCTGCACGAAGGCGCGGCTGCCAGCGGTTGCGCGGTCAATGCCTGAGCATCATCCCCCCCAGAAACTCTCCATCGTTGTCGCGTCTGGCGCGTTCGAAAAGGTGCACTATGCATTGGTGATAGCGACCGGGGCTGCAGCGATTGGCACCCCCGTCACATTATTTTTCACCATGGGGGCCTGTCCAGCGATCATGGCTGACGATGGGTGGCGCAAGCTGCCTTCAGAAAAAAGCGATACAACAGCCAGCGAGCGTGATGAGGATTTTGCTTCCCGAGGCGTCGCGACCATGAACGAGTTAATCGAAAGTGCAGCTGAACTTGGCATCACATTCATGGTGTGTGAGATGGGATTACGTGCCGAGGGATTAGAAGATCAGCCCATGCGTGATGGCATCGATATCGCGCGCACGGGTGTCGTCACATTCATCAATGACGCGTCCGCCGACGGCAGTATGATTTACGTCTGACGTTTTAATCCTGCGCCCAGGGCAAACCACGCACTTTCCATCCACCAATCGTACCGCGGTGTCCGGTATCATCTTTATCGCCTTCAAATCCCTCAGCAATATTGTAACACTGCGTGTAGCCCAGCGCGGTCATCGCAATGGCCGCAGCTTTTGATCGGACGCCCGATCGGCACAAAAATAATATAGGCACATCGGGATTTGAAGATACCTCGCGGACCGCTTGTTCAAAATGCATGTTTAGTTGCATATCCGGGAAAATTTTCCAGCTGATTCGATAGCTTGGGTTGGGGCAGTCCGACAAATCCGGACAGCCGACATAGGCGAATTCGGCATCCGTGCGTGTATCAATGAACACCGCGCTGGGATTCGATTGCAGCAAACCCCAAGCCTCGGTCGGCGAGATATCGCCAGCATATTCTGCGTCGGTCATGGCGATGCCTTGTCCAAATGATCAATCATATCATCGATGTCGGTAAATTTCATTCGCGGCGATGGGTGTGTCGCACGGGCATGTTCTGCATCTTCCAACGCTTTCCAATCCGCAAAACTGACGGCGCGAACACCGCGATCTTTGAGGGCACGTTCAAATCCCTGCCGCCCCGGCTTCGATCCCACAAAATCGCGATCCCCAAAGTCGGCGGAGATATGGTCAATAACTTGTTCGGCATCCGGTCGGCTGGACGAAATCACACCGCTCGGCCCTCGCTTTATCCAACCCACCGCATACATCCCATGATCGATACGTCCCATATCGTTCGGAATAATACCGCGCTTCTCATCATACGGCAGCCCTGCAATCGGCTCAGCGCGATATCCAATGGCTGCGACCACCAGTTCGCACGTCACATCGAACATATCGCCGGTTCCCACCGCTTGCCCGTCGACGATTTTCGTGCGCTCCATCCGGATGCCGGTGACTTTGTCATCGCCCAAAATCTCGACAGGGCTGGCGTAGAATTCAAAATGGACACGCTTTTCGAATTGATCAGGATCACGGTCCGCAAATGCGCGCATGGTATCAAGATTTTTTTCTGCCAATCGCTTGGCCCGGTCATCAAAATCTTCGGGTGCAGAATCGGGTAGGATGTCCGGATTAACGATCGAAATACTCTCGGTCAGATCCAACATCTCTCGTAGTTCGACGTTGGTGAATTTAGCGTCTGCTGGCCCACGCCGGCCAAATAAATACACGTCCTTGATCGGAGACGCATCCATGGCTTCGCGGGCATAGGTTGGCAAATCCGTTTTAGACCGACCGATATCTGACCGCGCCAACAATCGCCCGATATCAAGGGCTACATTGCCATTGCCGATCACCACGGCGGCATTGATGTTCAAATCGGGCTCCAGGTCGCGGAAATCAGGATGGCCATTGTACCACCCCACAAAAGCGGCGGAACCATGCACGCCAAGCTTGTCTGACCCTGGCAGCATCAGCTTGCGATCTGCGGGCGCGCCCACTGCTAGAATGACCACATCATAAATGTCACGCAGTTCCGATAACGTTAGTGCATCCCCGATCTCGATATTGCCAAAAAAAGCGACCCGTTCCGTTAATGCCGTGCGCTCAAATTTCTTGGCGACTTTTTTCGTGGTTTGATGGTCTGGTGCGACACCGCCCCGGATCAAGCCATAGGGCGTGGGCAATCTCTCGATGATATCGACGTCGATGTCATCGCGAAACTTGAGCAGCGCGTCCGCGGCGTAAAAACCCGCAGGCCCTGATCCAATAATTGCAACTGATAGCGTCACCGTTCCCCCCGGTTCCGACTACGCTCGGTTCTTAAACATCACTCGACAGTCCACGTGTGCCCCTGATGCATCAAGTCATCCAAACTGATGCCATCAGATTTTTCATGTGCGACGGCTTTCAGCGCCGCGACACCTTGCTCGTAACTGTCTCCTGGATTGCAATAAATCACGCCCACCGCAACTGGTAGATGATCATCATCCATGGCCGCCAGCATTGATGCGATGACATGATTGGTTTCGTTATGCACCAACACGCCTGCCGCTTCGGGGCCATCTTCACCAACCTCAACCACCTCAATCATCAAGGTTTCGGGATTAAGGCGCAGACCTTTGTCGCTGTTGGCGCCAAAAACCAATGGCTTGCCGTGCTCACACACAACTTGACGATCTGCTGCGACTGGCTTGGCCGTGATGTCATCGAATACACCGTCGTTATAGACAATGCAGTTTTGCAGGATTTCGATAAAGCTCGCACCCGTATGAGCATGTGCCCGTTTCAAAATCGTCGGCAGATATTTTTGCTGAGTATCAATGCCCCGGGCAACAAACCGCGCCCCGGACCCCAATGCGAAACCACAGGCGGAAACCGGGCTATCGACAGATCCCATCGGCGTTGACGGCGACCGTGTGCCGGCCCGCGACGTCGGAGACGCTTGACCTTTTGTCAGTCCATAAATCTCATTATTAAACAACAGCACCTGCATATCAACGTTGCGCCGAATAACATGCATTAGGTGATTGGCGCCAATCGACAGCATATCCCCATCACCGCCGACGACCCATACATCCAATTCGGGGTTGGCCAGTTTGATCCCCGTCGCGAACGCAGGCGCGCGCCCGTGAATGGTATGAAATCCATACGTTTCAATATAATATGGGAAGCGGGCGGCACAGCCGATCCCAGATACAAAGACCGTCTTTTCTGGGACGGCTTCGATATCCGCCAGGGTCTTTTGAACGGCACGCAGGATCGCATAATCACCGCAGCCCGGGCACCAGCGTACTTCCTGGTCGGTGGCAAAATCCTTGGCGGTCCGTTTTGGGGTCAGTTCGTTCATTTTATCCCTCCAACACCGCAAGGACCGCATCTTCGATTTCTGCGATCTTAAACGGTTGTCCGGAAACTTTGTTCAGCCCGTGCGCGTCGATCAAATATTCGGACCGCAATACCGTGATCAGTTGCCCGTCGTTCATCTCTGGCACCAACACGTAATCGAACCCGGATAACAAATCGCCCAGGTTCGATGGCATCGACCAAATATGGCGAAGGTGGATGTGCGCGACCTCTTTGCCCATCTTCAGCAAATCATCGACTGCGCGATTGATCGGACCATAGGTCGACCCCCAACCAACCACGCAAACTTTGCCCGATGTAGGACCCAATTCAACGGTTTGTTCGGGAATATCGTTGGCGATGCCATTGATTTTATCCCGCCGCACGTTGGTCATTTTTTGATGGTTGTCCGCATCATAGGAAATGTGCCCCGTATCGTAGCTGCGTTCGATGCCGCCGATCCGATGCAACAAATTGGGCGTGCCCGGCTTGGCCCACACGCGTGACAGGGTTTTCTCGTCACGCAGGAACGGATGGAAGCCTTCGGGGGTTTGATGGAATGTGACTGGGAACGGTGCAATTGCTTTCAGGTCAGGCAGTTTCCAAGGCTCCGCCGCATTGGCAATATATCCATCGGTGAGCAACATCACCGGAGTCATGTATTTGACCGCCAAGCGCACAGCTTCGATCCCGACTTCGAAACAATCGGATGCCGAACGCGTTGACAATACAACCAAGGGCGAATCACCGTTCCGCCCAAAGACAGCCTGATAGAGATCGGATTGTTCGGTTTTTGTCGGTAAGCCGGTGGACGGACCACCGCGCTGTGAGTTCACAATGACCAGCGGCAATTCTGCGGACAACGCCAAGCCAATGGCTTCACCTTTGAGCGCAATGCCAGGGCCAGAACTGGATGTAATGCCAAGCGTACCAGCATAGCTCGCACCAATGGCGGCACAGACGGCAGCGATTTCATCTTCGGCTTGGAAGGTTGTGATGCCTAAGTGCTGCATCTTGGCCAGATTATGCAATAACGGCGATGCAGGCGTGATCGGATACGACGCAAAAAGCATGTCCAGATCAGCCAGTTCTGACCCCTTGGCCAGTCCCCATGCCAACGCCTCTGCACCGGTGACAGTCCGATATAAGCCTGGGTCAATTTTAGCCGGCGCAATGTGAAACCCATGAACGCGCATCGGCATTTCCGCCGTTTCCGCCATCGCATGACCCGCATTCAGGGCCGCCACATTGGCACCTGCGATATCTGGTTTCGATGCAAACTTCGTCTGCAACCAATCTTGTGTCGATTTACGCGGGCGCGCAAATAACCAATAGACAAAACCAAGCGCCCACATGTTTTTGCACCGGAGCGCTTCTTTTTTCGATACATCGAAATCTTTGACCGCTTCTTGTGTCATGCCAGAAATATCGAGGGGCACGACGTTAAACGCGTCTAGTGCATGGTTTTCTAATGGGTTTTCATCAAAACCGGCTTTAATCAAATTCCGTTCAGTAAACGATCCCGTATCGACGATCAGCAAGCCGCCCTTTTTCAGACGCGGCATTTCGACCATGAGTGCGGCCGGATTCATCGCGACCAGCACATCGAAATCATCACCCGATGTCATGATTCGGTTCGCCCCAAAATTGATTTGGAACGAAGACACACCGAACGTGGTGCCCACGGGTGCGCGGATTTCGGCTGGGAAATCAGGGAATGTCGCCAGGTCATTACCGGCCAGAGCGGTCGCCTGTGTAAACTGGCCGCCTGTCAGCTGCATCCCATCGCCACTGTCACCAGCGAAACGAACAACGGCGGATTCTAGTTCTTCTCGGGTTGATGCGTCAGTAGTCGCATCAGTAACGTGATCAATTTTCGTCATGATTTAACTTTTGTAGCCAATGTCGTGCACGTGCCCCATCATCTAGTCCCCCCGGACCTATCGGTGCAAAACACGTATGCGTGAAAAATATACGCCGGGTCTCATTCCGTAACAACCCGAGATAAAGTAGGGTTTGTTGCTGGTTAACTTGCGCCATTTTTATATGTAATTGACTGGCAATTCCGGCGTCGCCCCCCGATATATAGCCAGTATTTAAATGGAGCCCGACCGCATGACCGATAACCCGTTTCCGACCGACGACCCACAAGGATACCTGAACGACATCCTGAAAACCGCAAAAGCTGCAGGTGCAGACGCTGCTGACGCCATTATGGTTGCAGGCACGTCGTCCAGTATCTCCTGCCGCTTGGGCGAGACAGAGGATCTGGAACGTTCAGAAGGGTCAGACCTGGGGCTCCGTGTTTTGATCGGACAAAAACAAGCGGTCGTGTCATCTTCTGACCTGTCGCTGGATGCTATTTCCCAGTTGATTGAACGCGCGGTGTCGATGGCAAAGGCCGTGCCCGATGATGCCTATGCCGGTTTGGCCGATCCTGATCACTTGGCGACGGAGATTCCCAACCTAGATCAGTTTGATCCATCAGAGCCAAGCGCCGAGCAGATGATCGACATGGCCCGAGCTTGTGAAGATGCGGCGCGCGCCGTCGAAGGTGTCACAAATTCCGAAGGGGCCGAGGCCAGCTTTGGTAAATCCAGCGTCTATCTAGCAGGAACCAATGGCTTTGCCGGATTTCGTCAGGGATCGCGGTTTTCGATCAGTGTCAGCGTCGTCGCTGGTGAAGGCACGGGTATGGAGCGGGATTACGATTACGCTACATGTGTTTGGCAGGACGACCTGCCCGACCCCGCTGAATTGGGACGTGGTGCGGGGGAACGGACGGTTAAACGCTTAAACCCAAAAAAGATCGAAAGCGCCGCTGTGCCCGTAGTCTTTGATCCACGCGTATCTTCGTCATTGGTCCGACACTTTGTCAGCGGCATCAACGGCCAGTCCGTCGCCCGCGGCACGACATTCTTAAAGGACAGCATGGGCGAGCAAATTTTTGCTGATGGTGTGACCATTGTTGATGATCCGCATCGCAAACGTGGTTTGAGCTCTAAACCGTTTGACGGCGAAGGCGTCGGCACCAAAGCGCGTAACCTGATCGAGAATGGCGTGCTGACCACATGGATTCTGGACTTGGCCACATCCCGACAGCTGGGATTGGAAACCACGGGGCATGCATCGCGTGGCACCGGCGGACCACCCAGCCCATCATCCACCAACGTACATCTGGTCGAAGGTGATATCAGCCGCGACGATTTGATCGGTGGCGTGGAACGTGGCCTGTATGTCACCGAAATGATCGGCATGGGCGTCAACGGCGTCACGGGGGATTATTCGCGCGGGGCCGGTGGCTTCTGGATCGAAAACGGTGAACTCACCTACCCGGTCAATGAAATCACCATCGCCAGCAACCTGCGCGACATGTTCAAAAACATGACGCCCGCCAGCGATCTGGAGTTCAAGTACGCGACCAACGCTCCAACCATCCGCGTCGATGGGATGACATTGGCTGGGGTTTAGTCACCCGGGCATCAGCACATCCAGTTGCTTAGGCGCCAATGATATCTGCGCCGGAAGATGCGCCAGAATATCACCGTCGCCCTGCACTGGATCATCGTTCCATTTTTCTACGACCACATCGATGGCAGGAATGATTTTCACATCCGGCAAGCGATGCAGGCGGCCAAGCGCCAGCCAGACCGCATACCGGATGGTCCGCAATACACCTGGATTCAAAAACAGCACAACGTGAAGGCTGGGGTCTTGCAATCGGGCGTCGGGCGCACAGACGAATGTGCCACCATAAAAGTGCCCGTTGGCGATTACGGCAGATGCGACATCAAATCTCTCGCCATCCACGGATACCCGATACTTCGGAAAATTGAACGCCAGTAACGCCTTTAACGTCGAAATGACATATGCGGTCTTGCCCAGCAACTTTTTCACAACCGGATTAACCCGGCTGACGACATACGCATCGAACCCAAAGCCCGCCATCATCACGAATCGGCGGCCATTCACGATGCCAAGTGAGATTGGCGTTGGCGGCGCATGGGCAATGGTTTTAGCGATGTCCTTTGGGCTCATCTGCAACCCGATTTCGTGGGCCAGCACATTCGCGGTGCCAAGTGGCATGACTGCCAGAGGAATGTGCTGATCGGTCAGACCATTGATCACTTCATTGATGGTGCCATCGCCGCCCGCGACCGCGACCACGTCAACGTCTGCAGGGTCGGCTTCGCGGGCAAAAGCCTCGGCGTCTCCCCGTTTGGTGGTGGGCCGAACATGAACGTCGACCCCTTCATCGACCAACGCTGTCATGATTTTTTCAAACCGCCGACGGCGTCGCCATCCTGCGGTGGGATTATGGATCACAAGAACACGTCGCGGCGCGCCTTGAGAGTCATTGAGTGAATGAGTCACGAGTTGGAGTCTCCCAGGGAATCGACACTCGCGAATATTGATCACAATCAACGCCCGATAACTGTGACCAAATTGTGAATGAATTATGAACCGTTTAGTTCGTCATAAAACGAACATATGCATCAGTTAAACAGAGGCTACTAAATATAGGGGCAGAGATCGGATTGATTCATGAATGACATGTCGATCCCAAAACGGCGTTTCCGGAGCATTTGGATTTCGGATATCCATTTGGGCACCAAGGGGTGTCAGGCGGATATGCTGCTCGATTTTCTGAAACACACGGAAAGCAAATATCTGTATCTGGTCGGCGATATCATTGATGGCTGGCGGATGAAACGCGCCTGGTACTGGACCCAATCGCACAACGACGTCATTCAGAAAATCCTGCGCAAGGCGCGCAAAGGCACCCGAGTTATTTATGTTCCGGGCAATCACGACGAGAATTTTCGCGATTTCACCAATCATCGTTTTGGCCGGGTCGCCGTACTGTACGAAACCATACATACATCGGCCGATGGCAAGCGATACCTCGTCCTGCATGGTGACCGCTTTGATGGGGTGATCAAGTACGCTAAGTGGCTCGCGTTCCTGGGCGACAATGCCTACAACGCCGCGATCACCGTCAACGGTTGGTTCAATCACATCCGCAAGATTTTCGGTCTGCCATACTGGTCGTTATCCGCGTTCTTGAAACACAAAGTCAAAAACGCCGTCGAATTCATTTCAAAGTTTGAAGAAGCCGTCGTCGACGAGGCCCGTCGCCGCGGCACCGACGGTGTCATTTGCGGCCACATACATACCGCAGAAATGCGCGACATGGACGGCATCACCTACTGTAACGATGGCGATTGGGTCGAGAGTTGCACCGCCCTGGTCGAACACGATGACGGTAAAATGGAAATTCTACGATGGGCTGACATTCGCGGCCTTTCGATGTTGGAGAAAGACGCATGCGCATCGTCATCGTCAGCGACGCCTGGTTTCCTCAAGTTAATGGGGTCGTCCGTTCGCTCAATACTATAAGAGAGGGTCTGATCACGCGCGGGCACGAGGTCAAGATGATCACCCCGGATCAATTCAAAACAATCCCTTGTCCGACCTATCCAGAGATTCGATTGGCCGTGCTGCCGGGTGCCAAAGCGGCACAAATGGTTGAGGCTTTCAGGCCCGCAGCCATTCACATATCGACCGAAGGCCCGCTGGGACAGGCAGTGCGCAAGCACTGCATCCGCAAAGGCTACCCGTTCACAACCGCTTATCACACCCGGTTCCCAGAATATATTCATGCCCGCTGTCGTCTGCCGCTCAGTTGGAGCTACGCGCATCTTCGGAAATTTCACAATGCGGGCAGCGCCATTATGGTCGCAACCCAAACCATCGAGGACGATTTGGCCAAACGCGGATTCAACAACATCGTCCGCTGGACACGCGGCGTAGATACCCAATTGTTTCACCCTCGGGGAAAAGACTTTTTAGATTTCCCCCGTCCGATCAGTGTGTTTGTCGGTCGCGTCGCGGTTGAGAAAAACATCGAAGCATTTCTGAAATTGGATTTACCCGGCACTAAGATGGTGGTCGGTGACGGCCCAGCCCGCGCGCAGCTTGAGGCGAAATATCCCGAAGCCCAATTCGTTGGAAACCGTGAAGGCGAAGACTTGGCAAAGCATTTCGCAGCGAGTGATGTGTTCGTGTTTCCCAGCCGCACCGACACATTCGGTTTGGTGTTGTTAGAAGCCCTCGCATCCGGATTGCCGGTCGCAGCGTATCCCGTCCCGGGACCGCTGGATGTCGTGGGGAACACAAACGTCGGCGTATTAAACGAAGACTTAGGACAAGTGGTGCGCGACGCATTAAATCTTGATTCCCGCGAATGCCGAAAATTTGCTGAGGCGTACTCCTGGGATCGCTCTATTGATCAGTTTTACAATAACCTGGTGCCATTTCGCGGCGAACAAACGAAATCCCCCGCCGCGGCATAAACTACGTACTCAACGAAATTGTTCTGCCCTAGAACCCCGCGTAGAATCCTTTGATTCATACAAAAAGGATAGGGGGCCCAAAGCGTGATTAGAATTTTCATAATGGTGCTGTTAATAGGGATCGCACCGATGTCTGCAGGTCATGCAGCCGAAGAATTTAACGCCAACGAAGATGGGGTCGTCATCGAGGGATATGATCCGGTGGCGTATTTTCTCGACCAAAAAGCGGTCAAAGGTAAAAGATCAATTGCGTTTGAGTACATGGGGGCAACCTATCTTTTTGCCAACGACGTCAATCGCCAAACCTTTGAGGCCTCGCCAGATGTTTATGTCCCCGCATATGGGGGCTGGTGTTCTTATGGGGTGCGTGTCGGCAAGAAATTTAAGATCGACCCAAATGCCTGGAAAATTGTCGACAACAGATTGTTTTTGCAACTGGATCAAGGCACCCAAAAAGTCTGGTTGGAGGATAATGAAAAGAATATCGAAATCGCGGATCGGTTATGGCCTAATTTGAAGTCGGTGCCTGCTGACGCGCTCGGAAATTAATCCGTTTTTTGTGTCGTTTTTGACACTGTGAGCCATGCTTAATTCATTACGATTCAAATTTGTCGCGATTATTGCCCCGATTTACGTGCTGACGGTGGTTGTTGGGCTGGGGGCGTACGAATGGGTAACCTTCTCAGACGCGCGCCAAAACCTGATGAAGCGACTAGACCGGATCGCATCCAGTCAATCCATCATTTTTTCTGATGCAGTGGCCAGCGGCAACGCGACTAATCTAAGTTTGATGCTGGCCAGTATCATCAGTGATCGCGATTTGACGGGTGTTGCCGTGTTCGACTCGGATGGCACGGTGGTCGACAGTTACGGCGAGTTGAGCGGCGACCCAGAATTGATCAGACAGTTGTCAATCAACCACGCGGATGGCACGGGATTCCGCCGTGTAGGAGCGCTTCGGCTGGTGATGTCAGATCAAGAACTGATCATGCAGGCCCGCGACGGATTAATCGTCGGTGGCATCTTCGCGCTGTTACTGTTCATTACCGTGATGGCCGGCGCTGTCATGGCATACAACCGCATCATCGCACGGCCTTTGTCACAATTTCTGACTGCGTTTCGCAAACCCGGGATCGATGACGTCCGAACCATCACATGGGAATCCCGAGACGAAATGGGCGAGCTTTCAGCCGCCTTTAACGAGATGATCTGTCGGCTGGACCTCTATAAGGAACGACTTCGCGAAGAGCAAAGCGCCCTCGAAGTTCGGGTCGAAGAACGCACAAAAGAGCTCGCCGACGCCATGACCCGTGCCGAGGCCGCAAATTCTGCCAAAACCCGATTTATGTCATCCATGAGTCACGAATTACGCACACCGCTGAATTCCATTTTGGGTTTTGGTCAGCTTTTGAAGTTTGATGCCGATAAAAGGCTATCGGCCATTCAGCACGACCATGTCCGCGATATTTTGCGCAGCGGAAACATACTGATGGGGATGGTTGCGGATATTCTGGATTTCACCCGCATCGAAGAGGGCGATATCACCTTAGAGTCAGAGGCGCTGCCACTGGCTGAATTGATCGAAGAAAGCGTGACCTCTGTAGCATATTTGGCAGTTGAACGCCAAATCCACATCCGCAATCAGGCCACTGATGTATCGATATTTGTACGTGCGGACTATGCCCGTCTGGTCCAGGCGCTGAACAATTTACTATCGAATGCCATTAAATACTCGCCCAAGAACGCCAACGTAATAATCCAGGTTTCAACGCCAAGTTCAAAAACCGTTCGAATATCAGTTATTGATCACGGGCCTGGAATCGCGCCTGAGCATCAAGTCTATTTATTTGAGCCCTTCACGCGGTTGGGTGCAGAATTAACTGATATTGAAGGCACAGGCATCGGCCTGACCATTACCAGACGCATCGTCGGATTGATGCACGGCAACGTGGGCGTCAATAGTGCATTGGGCACAGGAAGCACGTTTTGGATTGATATCCCTATCGCAGAAAATACGACAGACACTCCGTCCACGAATAATGATGCGGGCGGTCGTAAGACCCCGGAAAAATCAGATGATATCGATACGCGGACTGAACGACCCGCGCTAAAGGTCTTATACATCGAGGATCACCATACCAACGCAAGGTTGCTGTCACGGATCATCGATCACGTGGATGATGCCGTCATGATCCACACTGAAACGGCCGAAGATGGTCTTTTACAAGCCATCGAAAGCACTCCCGATTTGATCATCACGGATATCAACCTGCCGGGGATGAGTGGTTTTGAGCTGTTTGATGAGGTCAAAAAACACGAACGCTTGCAATCAGTCTCTGTCGTCGCATTGAGCGCCGATGGGTCCGCCGAAACCTTGGCGCGCGCAAAAAAAGCAGGATTTGAGCGCTACTTAACCAAACCCAAGAACATTCCTGAAATCATCGCGATGCTTAATATTATTGGGCTGAAGTCGCCAAGAATAACGCTGAACCGCATGGAAATCAGTCCACCGTTGTGCCGAAATAGGGGCTGCTTCGCGCATTGGCCCCGACGTATCCACATGATATGGTCCGCGCGACGATGACTTAGGGCGCAACACCTTGGAAACTAACGACGAAATCAAACCTGGCATGCACTTACCGACTTCGGTTCTGGTAAAGCGTTTGTTCCGCGACAATCTGCGGCATTACATCAAGTATTTGGCTATGGCTGTCGGATGCATGGCCGTTTTTGCCGGGACCACAGCCTTTTCTGCTTATTTGATGGAGCCCATCGTCAATGATGTCTTCATCGCCAAGGATAGAGACATGTTGTGGTGGGTCGCCGGCGCTGTGACCATTACGTTTTTGACCAAGGGGCTGGCCAACTACGGTCAGTCTGTGTTGATGGCCTTCGTCGGACTTCGCATCATCGCCGACAATCAAAACCGGCTCTATCGACACTTGATTGGAATGGACTTGGGCTTCTTTCATTCCATGCAGACCGGCCGATTGGTCTCAAGGTTCCTTGTCGATATCAACCAAATGCGTGTTGCCGTTTCAAACGTTGTCACGGGAGTTGGTAAAGACACCTTGTCCCTGATTGGTCTTGTCGGTTTGATGTTTTATCAAGACTGGCAATTGGCGCTAATCACGTTTTTTGTGTTCCCCATCGCGGTTATTCCGATCGTTCGCCTAGGCAAACGGATGCGAAAAGTCACCGCAAATACCCAAGAAGAAACGGGTCTGTTCACCGCCATCCTGGATCAGAGCTTTGAGGGCATTCGCGTCGTCAAAGCCTATCGGATGGAAGGTTACGAGACCAACCGCGTCGAAGGACTTGTTGAGCGCATTTTCAAACTGACCATCAAGTCCGCAAAGACACGTGCCCTATCCAGCCCGATCATGGAAACACTTGGCGGTTTTGCGGTTGCGGTCGTTGTGGTTTACGGCGGCTTTCGTGTGATTAATGACAACTTGGACGGTGGCTCTTTCTTTTCATTCATCACCGCATTGATCATGGCGTATGAGCCGATGAAAAGACTGGCTAACCTGAACGCCAGCTTGCAAGAAGGTCTCGCCGGTGCACAGCGATTGTTCGAGTTGCTGGATACAGAATCTGCGATCCAAGAGCGCCCGAACGCCGTCCCATTACCTTCGCCAGTCCACGGCAACATTCGCTTAGAAAGCGTCAGCTTTGCGTATCAGGGCAGCGAACAACCCGCGCTCAGATCTGTAGATATGGACATTCCCGCAGGCACGACCGTCGCACTGGTCGGGCCATCGGGGGCCGGAAAATCAACCATCTTGAATTTGATTCCCCGGTTCCACGACATCGACAGCGGTCAGATCACAATCGATGGCCTTGATGTGCGCGAAGCCACCCTCGAAAGCCTCTATGGCTCGATTTCGCTAGTCAGCCAAGAAGTGACTCTGTTCGATGACACCGTCCGGGCCAACATTGCATACGGCAAACCCGGCGCATCTGAGGACGAGATTAAAGCCGCTGCCGAGAACGCCGCTGCCCTCGATTTCATTCAGGAACTGCCCAACGGTTTCGATACCATGGTTGGCGAGCGCGGGGTCAAGTTATCAGGCGGTCAACGCCAACGACTGGCGATTGCGCGTGCGATCCTAAAAAATGCGCCAATCTTGTTGTTGGATGAGGCAACGTCATCGTTGGATACTGAATCCGAACGCAAAGTTCAATCCGCCCTCGAGAACTTGATGAAGGGTCGAACGACACTGGTCATCGCGCACCGACTATCGACTATTGTTGATGCCAATCTGATTTACGTGATCCAAGACGGCCGCATCACCGAAAGCGGTGCACATGATGCGCTGATCAACAAGGCCGGTGCTTATGAAAAACTCTACGCCATGCAGTTCGCGGCCGAGGCGCAAGAGCCTCTACACGCCCAGGCGGACTGACGGCTTGGACATATATTTGTGAAGAACACCCTGAAATCGATTCTCAAAAGCGAAGGTGTCCGGCGCTTCGCATGTTGGCTGGGTTCGCTTTATATTCGACTGGTCTGGAGCACCAGCCGATGGGAGGTTCAAGGACGCGCCCCATTAGATGAACGTGCCAACGCGGGCAAACCCACCATTTTATGTTTCTGGCATGGGCGGCTTTTGGTCATGCCGTGCTGCTGGCAACGGTCTGAACCTTTTCAAATGCTGATCAGCGAGCACCGCGACGGTGCTCTGATTGCCAACATCATCAAACATTTTGGCATCGGTTGGATCAAGGGATCGACATCGAAAAGCGGCACGCAAAAAGGCGGAGCCCAGGCATTGCGTGCGATGTTGAAAGCAATCAAATCCGGCGAATACGTTGGCATTACGCCGGACGGCCCCCGTGGCCCGCGGATGCGCGTATCCGAAGGGATCATCATCGCCGCCAAGATGTCAGGTGCTGCGATTATTCCCGTCACCTATGGCATACGCAGTGGCAAAGTATTGGGCACATGGGATCGGTTTTTGATTGGCATGCCGTTCTCAAAAGGTGTGGTACTTTACGGCGCACCCATCGAAGTCCCCCGTAAAGCCGACGCCGACGATATCGAAGCCGCTCGCTTGCAACTCGAAGAGAGCCTGAATCAGCGCACCGCCGAATGCGACCGATTGACAGGTCGCGAACCCGTGAACCCCGCCGAGCAAGCATGGGAGCGCCCGGCATGATACTGGCGCTTTATCGTTTAGCGACCTCATTTGGTGCGCCACTCATCGCGCATTACCTGCGAAAACGGATGAAGCGCGGCAAAGAAGACCCCAAACGTTTCCACGAACGCCTGGGCAAACCAGAGCTTCCGCGTCCTGATGGCCATCTGATTTGGCTGCATGGGGCCAGCGTCGGCGAGTCGTTATCCATGCTGCCCGTCATCAACGAAATCCTGTCGCGCGCCAATGCGCCATCGGTGCTGGTGACGACGGGAACTGTGACTTCTGCCCGATTGATGCGCGAACGCCTGCCCGAGGGGGCCATCCATCAGTACGTGCCCGTAGATCGGGTACCATACGTCACGCAATTTCTGGACCATTGGCATCCTGATGTGGCGTTCTGGTTTGAATCAGAATTGTGGCCTAATCTTGTGACGGAGACCCATCACAAGGGAATACCTATGGTTCTTGTGAACGCACGCATGTCGCCCCCGTCATTCGACAAATGGCAGCAATGGCCCGGATTCGCCAAGAATTTGATGGGGTGTTTTGATTTAGTGCTGGCGCAGACAGACACCGATGTTGAGCGGTACGCCGCGCTTGGGGCAAAGCAGGTGGAGCGCATTGGGAATTTAAAGTTCGCTGTGCCACCCCTGCCCTGTGATGAAGGCACCCTGGTTGAAATCCGAACCCGCACCGGTTTACGCCCCATGTGGTTGGCCGCCAGCACGCATGACGGCGAAGAGAAGATCGCCTGGGATGTTCATTGCTCGGTCAAAAAATCACATTGTGATCTGTTGACGATTGTCGTTCCACGTCACCCGGAGCGGGGTGAAGAGATTGCCGCCATGTTGCGAGATAACGGGGCATCCGTCGCCATCCGATCCAACAGCGAACCTGTCACCCCTGAAACAGATATCTATCTGGCCGATACAATCGGTGAACTCGGGTTGTTCTTCAGGTTGTCGACAATCGTGTTTATGGGAAAATCACTGGTCGAGGCTGGTGGGCAAAACCCCATCGAACCGGCGCGGTTGGGTGCTGCCATTTTGGTCGGGCCGCACACATGGAATTTTGCTGAAG
Organism: Rhodospirillales bacterium; assembly: GCA_965659695.1. Taxonomy (GTDB): domain Bacteria; phylum Pseudomonadota; class Alphaproteobacteria; order Rhodospirillales; family Casp-alpha2; genus UBA4479. The sequence continues at coordinate 36,799 of CBFHXC010000005.1, forward strand.
TTACCAAATCCATGCGCGATGCAGGTGGGATAGAGATCGTCGGCAATTCCGCGGAACTTGCCGATGCTGTCGCCACGGATCTCGGCAACCCATCGCGAGCGCAATTGCGTGCGCAAGCGGCGCTTAAATATGCCGAAGCCGAGTCCGCCGTCTTAGAGCACTTCATTGATCGCATCACGCCGCTGTTGGACGCCGCCGAGGACAACACCCATGCGCGCACCTGACTACTGGCAATCGGGGCCAACAGCTGCAATCGGACATTTGCTCTCACCATTAGGCGCTCTGTATGCCATGGTGACCAGCCTACGCGCGTCCAGGCAGCCATCATGGGAAGCGCATATACCCGTTATATGTCTGGGAAACTTGGTCATGGGCGGTGCAGGCAAGACACTCGTCGGGACACATCTTGCGCGCCAACTGATCAAAATCGGCCACAATCCTCATATCGTTATTCGCGGATATGGCGGTGCATTATCCAGGCCCACGCAAGTGGACGCGGACACGCACACACATCATGACGTGGGTGACGAAGCTTTGTTATATGCTGAAATGACACCAACGTGGGCCGGTGCTGACCGCGTGGCATCGGCAAAGTGTGCCGTCGATGCGGGTGCCGATGTCATCATTATGGATGATGGTTTTCAAAACCCTTCATTAGCCAAAACCATGAGCATTCTCATTTTTGATGGAAATTATGGCGTCGGCAATGGTTATGGCTTCCCCGCCGGTCCACTGCGAGAATTTTTAGGCAGTGGCATCAAACGCGCCGATGGCATTGTCGGGATCGGTCAATTGCCGCAATCCATTTTGTCGGCGGCGCATGACAAACCTGTCTTTATCGCGGATACCGTTTCCACGTCCGATAACGAGGAACTCAAAGGGAAACGCATCGTGGCATTTGCCGGTATCGGGCGCCCCCAAAAATTTTTCGACAGTCTTTCAGCCGCAGGTGCAGACATCGTGCATTCGGCTCGCTTTCCCGATCATCACAATTACACCGATGCGGAAATCCGGAACCTTAAAAAAGAGGCCGCGATAAAATCAGCAACCCTGGTGACGACCGCCAAGGATTATGTTCGTTTAAGTCCTGAAATGAAACAGACTGTCAGGGCATTCCACGTCGATATCAAATGGCAAAATACATCAGCGTTTTTTGATTTTGTCGCCCAGGGCATCCAGTCGGGAAAAACTAATGCTTAGGCCCACAACACCTTTTGCTAAATACGTGCGTCACCCCATCGAGGCGCTGGGCGCTGTCTTTCTTTGGGGCATATTTCGTATTCTACCCTTAGATTGGGCATCGGGATTGGGAGGTGCCGTCGCAGCATGGATAGGCCCGAAACTGAAAATTTCCAAGCGTGCACGAACCCGAATTAAAACAGTTTTCCCAGAAAAGTCAGATGCCGAAGTTGAGGATATCGTTCGCGGGACGTGGAACAATCTAGGGCGTAACGTCTCGGAGTTCCCGCATTCTAGCCGTTTATCCTTTGATCCTAAGGATGGACGCGTCGAAGTCATCGGCATGAAGCATTTGGAACAATTCCGTGACGACGGCGAAGCTGGCATATTTTTCAGCGCCCATATTGGCAACTGGGAATTAGCACCGCTAACAGCAGTCGCGTATGACATTGATACCGTATTCGTTTACCGCGAAGCCAACAATCGGCTGATGGAACGTATCTATTTGATGGGGCGATCCAACCTCAAGGATATCTTGGTACGAAAAGGGAACGAGGGAGCCAAGGGCGTCATGAAGGCGCTTCGTGAAAAAAAACACGTGGGCATGCTCGTTGATCAGAAAATGAATGATGGTATGGCGGTGCCGTTCTTTGGCCGAGATGCCATGACAGCCCCGGCATTGGCGGCGATGGCGCTCAAATTCAAATGCCCCATCATGCCCGCCCATATCGTCCGCACAAATGGCGCACATTTTCAAATAGTGTTGGGCGAGCCGTTCCTTGCGGAAAACACAGGTGACCGCGAAGCCGATATGCTGCGGGTCATGACCCGCGTGAACGACACAATTGAAAGCTGGGTTCGCGAACATCCTGACCAATGGATGTGGCTTCACAACCGTTGGCCCACTGACACTACAGACGAATAGCGCTAATTCTGCATCGGCCCCAGCACGACTTCGGGGTCAACGGGGGTGGACCCGTGCGTCATACCAAAATGCAAATGTGGTCCCGTGGCCCGTCCCGTCTGGCCGATAGCACCAAGCGGTGTAATCAAATCAACTTGTTGACCGGGTTCGACAAACGTCTCGTTCAAATGAATGTAGATGGACCTCAGACCCAGACCGTGATCGATCAATACCGTCTTGCCGTTAAAAAACATCCCCTTGTGCACAAACACGACACGCCCGGGAGCGACAGCGTAGATTGGCGTGCCCGTGGGGGCGGCGATATCTGTCCCGTAATGGGGACGGCGCGGTTTGCCGTTTAAGATACGTTGTGACCCATAGACCCCAGATATCCGACCCGTCGCGGGCCATTGAAAGCCGCTCAGATAAAACGGCTGATCGCTGGTTTCCTTGCGGGCTGCGGTGATGGCTTTTTTCTCTTTGCCAATCCGCGCGATGGCCTTGGGATCAGGTGTCACTTTACGTTTCGGCAAGCCATCAATCCGCTCAATCTTAAATTCGCGGTCAGCGACAAGGATCGATTGTTGGTGCACACGATCTGACATCTTAATCGACAGGGTTTTTTCGCCCGCTGCATCACGCCCGAATGAGATCAGGAAATCCCCATTGGCTGAAACGTCGACCGGTTGCTGATCCAGGCTGACCTGGGCACCTGGCTCGGTTTTGCCAAGCATCAGGCCACCCTCAACCGCTTGGCCGAACAACTCCAGAGACACATCCGCGCGGACGTTGGTTGCCCCAAAAAACACCTGAGCTAACATCAGAGCTGACACCAACAACGCTCTGATCACAGCAACGTGCCCTGCGGATCATCAGTCGAGGGTTCAGATCTCTTGGGCTTTCGCGCAGGTTTGCTTGCAGGTTTGCTGGCCACAGCACCGCCTGAAATCCGCGCCGATCGCTCACCATCTTTGAGGCGGAGCGAGACATCGTCGCCGGGCGATAGTTGGCTGACGGACTGAATGGGTGCACCGCTTGCATCCGTGACCAGGGCAAAGCCGCGATCCAAGACCCGTTCATAAGAATAACTGTCCAACAACTTGCCCGCCGTCAGCAAACGTGCTCGTTTGCGTGCCAACAGACGATCCGTGCTTCGTTTGAGGTCTAGGAACTCTCGCTCAACAGCTTTTCTGCCATCGGCCACCACGCGGTCTGGCCTGGGGATACGATTGGGCACCTTGGCCCGGCGACGCATCAACCCAGTTTTCAGGCCATTGCCCAATCTTTCTGACCAATCATCTAGTCGTTGCGATGAATCTTCTAATGTCCGGCGCAAGTTCGGCAACCCGCGGGCAAGGGCGGTCACATCACGTCTGGCACTATCCAATATGCGGCGAATGCCGCGAAGCAATCGCCCCTCGCAGTCGATGACCTGAGCCAAAATTTCTGAGCGGACGGGCACGGCCATTTCCGCTGCGGCCGTCGGTGTCGGCGCACGCACATCAGCAGCCAAATCGATCAACGTCCAATCGGTTTCATGACCAACCGCAGATATCAGCGGAATCTCGGAATTGGCCGCCGCACGGACCACCAGTTCTTCGTTAAAACACCAGAGATCTTCAAGCGATCCACCACCGCGTGCGACAATTATCAAATCAGGTCGCGGGATCGACCCGCCGTCACTCAGCATATTGAAGCCATTAATCGCATTGGCGATTTGGTTTTCCGCACCTTCACCCTGCACCAGAACGGGCCAGACCAGCACATGTCGGGGGAAACGATCCGACAACCGATGCAAGATATCGCGAATCACCGCACCCGTTGGCGAGGTCACGACACCGATCACATCGGGTAAATGCGGAATGTCCTGTTTGATGCCGTCATCAAATAATCCTTCAGCGGCGAGTTTCTTTTTCCGGTCTTCGAGAAGCTTTAGCAGCGCTCCTTCGCCCGCCAGTTCCATCGTCTCGACGACCATCTGGTATTTGGATCGACCGGCGTATGTCGTGATCCGCCCTGTGGCGACGACTTCCATGCCGTCTTCTGGATTGATCCCAAGCCGTCCCGCCGTGCCGCGCCAACACACGCCATCCATCACCGCACTGTCGTCTTTTAAGGTAAAATACAGATGTCCAGAGGCTGCGCGCTTGAACCCCGAGATTTCACCGCGCACGCGCACATAGGAAAATGCCCCCTCAACCGTCGACTTGACCAAGCCAGACACTTCGGTGACTGAAAATACAGGGACATTATCCCCACTATTGCAGTTGGACGGCGCGTCACTCATAACTAAACTGTATGTCTTACAGACGGCATGAAGACAACAGTCGAATGTTGGCATGCACGCGCTTTTTATTTGTTCATTGGGGAGTGAAACGAAATGAAGGTCTTATTAGTCGGCGGTGGCGGTAGAGAGCACGCCTTGGCTTGGGCACTGTCAAAGTCACCAAAACTCACCAAGTTATATGCAGCACCAGGCAATGCCGGGATCGCCGACGTCGCGGAATGTATTGATGTCAGTGCCGAAGATGTCCCCGCGATTTGCACTGCCGTCAAAGACTTAGGCATTGATTTTGTTGTCGTCGGTCCAGAAGCCCCATTGGTCGATGGCCTGGCAGATAAAGTCCGTGCGATGGATATTCCTGTGTTTGGACCATCCGCGGCCGCGGCGGAGCTTGAGGGCTCCAAAGGAATGATGAAAGACCTGTTGGCGAAATACGATATCCCCACGGCCGACTATCAGCGCTTTGACGAACCCGATGCCGCCAAGGAATACATCCACGCCAAAAATCATCCTGTTGTCGTCAAAGCCGATGGCTTGGCAGCGGGCAAGGGCGTGGTCCTGAGCCACACACTTAACGAAGCTTATGCCGCTGTTGATCACATGATGATCGAAGAAGCGTTTGGGCAAGCGGGAGCCGAGATCGTTATCGAAGAATTCATGATCGGCGAAGAAGCCAGTTTCTTCGCCCTTTGCGATGGCACACGGGCTATTCCTCTAGCTGGTGCCCAGGATCATAAACAGGTTCACGATGGTGATCATGGCCTCAACACAGGAGGTATGGGGGCCTATACGCCGGCGCCTGTACTTGATGACGCCATGCAACAGCGCGTCATGGATGAAATCATCACGCCAACAGTCGAAGCCATGGCCAAAGAAGGCGCGCCTTATTCCGGCGTCTTGTTCGCTGGACTGATGATTACCGAGGAAGGCCCCAAAGTCATCGAATTCAATGTCCGCTTTGGCGACCCAGAATGCCAGCCAATCATGTCGCTATTACAATCTGATGCCTTGGAAATGCTGCACGCGGCAGCCACGGGTAATTTGGACAAAATCAAGCTCAAGTGGGATAAGCGCGTCGCGCTGACCGTCGTCATGGCGGCCGAGGGATATCCCGGACGCTATCAGAAAGACACGGCAATCAACGGTGTCGACGACGCCAATGCTATGGATGATGTCACTGTTTTCCATGCGGGCACGGCACTGGGTGATGATGGGCAGTTGGTCGCCAATGGTGGGCGGGTGCTCGGCGTCACTGCATTGGGTGACACGGTAGCGGATGCACAAAAACGCGCCTACGAGGCCGTCGATGCAATTGATTGGCCCGAGGGCTTTTGCCGACGCGATATCGGCTGGCGCGCCATTGACCGGTAAGTAACTGGACGGCCCCAGGTATCGTCCCTATATCTCCCCCAACACCTTTTACGCTGGGGAATACACATGGACGAAAAAACACTCAACGAAATCCAGGCCGACGCCTTTCGGGGATTGGTCAAACATCTGCAACATCGCACCGATGCACAAAACATCGATATCATGAATTTGGCCGGTTTCTGCCGAAATTGCTTGTCGAAATGGCTGGTCGCAGGTGCCGAAGCGCGCGGAGTCGAACTCACGATGGATGACGCGCGTGAAATGGTCTACGGCATGCCCTACGACGAATACAAAGAAAAGCATCAGGCCCCCGCATCTGACGAACAAAAAGCAAAATACAAAGAAACCATGCCACTTCACGCCGAAATCTCCGGCCATAACTGATCTTATCGGACTTTAGTTCATGGAAAACCTACCACCGCCGATGGCGGCACGGCGGCCGAATTTTTGGCAAAATTCCGGCTATCATCTGCTCACACCCGATGCCGATGGGCAATTGACCGTCACAGATGATTTTCTGAGGGCTTATTTTAATCGCCCCGAAGTCGCCCCGGTGGAAGAATCATGCGACAAAGAACGCGCGCTACATGCCGCGTTGTTATCGGAGCCCAAACGCTCGGTCAGCGACAAAGATATTGATGCACTCGAAGACCCGGACGGGCGCGAAAACTACAAAGTCCTGATCGATTTCCGGGACCGGTTGGTCAAGGCGGGTACTGTCGAAGGCTGCTATTTGGATATCTTTCGCGAAGGTGATGTTCGTATCCCACCGTTATTTCTGGATCAGATGGCCAGCGTGATTATCCGTCAAGTATTGGACGGCACCGACGATGCGTTTCGCGCGCGCGCCGCTGAACTATTGTTTCGCGAACAAACCGTCACGGTGCATGAGGGCTCTATCCTTTCTGGCGATTTAGAAACCGTTGAGATGCTCGCCAATACCGGGGGCATGGGCTCCATCGGCAAGCTTTTGGTTGAGGGCGGCGTAAAGCCTAAACAGGTCGACCTAGACGTCATGCAGGCGGACAACGCCCACAAATACTGGCAGCGCGATGAATCACACGACATGGTCTTGGACTTGTCGTTTGCCCGCGAAGGCCTGGATGCGCTGTGCCGTGTACTCGAAGGATGGGTGCTACATTTTGCCGGTACCGAGGTTTCGATCCAGCCGGTGCAAAAAATCACCGACGAAAAATGGGTTTGGCACATCGGTCTCGATCCCGAAGCCACTGGCATTCTGAATGATCTCTATAACGATATAGATGTCGACGAAGAGCGCTTGGAACGTCTGCTGTCGTTGTTTCGTATGGAAATTAAAGACCCTAGCCTAATGCAGCCCGATATCGCGGGGCGCCCGATCTACTTAGGGTTAGCGATGTCCGAGAAAAAACGTCTGCGTCTAAAGCCACAGAATATCTTGGTTAATCTGCCGTTGGCACCCGAGGCTTGACCCCCTCACCTAACCTCTCCCCCTAACAGGGGAGAGGGATTAGAACGAGTAACGCGCATACAGGGTCCCTCTCCCTCATGAAATGGGGGAGAGGAGAGGTGAGGGGATTATCGTTTAGCCGCAAAGAAACCCTTCAACAGCGCACTCGCTGCGGATTCCATCACCCCACCGATCACGTCGGGCGCGTGGTGACACGTGGGATGAGAGAACACCCGCGCCCCATGATCAACACCACCCCCCTTGGGATCGTATGCTGCAAACACCAAACGCCGAATACGGGCCAAAGAAATCGCCTGGGCGCACATCGCGCACGGCTCCAACGTTACGAACAAATCGCAATCAATGAGCCGCGGCGAACTTAGAATATTTGCACCATCGCGGATCACACGCATTTCCGCGTGCGCGGTCGGATCATGATCGGTTTCGACCCTGTTTCCGGCAACGCTGAGCACATCACCGTCCGGTCCGACCAACACTGCACCCACCGGCACCTCGCCCGCGTCGGCGGCATCTTTCGCCGCAACCAGCGCCATTTCCATAAATTTTCTATCGGTCTCAGACATGCGCTGACCCTGCCGTCCCGCTTGGCGCTGGTCAAGGATGCTTGACTTTGAAGTCCGCGCACGCCATCCCATCCGCATGTCAGACGCATCATCAACACCCGACAAACAAGAACGTATCGCCAAAGTCATGGCGCGCGCAGGATTATGTTCCAGGCGCGAAGCCGAACGCTGGATCGAAGCAGGTCGCGTCATCGTCAATGGCGAGAAACTGACCACGCCTGCTTGTGTTGTCGGCCCCAACGACACCATCATCGTTGACGGCAAACCGTTGCCGACCAAACAGGAAAGCCGCCTGTGGCGATATCATAAACCGACCGGGTTGGTCACATCTCATCGCGACAACGAAGGACGGCAAACCGTCTTTGAAACGTTACCCAAAACTCTACCGCGCGTGATCTCGGTCGGGCGACTGGATTTGAACTCCGAGGGCTTGCTTTTGCTTACCAACGATGGCGAATTGGCACGGAAACTGGAACTGCCCGCCACCGCCTGGACACGCCGGTACCGAGTGCGCGCGCACGGACGCGCCAAGGATGAGGATTTGGCAGGGCTAAAGAACGGCGTCAAAATCGATGGCGTGCGATACGGCGCGATTGATGCGGCGTTCGAAAAACGTACAGGTGCCAATGCTTGGCTGACCGTTTCTATTAAAGAAGGCAAAAACCGCGAAGTCCGAAAAGTGATGGAGCACGTCGGTCTGAACGTGAACCGCTTGATCCGAACAGCGTATGGACCATTTCAGTTGGGCCACCTGAAGTCCGGCGACGTGGAAGAAGTGAAACCGAAAGTACTACGCGAACAGATCGGCTCCTACCTGTCATGAGAATTGCCAGATGAGAATTGTAGGCGGAGATTTTAAAGGGCGACGCCTGACCGCCCCCGAAGGTCGCGACGTACGCCCGACGTCGGACCGCGTGCGCGAGAGCATTTTCAATATCTTGGAGCATGCCAATTTTTCACCCGGCATCAAGGATGCATCTGTCATCGATATTTTTGCCGGAACGGGTGCGCTGGGCCTCGAAGCATTAAGCCGCGGTGCCCGTGCCGTCACATTCGTTGAACACGACGACCGTTCCCGTGCTGCGATCCTCAAAAATGCCGGCACCCTGGGTAAGGCGCGCGCCATTCATGTGCTTCGCCTCGACGCCACAAAGTTACCGCCCCCTCCCCGCGCAGCCCATTGCCCCGCGACATTGGCATTTTTGGATGCACCGTATGATCAGGATATTTCAGAGCCGACTTTGCTGTCGCTTCAAGGGCGCGGATGGATCAACGGCGATACGCTGTGTATTGTCGAGACCCCATCCAAATCAGAGTTCGATCCGCCGCGCGGGTTCGAAATGCTCGATCAACGGAAATATGGGGCCGCGATGATCAGCTTTTTGAAAATTTCTGATGGCCCAACGGCATCCTCAGCGACGACCGAATAACTTTTCGATATCCGCAAGTTTGAGTTCTACGTAGGTCGGGCGGCCGTGGCTGCATTGACCGGTATGCGGTGTTGCTTCCATTTCGCGCAGCAACGCATTCATTTCATGGGCACTCAGAACACGCCCTGCCCTGACACTGCCATGGCATGCCATGGTCGCACACACATCATCGATACGTTTTTCCAGCGCGACGGCTGTATCCATTTCCTCCAAGTCATCCGCCAGATCACGGATCAAACCCTGAACGTTGGTTTCACCCAATAACGCCGGGACTTCTTGGACGGCGATGGCCCCGGTACCGAAGGGTTCGATGATCAGGCCCAGCGACGCAAATTCGTCGGCGCGTGATAACACCCGGTCACAAGCGGATTCATCAAGCTCCACCACTTCGGGGATTAACAGCATCTGGCGTTGCACACCGCCATCTGCGGCCATGGCGGTTTTTATTTTTTCCTGGGTCAAGCGCTCATGCGCGGCATGTTGATCGACAATCACGATCCCATCGCTGGTTTGTGCAACCACATACGTTTTATGCACCTGGGCGCGGGCAACGCCCAAGGGATAATCCAACGCAGGACCATCTGTAACGACCCCATCTGCATCGATGTGTTCCATGCGCGCAGCCGGTTCGGCATCCATGCCGGGGGTCCCGCCCAAAGGTCTATAAAAATCCTGTGCCTGTTCTGACAACGCACGAGACGGATGTTGCGGCTGATATGCATATGGATTGCCACCAGCACCACCGACTGATCCGCCACCCATGGGTAATGAGCCTGGTTTGAACGCCCCCAATGCCGCACCTGCCACAGTGGTGGATGCGCGGTGACCGGCTTCCGCCAAACCGTGACGCAATGCGCCAACGATCAGACCGCGCACCATACCCGCATCGCGGAATCGGACTTCGGTCTTGGCCGGGTGCACGTTGACGTCAACTTGTCTGGGTGGAATTTCCAAAAACAACGCCAGCAACGGGTGGCGGTCAGAGGCCAAAAACTCCCGGTATGCGCCGCGTACCGCACCCAGCACAAGGCGGTCTTTGATCGGTCGGCCATTTACGAACAGGAACTGCATCGCCGCGTTGCCACGGTTATATGTCGGCACGCCTGCGTATCCCGTCAGATGCAGGTCTTCACGCTCGGCATCAACCAGGAACGCATTGTCGCGAAAGTCTTTGCCCATGATCGCACTCAAACGCTCCAGCCGCGCATCGAATAAATCGCCTGATGCGGCGGGCAACTTCAGGATATCGCGCTTTTCATCTTTTAGCGTGAAGCCAATTTCCGGATGCGCCATGGCAAGCTGTTGCATGGCTTCGTTGACGCGGCCTTGCTCGGTGCGGGCGGTCTTTAAAAATTTGAGACGCGCCGGCGTCGCATAAAACAAGTCGCGCACTTCAATGCGAGTGCCCTGGTTAAAGGCCGCAGGTTCGGGTAAGCCAACCCGCCCACCTTCGACCTTAATAACCCAGGCACCATCGGCATCCTTGGGGCGGCTGGTGATCGACATTCGGCTGACTGCGCCGATGGATGGCAGCGCCTCGCCCCGGAATCCCAAGGTTAAGATTGTGGTCAAATCATCGTCTGGTAATTTCGAGGTCGCATGACGCTCAACCGCCAACGAAAGCTCGCCCGATGTCATGCCTTTGCCGTTGTCGGTGACAACGATCTCTGTCTGGCCGCCATCGCGGACAGCAACATCAATCCGGGTGGCCCCGGCATCAATCGCATTTTCGACCAATTCTTTGACAGCCGATGCCGGCCGCTCAACCACTTCACCTGCGGCAATCCGATTAACCAGTGTTTCTGGTAAACGGCGAAGGGTCATTCAGCATCACCTCGCATACGCTTAAAGACCTTCACAAATTGCCGCAGTCGATTGGACGCAGACGCACCCCCAGCGAAAACAGGTTCTAAATCGCCCGTCAGTTCTTTGCCCAGTTGCACGCCCCACTGATCAAACGGATTGATATCGAGAATCCGCGCCACAGCGACCGTTTTGTGTTCGTAAAGTGCGATCAATTTACCGAGCATCCGCGCGTCTAGATCTTTGTACATCAAGACGCTGGATGGTTGGTTCCCTGACGCATAACGGTGCATGTCACTTCGGTCAGCGCGCCCAAACGCCATGGCGTCGGCCTGGGCAATCGCGTTGGCGGTCAGCACATTGTGCATATTGCTACCATTGCCGATGGGGGTCGCAAATACCAGAAAATCAACCGCCACTAAATCTGTTCCCTGGTGCAGTTGCTGGAAAAATGCGTGCTGCGCGTCAGAGCCAATGCCGCCAAAAACAATGGGCTGCGTTCGATAGGAGACTTCTTCACCGGACACGGTGACACGTTTGCCGTTGCTCTCCATCTCCAACTGTTTCAGATAATCCGAAAACAATCGCAGACGAGTGTCGTATGGCACACATGCTTCGGCCCGGGCGTTTAAAAAATTGGTATTCCAGATGCTGAACAGGGCCATCATGATCGGCACGTTTTCAGCAATCGGGGCTGACAGGACATGCTCGTCAATTTCCCGCGCACCTGCACGCAGATCAGCGAACGCATCCCACCCAAAGGCCAACGCCATGGGCAGACCAACCGCTGACCAGATCGAGTAACGGCCACCCACCCAGTCCCAGATGGCGAAAATTCGCTCATCGACAATGCCAAAAGTCTGGGCCGCAGCAGTATTCGCCGTGATGGCAACAAAATGTGACGCCCATTGATCGCCAATCACCTGCTGCATTTCAGCCTTGGCGCGGGCCGCATTCATTTCGGTTTCAAGCGTGGTAAAAGACTTGGACGTGACGATGATCAACGTTTCGGCCATATCCAAACCGCTGAATGCCCGGTCATAAGCCGTACCATCGACGTTTCCACATACGCCGACTGTCAGCTCCTGGACTAGGCTGTCACTCAGCGAATCAAGCGTTAAAAGCGGCCCCAATTCAGAACCGCCGACACCAATCGAAATCACATTCCGAAATGGCTGACCATTGGATGCGGTGATGGTGCCGGATCGCACAGCATCGACAAATGCCTTTATCTTTTCATCACAGGCCGCAATTTGCGCATGCACCTCAGGGTCTGCTGTTGGCGTGCCACGGCAAGCAGTATGCAACGCGGCACGGCCCTCGACGACGTTTACGCGCTCGCCCTGGGCCATGCGCTGTAAAAATGGCAAAACGTCTCTTTCTTCGGCCAGATCAATCAGGGCACTGAGGATCGAGTCGTTCACCCGTTGTCTGGAAAAATCGACATAGAGGTCGCCCAGATCAATAGCCATACGGTCCGCGCGCGCAGGATCATCAGCAAACAATTGGGAGAGATGTTCCAATCGGGAGTCCGGCGCAAAATCGCCGAGTTTCTGCCAAATTTGGGAATCCGATACAAGAGCCATAGGCACTTCTATCAGATGCCTAAACCAAGCTCCATAACCTGATTGTAATTATTCTGTCGCTGAAATGCCGACAGGCTGACCAGCGATAACAAAGCTCAGTTTTTCGGGCTGAAACAACTGATTTGCGACCCGTTTTGCGTCCTCTAAGGTCACCGCTTCGATATAGCTGTTGCGCTTTTCGATGTAATCAATGCCAAGATTATCGTTTTGCATCGCGACCAGCATATTGGCGATGGACGACGAGGACGTGAACCGAAGCGGGAACGCCCCTGTCAGATACGTCTTGGCGTCATTCAATTCTCGCTGGGTTGGCCCATTTGCGGCGAATTCTTGCCAAACGTCACGAATCACATCAACGGTCTCTTTGACTCGCTCGTTTGCAGTCCCAGCGCCCCCCATGACAGCGGCGGATGAATCCAAAGGCATCAAATAGCTATAGACGGAGTACGCCAGACCGCGTTCTTCACGGACTTGTTGATAAAGCCGAGAGACAAAGCTACCGCCGCCCAGAATGTAATTCAGCACATGGGCGGTGTAAAAATCAGGATCGTCCCGCGAAATGCCAGCGTGGCCAAATTGGATTGAGCTTTGCGGCACATCCACATCGATCACAGTGACATCACCTGAAAATGCCGCCTTGATCTCTGGAACGCCCGTTGACGTCGCTGTGGCGGGTAAGCCGCCAAACGTCTTATCTATATAAATCTTAAGCTCATCCGCTGTGATATCGCCAACCACCCCGATGATCAGCGTATCCCGTGCGAAGCGATCTTTTGTGAAGGCGCGCAAATCATCGCTTGTAATAGTGGTCAATCCTTCGACTGTACCATTCGATGGCTGCGCATAAGGGTGCTCACCAAAGGCCATTTCAAAAATTGTACGGCTGGCCCGATAGTCGGGCGACTGACTGTTCTGCTTTACTTGTGATACCAGTTGGGTGCGAATCCGCTCAACAGGTTCTTCATCAAATCGGGCTTCTGTCAGTGCCAGGCGTGCCAACTCAAAGGCATAATCACGATGCTTGTTTAGTGTACGAAACGTACCGCGAAATGAATCCAGGCCTGCGCTAAACCTTAAGGTGATGGATCGATCATCAAGCGCCGTCTGAAATGCTGTGCTATCCAGGTCTCCCGCACCTTCATCGATTGTCGCTGCTGCCAATGCTGCCAGACCCTGTTTGTCAGATGGGTCCAATGCCCCACCACCACCAAACTTAAACTCCATGGTAACAATCGGATTGGAATGATCGCGCACCAACCAAGCCTCGACACCCTTATCGCTGATGACACGCTCGACCTCGACGGCATGCGCCGCGGTGCTGGTAATCACCACACCGACACCAAGAACAACGGCAGCAATCATCGACTGAGTGATGCGACGGATGGGTTTTCTCATGATCAAGATGTTCATCACTGCCCGATCAACTCTGTGGCTTTGGTAAAAGCTGAGACGTCACATGAAACGTGCCTTCAAACACATGCTTTGCGGCTGCGATGACAGCCTCGGGCGTCACTTCTGATATGCGTTCAGGCCAACTCTCAACCTCGTCGACAGAACCGTCACTGGTCAGCGCGACCCCAAAGACGCGGGACGCTGTGCCAAAATTATCGCGGGCAAAAGACGCGTGGTTCTGCAATCGGTCTATCGCATCGTCGACTTCTTTTTTGGTGACACCTTCGTTGATCAGACGCGATAGTTCTTCATCGACGGCTGGATCAATCAGCGTAAGATCTGTCCCAGGTTTGGGCGACACGTAAAAGAAAAATGTCGCTGGTCCCAACGCGTCTGGGCTGTAGTACGAACCTGCGGAAAGCGCGATCTTGTCATCCAGGACCAAGCGTTTATGCAGACGACTCGATGCGCCGCCACCCATGAGTTCCGTTAAAATTTGCAGGGCGTAGCGATGTTGCCCCTCACCATAACTGTAACTGGGGGCCAAATAACTGCGGTTCCAGCGCCCTTGGGTGACGCGATCATGCTCAAGAATGACACGCTTGTTCGCGCGTGCAGGTGGCTCGATGGTACGGTCGCGCTCGATATCAGGGCCGCGTGGAATGACACCAAAATATTGATCGGCAAGCGGCTTGATCTCATCGACCGTGACGTCGCCTTCGACGATCAAGACCGCATTGTTGGGCGCATAGTATTTTTTGTAAAATGCCAGAATTCGATCCAAATCAAGCGCCGCAATCTCGTGCTCCCATCCAATGATGGGACGCCGATACGGATAGTTTGTGAACAATGTCGCGTTGACCTGTTCGCTCAATTGGGCACGCGGATTGTTATCAACCCGCGAACGGCGCTCTTCCAAAACAACATCACGTTCCGGCACCACTTCTTCATCAGTGATCACAAGATTGGTCATTCTGTTGGCTTCGTACTTCATCACCATTTCAAGCCGGTCTTTGGCTATGGTCTGAAAATAGGCGGTGTAATCATATGACGTGAAGGCATTCTCTCGACCGCCATTGCGCGCGATTTTTTTAGAAAATTCGCCCGAATCTGTAGTTTTAGTGCCCTTGAACATCAAGTGTTCCAGCAAGTGTGCGATTCCGCTTTCACCCTCTCCTTCATCGGCAGAGCCAACCTTGTACCAAACCATTTGCCGCACCACAGGGGCGCGATTGTTGGAGATCACGACCACCTGCATGCCATTCTTCAATGTGAATGTCTGGGGATCGAAGATCTTGGCTTCGAGTGGCGATGTGCTGACAAGCACCATCGAAAAGACGACAAGTGCTGCCAAGGGCGCCAAAAAGGCTCTGGATAAATATTTCATCATACCGAGGATATGAAGGCGTTTTGAAGCGGGATCAATGGGAAAAACCGCTGATCACCAAAAGGTTACGAAGATTTAAAAGTCCAACAGACCTTTTTTGCCGCGTACTTTCTTGATCTTAGGTGTTTCGCCTTCGGTGATTTCTTTGCCCAACGCTTGGTTTTCACGAATGCGCTGCTGCTCTTTTTCAGCATCGACCACGACACCCTCGTAGGGTTTGTCATCAATCCAGAAGATCATTTTATCGGCCAGACGCTTGTCTTCTTTGGATAATAACGAGGTCTCGGAGTTGACGACCTCGCGGATGGTCGGGTCTGCGACATTAGCGCCTGTTTTTTCCATAATCGCGTTGAGCCCATTGGACAAAGCCGGATCACGCGTCGGTTGGGTCCGAATCGATGCTTGGCGTTGCAGCAATGCGGCACGAGCTTCGTCTTGTGGTGTAATCGCTTGTGGACGAACCGAACCAGGCTCTGGCGGGCGCAGTTGGAATTCAGGCGGAAGGCTTAGAGGTGGACGCTGATACACCGCAAATTCATCAGGTGCATCCTTGGAATTGCTCACGATTTTCTTGGCTGATTCGCAGGCGCCCACGCTCATGGCGACTGCACAAAGCAACCCTGTACCGAGAATTTTCTGCCAACGTCGCTTCATTTTCATGCCACCGACAATCCCATTACACTCTTAACATTCTATGAGGATTCTTCGCGAATGAACAGAGATTCCAAGATTAACAATCCAGCGCCGACGCAAATGGCCGTATCTGCCACATTAAATGCCGGCCAATGGTAGCCAAACGCGTGGAAATCCAAAAAATCCACCACCGCACCGTATTGGATGCGATCAATAACATTTCCGATGGCACCACCGATCACAAGCCCCAGCGCCCACGCCGTCCAATGTGTCGTCGACTTCCATAGCCATATAGACAGCCCAAGGGCAATCGCAAGGGCGACACCTGTCAGGATATGTGGCCCATAGGCGCTATCTTGATTAAACAAACCAAAGCTAACACCGCGGTTCCACGCCAATACCAGGTTAAAATTCGACGTGATTTCGATCACCCGCGGTGGGTTCATCACGTCTTCTAGTATCCAACCCTTTGTCGCTTGATCGAGGGCAATTGAGATAATCGCCAGCACCATCCCTTTCATGAACAGCAGGCGCGGTTTATCCGACGATGGCATATCTTCGGTCACGATTGGAAATGGTCAACCGCGTCGGCGCATCGGTTACATGCCGTTGGATGATCAGTGTTAGACCCCACTTCATCCAAAACTTTCCAGCAGCGTTCGCATTTTTCACCTGTCGCGGTTTCAACAACAACGGCAATCCCGTCAACATCTTCGACGCGGTGGGCATCCGCTGGCGCAGCGCCATCGACAAAAGTAAGACCCGAGGTGATGCACAAGTCAGCAACATCGATATCAGCGACGGCGTCTTGGTATTTCGCGTCGGCATACACTTTTGGATGTGATTGAAGACTGGCCCCTATCACCTTGTTCGCACGGGCAATTTCCAAAGCACCGGTCACCGCACGGCGCAGTGCACGGACATTCGACCATTTTTCAGCCAAAGCCTCATCCGCCCAATCGGCAGGTACATCCGGGAAGGTGCGGAGGTGCACAGAATTGCCGGCACTCCGCTCTGGGTGACGCGCCAGCCAAGCTTCTTCGGCAGTGAAACAAATGAACGGCGCCAGCCATGCCGTCAAATGATCAAACAACGTATCCAGCACGGTCCGTGCAGCACGACGGCTGATGGAATCGGCACGGTCACAGTACAGCGCGTCTTTCCGGATATCGAAATAGAATGCCGACAAATCCACCGCACAGAACGTATGAAGTTCCGCAAAAAATGGTTGGAAATCATAGTTTTCACATGCGAGCTTCAGACTCTGATCTAACTTATGGATACGGTTCAGGACCCAACGCTCTAGCTCTGGTAACTCTTGGATGTTCTCAATGCGTTCGGATGCATCAAATTCAGCTAGGTTGCCGATGATGTAGCGCAATGTATTGCGCAAACGGCGATAGATATCCGCCTGCTGCTTGACGATTTCAGGGCCGATCCGCAAATCTTCTGAATAATCAGAGTTTACGACCCAGATACGCAAGATATCTGCGCCGTATTGGGCGATCACCTCTTGTGGCGCGATCACGTTGCCCAGTGACTTCGACATCTTTTGGCCGTCTTCAGCCATCACAAAGCCATGAGTCAGGACGGCTTCATATGGGGCCCGGCCCCGTGTTCCACAGCTTTCCAGCAACGACGAGTGGAACCATCCACGATGCTGGTCCGAACCTTCAAGGTATAGTGATGCTGGCCATTGCAGGTCTTCCCAAGGGCCATCTTCGAGACAGAAAGCATGCGTACAACCACTGTCGAACCAAACATCCAAGATGTCCGTCACCTGTTCGTAGTCATCGGCATTGTAGTCATTACCTAAGAACCGGGATGGGTCAGAAGCAAACCAGGCATCTGCGCCCTCTTGTTTAAAGGCTTCTACGACACGGTCTTGCACCGCTTGGTCACGCAACGGCTCGCCCGTTTCTTTATTGACGAACACTGTGATGGGCACGCCCCAGGCGCGCTGGCGCGAGACCACCCAATCGGGGCGTTCCGCGATCATGCCATTCAAACGACGCTGACCAGATTCAGGGACAAACCGCGTTTCCGAGATCGCTTTGAGCGCTTTTTCACGCAGACCGTTGGTTTCCATCGAAATGAACCACTGCGCCGTATTGCGGAAAATCAGCGGCTTTTTAGAGCGCCATGAATGCGGGTAGCGGTGGACCAGTTTACCTTTACCCAGCAGACCGCCAGCTTCGGCCAACACATCGGCGACATGATCATTGCATTTGTATACATGCTGACCGGCAAACAGCGGTACATGCTCAAAGAAGCAGCCGTCTTCGCCTACGGTGTGCGGAACCTCGACCCCATTTTGCATGCCCAACACCCAGTCATCGGCACCGTGGCCCGGCGCGATGTGAACGATACCTGTGCCCTCTTCGGTGGTGGCAAAATCAGCCGCCAACGCAGGCACGTCATAATCAAATCCTTGTCCGCGGAGGGGGTGAGCGCAAATCGTACCCGCCAACGATGCGCCTTTGAATGACGTCTCGACCTTATGACTTGTAATGCCGCACGCTTCAGCAAAAGCCTCAAGGCGCGCTTCGGCGACAATCAATTGATCCCCGACAATCACTCGGCTGTAATCGGCAACACCTTTGACGGTGATCAGCGCATAATCGATATTCGCACCATAGGCGACCGCGCGGTTGCCCGGCATGGTCCACGGCGTTGTCGTCCAGATGACGATACTGGCACCATCCAACACCCTATTCGGCGTCGCAACGATGGGGAATTTGACAAAAATCGTCGTCGATGTGTGATCGTGATACTCCACCTCGGCTTCGGCCAGCGCGGTTTTTTCAACCGGAGACCACATCACAGGCTTTGATCCACGGTACAACGAGCCATCCATCAGGAACTTGCCCAATTCCTCAGCGATTTTGGCTTCGGCGGCAAACGTCATCGTGGTGTAGGGATGATCCCAATCACCCATCACGCCCAGGCGCTTAAATTCTTCGCGTTGGATGTCGATCCAATGTTCGGCGAACTCGCGACATTCCTGACGGAATTCAACAACCGGCACGGCATCCTTGTCTTTTTTCTTTTTACGGTATTTTTCTTCGATCTTCCATTCGATCGGCAGACCGTGGCAATCCCAGCCCGGCACATAGCGGGCATCCTTGCCCTGCATCTGCTGGGTGCGGTTAATCACGTCCTTTAAAATTTTGTTCAACGCATGCCCGATATGCAGGTTCCCGTTCGCATACGGCGGGCCATCATGCAGAATAAACTTCTCGCGGCCTTCGGAAATACGCGCGCGTTCGCCTTCGAAGTCGGTTTCTTGCCAATGCTCAAGCAATTTTGGCTCACGCTGGGGCAAACCAGCTTTCATTGGGAAATCGGTTTTCGGGAGATAGATCGTGGACTTGTAATCAACAGTCATGGTTCAGGTCTTTGTTTTTAATCTTCGTGGTAAATCGTTGAAGCGACGCTTCAAATATCATGTATGGCGCGCGCTTGTTCAGTATCGCGGGCGATTTGTGCCTTTAAAGCATCCAATCCGTCAAACTTCTTTTCCGGTCGCAGCATTTCGACAAATTGGACAGAAACTTTGTGACCGTAGATATCATCGCCGAAATCGAACAAATGCACCTCTAATCTGGGAACTTGGCCCGCCACTGTAGGGCGCAAACCCAGGTTCGCAACGCCTGAAATCAGCGCACCATCGGCCAGCGCCATTTTCACGGCATAGACACCAAATGCGGGGCGAATGTAGCCGCGCAGTGCGATGTTCGCCGTGGGGAACCCAATTGTTCGGCCGCGGGCATCCCCGTGGTTCACAACACCGGTAATTTCAAAGGGCCGCCCCAAGACTTCTTGGACAGCGCGCACATCGCCCTGGGTCAGAAGCTCTCGAACGCGGCTGGATGAATACAACCCACCGCCGTCATCGGACGCCGCCGATACAACGGTGAAAACAAAACCGTGTTCGTTGCCCATGGCCAACAGAGTTTCGCAACTGCCCTGACGCTTGTGGCCGAACTTGAAGTCATAACCTGCCACCAAATGCCGGACACCCAGCGCCCGAACCAACGATTCTTCAACGAATGTAGCAGCGGATTGATGAGAGAATGTCATATCGAACTGTTGCGCGACCATGAAATCAACACCGAGTTCTCGGATCAGCCGCGCTTTATCGGCAAAGGGCGTGATTCGAAATGGCGGAATATCAGGCTGGAATACATTTCTGGGATGCGGCTCAAACGTCAGCACGCCCCAATTTAACCCTGCGGCCTTGGCAATTTTACCCGCTTCGCCGATGACGGCACGATGGCCGCTATGGACACCATCGAAGTTACCAACGGCGACAACGGCACCGGTATGCTCTGGCTCTACGGATTGGACTTTTCGATAGACACGCATAGGCCAGGAAAGTGTCAGCGCCCCCTTGGCGCGTCAAGCCCCATAGAGAGTGGGATTATCATTGAAACCGATCACTCAAACGACAGTTGTTGCAGCTGCCACACCGCATTTGGGGATTTGTCTTCGATTTCTTGGGGGCTCATTTGATCCCATCGATACATCATCCAAAGGGGACCTTTATCTGCGACGTCCAACTCTTTACCGTCGATGGCATAAACTAATAGGACCGTATAGCGATCCATATCCATCATCGGGATGGAAATGGCGTAACCATCCGCCGCCTCGGCAAGGATTTCAGTGCCGCTGGCCCCAACCTTTTCAATCAGCGCTTTCAGTGAAACACCTGTGAATGTGGGCGTGCCTTCTGTCCATTCGGTTTGTGATGAAAATGTCTCGGTCCCCAGAGATTTGAGCATCGCCAAGTCAAAGACGGTAGCGGTTTCAACATTTGCGGTTGTCACGTTGCCATCCACGCGCAATACGACCGGTCCCGTGGGCGTACCCAACGTATTGGCGACACTTTTGTGAGGGGCCGACAAAAAGACAAAACTCAGGAAGATCACATAGAACCAGCGCATGGCATTCCTCTCAATGAGGCATCAGATCCGGAGACGCTGTCCAAACATTAACGGCATCTCGTGGCCAAAACGAGATTAAATACGGCAGCACAAAACACGAAAAAGGGCGCCACCAGGGCGCCCTCTCAGCAAAATCATATGAAATCGCAATTATTTGATGCGCGACGGCACCATAATCGTGGCTTCGCCGTCGATGACGACTTTATCGCCGACCATGCACTGTGTCTTAAGCTCGATGAATTTTTTCTCTTCGATAAGCTTGGTCACGGTGCAGTGCGCAGCGACTGTGTCACCGGCGCGAACAGGCGCTTTAAACTTGAGCGACTGACCAACGTAGATGCAGCCGGGCCCAGGCAATTTTGTGCCGATCACGGTTGAAATGAAGCCTGCGGACAGCATGCCGTGGGCGATACGCCCTTCAAACATCGTCATCGAGGCGAATTCGTGGTTCAGGTGAACCGGGTTCGTGTCACCGGAAATGCCAGCAAAAGCCATAATGTCGGCTTCTGTGATCGTTTTCGCGAAAACATCGTGCATACCGACTTCGAGGTCTTCAAAATAGTATCCATGGAGTTTGTCCATAGGGTTTGTCAGCTGGTCCATCCGGCCTATCCTTGTTCTGGTTCTCGGGCGCATTCGCAAATGCGAAATATGCGTGCAATGCAATATAATGGGTGCATAGACATACAGCAAGAAAGCGTTTGGTAAGTTTTGCAAAGCAAAATGGGGCTTGTATTAAAAGTGGTCATCTCGCAACTGCGGTCAAATGTGAAGACGCTCGCGCTAAGTTCTGTGCTCGCCGCAACAATGGTATTTCCCAGTGTCAGCAAGGCTGACGCACCTGTCCTCGAACTGCCGATTGATTGCCAGATCGGCAGCACCTGCTGGCTGGTGAACTATGTCGACACAGCCCCTGGACCAGACCACCAAGACTATCGCTGCGGCCCGAAGAGCTATAACACCCATCGCGGGACCGACATTGCCATTGCGAACAAGCGGATTATGGCCGCGGGGGTCGCCATACTGGCTTCTGCGCCGGGCCAGGTCATCGGCACCCGCGAAGGCATGCCGGAAACCACCGCCGAAGGGCTAAAAACGCGGAGAAACATTGTCGGTCGTGAATGCGGAAATGGCGTGACAATTCAGCATGATGGCGATTGGACCACGCAGTATTGCCATATGAAGGGCGGCTCCGTGCGTGTGCGTCGTGGGGATACCGTGCAGACAGGTGATAAACTGGGTGAAATCGGTCTAAGTGGCTTTACAGAGTTCCCCCACATTCACATAGCGGTCCGAAATGGCGACACGGTGATCGACCCCTTCACCGAGCGTGTCCAGTCTGAACAATGCAACCCATCATCAGATGCCAGAGGCCTTTGGAGCCAATCTGCATACGAAGCATTAGCATATCCTGGGCCGCAACCCTTTCATGCGGGATTTGATGTCGGCAAACCAGATATCACCAAAGTGCGCGCAGGCGAACTGACAACGCGCGAATTCGCAACCAATGCCCCGGCACTGGTTTTTTGGTCAGAGAGCTACACCCTGAATAAAGATGATGTCATCGAAATGCGCTTAATCGGCCCCACAGGCAATGTCGTCAGTGAGAGCAGAACCGAGGTGGATCGCCCGATGGCACGTCGATTTGGTTTTGTCGGAAGGAAGCAACCCAAAGGCGGCTGGCCCATCGGCACGTACATAGGGCGCGTCAATATTTTACATGGGAACAAAACGATCACGCAAGAAGCGACAGCCATTATAAAATAATGGGCCTTTTAGACTTTCTTTCGGCGGACGAGCTTGGGCTCACTCCTTAAACCACTCTTTTTTGCTGCCTTTTTTGGCTTTGCCTTTTTCGGTTTGGGCGGACTTTCTTCCAGGAAATCATCGACGTCGAACAAGACGGGGACTTTCTTTTTCGCTTTGGTCGCATCTTCGCGTTCTTGCACGCTCTCCAACATTTTCTTCACCATCGGGTCGCGGTCAGGACGCTTGCGCAGTTTTTCATAATGCATTTCGCCGATTTGGCCGATATGGCGTTTCAGCGCCAGCACCTTCATCGATTTTTCAACAACACGGATATAGGCGCACAGAGTCCATGGGTTGGCGGGCGCTGGGCTCAAGCCTCTCAGCACGCACCATTTTTCAAAATCCAGCCAACTTTTCTTTTTCGCCGAGATCGCCAACGCCTTGGCCTCTTTTAATTTCGATCAATCATCATATCTTTATGATACCATCCGCGCAATTTTACCCATCCCTATCAAACCATTCCAGGAGCCATCATGTCTAAATCAACCATCAAAATTGCTGCCATCCCAGGTGATGGCATCGGCACCGAAGTGATCGACGCGGGTATGGAAGTCCTGCACGCCGTGGCAGAACGCGATGGCAGCTTCGAGATCGAGGCCGAGAATTTTGATTGGAGCACGCAACGATATTTGGATGAGGGCGATTTTATGCCCGAAGATGGCCTCGAAACCTTGAAAAAATTTGATGCGATATTCTTTGGTTCCGCGGGAGATCCCCGTGTCCCCGACCACATTACGTTGTGGGGACTACGCTTAAAGATATGCCAGACACTGGATCAATACGCCAACGTGCGGCCCACCAAACTGCTGCCCGGCATCAAAGGCCCGTTGGCTGGCGTTGGCCCCAGGGAATTGGATTGGGTCATCGTTCGCGAAAATTCCGAAGGCGAATACGCCGGTGCGGGTGGCCGCGTGCATCAGGGACTGCCAGAAGAAGTGGGATTTGATGTCGCCGTCTTTACCCGCGTCGGGGTGGAACGCATCCAGCGATTTGCATTTGAGTTGGCACAGTCCCGCCCGCGTAAACTGTTGACCCTTGTCACCAAATCCAATGCGCAACGTCACGGCATGGTTTTTTGGGATGCTGTCTTTGATGAAATCAAAGGCGATTATCCCGATGTCACAACCGACAAAATGTTGGTCGATGCGATGACGCAACGGATGGTGCTACACCCTGAAAGCATCGATACGGTGGTCGCGACCAACCTGCATGCGGACGTATTATCTGACTTGGCTGCCGCCCTTTCAGGATCACTCGGGATCGCGCCGACCGGCAACCTGCGACCTGAAAAAAATGTGCCATCAATGTTTGAGCCCATTCATGGGTCAGCATTTGATATCATGGGGCAAGGCATCGCGAACCCGCTGGGGTCATTCTGGTCCGGTGCCATGCTGTTGGAACACAATGGACAACCCGAGGCCGCCGCCCGTTTGATGCAAGCGATTGAGCGTGTGACCGGTGATGGCACCCATCTGACCCGCGATTTGGGCGGCACCGCGACGACACGTGAAATCACGGATGCCGTACTTGAGGCCATTCGACAAGCCAACGAGTAAACGAAACCTTGGTAAGCTATACATTTCCCAATTGCACCGTAGGCTTGGTGAGGGCAATTTTAGATCTATGAAAGTACGAAATCTCGCGCTCGCCATGATGTTGGGCTTCGGTGTTTTGACCGTTTCGCCCCATAGTGGCCAAACCGCCTCAGACACGGCATTGCCTATGTGGCCAGATCTTGGCGCGCTTGGCTGGGAAATGCTGACATTTGATAACATTCCGCCAACCATGTTCACGGGCAGCAAAGACGGCGTGATCGAAGTGCATTCCGACAGCGGTTCCAGCGTGTTGTATCGTCTGGTCGCCGACGACCCCATCAACGCCAAGACCCTGTCGTGGTCTTGGAAAGTCGTCAATGGTCTGCCCGCAACAGATTTGATGCAGACGGATGGTGACGACCGTGTTCTGGCAATTCATGTGGTCTTCGCCGAGGACGACTTTATGTCGCGGATCAAAGGTGCGTTTCACCCGTTCGCGCGGGGCCGGGTGATTACCTATGTTTGGGGCGACGATGAAAAGGCCGAATTCCCCCACCCGCATCTGCCTGAACAGGGCTTCATGATGATCAAACGCACAGCAGACACCCCGGTGTCACAGTGGTTCACCGAAACCATCGATTTGGAAACGGACTACAAACGCGCATTCGGAAAAGAACTCCCACCCGTTGCCTATGTGGCGATTTCGGGTGACGCAGATGATTTGAACGCCACGTGCCTGGGCCTCGTCAAAGACATCCGCCTGAACTGATTTCAGAAATTATGATGCGGCGTTCAGCGCCCAATCGTATTCGTAGTCGCTGATCTTGGTGGCACCTTCCAGCGCAACCTTTAGATCACCCTCGGCATATTGTCGAAGATGCGCCAAGATGCCCGCTTCATTGCCGCCAAAATCCTCAACAAACCAATCGTAGATTTTGGATGCAATCACGTCGCCGTCTTCTATTCGGACGCCGCGTGGGCTGTTCACATAGGCAATCGCATTGGCTGTCAACTTAGCATCCAAGGTTTCGGGATCATAAGGGGCCGTGATCAGATCAGGGCATCCCACCGACGCGCAGTTCACCCCGTAGTGAATGCGAGGATCATTCCAGATCGGCCGCAGGATGCGGTGTTCCATATCATCAAGGCTGAGATCTTCACCCTCAACCATGACCAATTTCTTGCCCCACGGCCCCTGCGCAAACAGCCCAGGTGAAATATCGATATCCATGATCGATTTCACCGGCATATGATCGAGGATCACTTGAACAGTCAGCGCGTTATAGAAATTAATCCAATACGCTTTTTGTTCCGCAGGATTAAGCTTTGATACCTCGGTCTTGCTAAGAAGCGCAACGTAGCTATCCACATAATTTCGTTCTTCGGTGGTTGCGCCCGCGTAGTCGACTGTATTCAAGCCAGCCGGGTTATCCTTAAGGCGTGCATCCAGGAATTTCTGCCACAACGTGTTATCAACTTTCACCGATGATGCCGGATCGCGCTGGGTCCAGCGGTCCCACAATTCTGGTTTTGGCCCAGCTGCGCTGGGTTTTGTTGTCAGCGCAACGGCGCCCATGGCGGCCAATCCGATAAATCCGCGTCGTGTTACATCTGTCACCGTCTTCAACTCCGTCAAATTCGTTATCTCTCAACTCCCGATACCGCCAGATACAGGAAGCTCCGTTCGATAGACGATCTGCTTTAAGGCAAAGCTAGATTTGATGCCGTTCACACCTGGGAACTTGGTCAGGTGGCGCATCAAGAACCGCTCGTACGCTTGCAGGTCCGCCGTCACGATGCGGAGTAAATAGTCACTGTCCCCTGTCATCAAATAACACTCCATCACTTCAGGGAGAGCACGCACCCGTTCTTCGAAGATTTCGAGTGCCTGCTCCACCTGTCGCTCAAGACTGACCATCACGAAAACACTGACCGGCAGGCCCACAGTTTCCTGATCAACCAGCGCTGCATACCCCCGGATCACGCCCACTTCTTCGAGGGCGCGCACCCGCCGCAAGCACGGTGACGGCGACAATCCGGCTTTGTCGGCGAGTTCAACATTGCTCAATCGCGCATTAGATTGGAGTTCCGCTAAAATTCGCTCATCAATCTCATCCAAGGCTATTTTTGGCATATAATATCTTCACTATGATAATTTATGTTTTTTATTGCTTAAAATAGCGATTTTGAGCATCACTTCGCAATGACGCAAACGTGTCTTTCAGCTATATTCTTCGAGCACAAAGGAGAACGACATGGCACCGCTCGACCAAGGCCCAACACTCGACCGCGCTGAAAAGCTCGCTGCGATGGAAGCGCTGGCGAAGAAGATTTTGTGGCTTTCGACCTGGACCATCCACAACGCCAACTTCATTCGTGAAAAACGTGACGGCATTAAAGTGGGGGGACACCAGGCATCGTGTGCCTCGTCGGTCGCCATTCTGACAGCACTTTATATGTCGGCAATGCGCCCCGAAGATCGGGTCGCCGTAAAACCGCATGCGAGTCCCGTGTTCCACGCCATCCAATATCTGTTCGGCAATCAGACCCAAGAAAACTTGGAAAATTTCCGCGGGTTCGGGGGCGCACAAAGTTATCCATCGCGCACCAAAGATGCCGATGATGTCGATATCTCCACCGGGTCCGTCGGCATGGGACCCGCCATGAATATCTTCATGTCGATGGTTCAGGATTACCTGCGTCGGCATATGAAAAGCGTCGAGGCCCAAGAAACCGGCCGCATGGTCGCCCTGGTGGGTGATGCGGAAATGGACGAAGGCAACATGTACGAAGCCCTTTGGGAGGGTTGGAAACATGGCTTGCGGAATTGCTGGTGGATTGTCGATTACAACCGCCAGAGCCTGGATGCCGTTGTACCTGACCAAATGTTCCGGCTGATTGATCGCGTTGTTCGCACCACGGGCTGGCGGACCATCACCATCAAATACGGCAAACAGATGATGGGAGCTTTTAAAAAACCGGGCGGTAAAGCCCTGCGTCTCTGGATCAATGAATGCCCGAATGATTTATATTCCGCGCTGACCTTCCAGGGTGGTGCTGCGTGGCGCGAACAACTGGGTGCGGACCTTGGCGATGATCACGAAGCGATGGAATTGGTTGCGAGTTACGACAACGATCAATTGCAATCGTTGATGGCGAACCTGGGCGGTCACTGTATTGAAACGCTGATGGAAGCGTTTGAAGACGCCGCCAAAGATGACACGCCGACATGCTTTATCGCCTACACCATCAAGGGTTGGGGCCTACCATTAGCGGGCCACAAGGACAACCATGCCGGGATCATGAACGCGTCACAATTGGAAGGGTATCGCGAAAGCCTAAACATCAAACCAGGCGACGAGTGGAGCCCATTTGCAGGCATGGAAGATCAAGCGGACCTGTTGCAAAAGTTTCTGGCCGATGTCCCGTTTGTGCAAAAGGGCCGACGCAGATACACCGCTGATAAAATTGATCTGCCGGAAACGCTGCCCGCACCGGAACAGGACAAAACCTCAACCCAAGAAGCATTTGGCAAAATTCTCTATGACCTGGCAGGTGATAAAGAATCCGCGTTAGCCAATCGGATTGTCACGACGGCACCAGACGTCACCCAATCCACGAACTTAGGCGGGTGGGTCAATCGACGCGGCTTGTTCTCGCGCGACGAGCGAGCCGATACTTTTCGCGCGCAGCAAATTCCGTCTGCGCAGAAATGGGAATTCAAAGACGGCGGCCAACACATTGAATTGGGTATCGCCGAAAACAACCTGTTTGTAATGTTGGGGGCGTTGGGGTTATCAGATTCTGTGTTTGGAGAGAAACTCTTCCCTATCGGGACGCTGTATGATCCGTTCATCGCTCGCGGCTTGGATGCGCTGAATTACGCGTGCTACCAAGACGCACGGTTTATGGTTGTCGCCACACCCGCTGGGATCACATTGGCCCCAGAGGGCGGCGCGCACCAAAGCATTTCAACCCCGATGATCGGCATGGGACAACCTGGACTGACATCATTTGAGCCTGCCTTTGCCGACGAATTGGCAGAGATCATGGCATGGGGCTTTCACCACATGCAGGCCGATGATGGCGGCGCAGTTTACCTGCGATTGTCGACGCGCCCGGTCGACCAACTGAAACGTAAAATGACCAAAGCGCTGAGAGAAGGCATTCGCCAGGGTGCATACTGGCGGCAAAAACCAAAAGATGCGTCATCGCCTGTGATTATCTACGCAGGTGCCATCGCACCCGAGGCCGAGGCTGCAGCCGCCCAAATCGATGGGGCGGGATTGCTCGCCATTACATCTTCGGATCGTTTGTTCGCCGATTGGACCTTAAATAACGATCAATCGTGGATCGCAAAATTGCTGAATGATGCGCCCAAAGGCCAGCCATTGGTCACCGTCATGGATGGACATCCAGCGACATTGTCATGGTTGGGTGGTGTCGATGGCAGGCGCGTCATCCCATTGGGTGTGGATCGGTTCGGTCAGTGCGGCGATCTGATTGATCTATATGCCGAGTATGGATTGGATACCGAATCCATTGTGAAGGCGGCGAGTTAGGTTCAAAATCTGTGATTTAAGCGACGCGGATTTCGATCCGTTCTTTGCGCCGTCCGACGTTTTTACGCTTCAGGGTGATTTCGCCCATCTCGCCTGTTCGTTTCAAATGCGTGCCGCTGCACGGCACTTGGGCAAACCCCGGAATCTTCCAATAGCGGCGCTCTGCCGCACGATCACTATACCCGCTTTTGATTGCTTAGTTATTGGCAACCACGATGTTGGCCATCAGCGCGATTTTGTCCAAGTATTTGTCGATGTTTTCTTTGAAATCAAAATCGATGCGCGCCTTGTCTTCGGCAATATGGGCGCCGATTTTCTTGGGCTTCTTAAGCTCCGAACAGACCAATTCTAAAACCACTTCGGCAGCAAAATGCAGGCGCATCAATTTATAGCGTCTGGGCCAATCGATCATGACGGTGACGACGTTGCCCGCGCGCAGGTCATGATCCGGCGGCAACGTGTAACGGATGTCGTTACCGTCCCAACGGGCATTCAAGACGGGGAATACACTGATCGAGCCCTTATCGCTTTCCTGGCCGCCCGACTGCGCAAAGAATACGGTTTCGCGTAACGTCACCTGATCACCAATGACGCGTGTTACTTCGGTTTGCAGCTCAGATAAATAGGGATCGTCCCAAAAAACTTTACGGACCATCAATTCGCATGGCTGATGAAATCAGCCGTCCCATTCCAGCGAAGTCTCAAGACGGAGACGCAGTGTTTTCCAGATTTCAACTTCGTCAGGGTCGGCATCCAAGTCACCTTCATCAATCAGGCCTTGCTCAAACGCCAAATGGACATCCACTAAGCTCATGACTTCTAAGATCATGGGATTCGTGCAATCCTGGAAAGTCACTTTGCCATCGAACAACATGTCCGCACGCTGCATCATGTCGAGCTTTTCCAAGTCACGGTCGAGCTCTTTGTAGCGATCCTGCCACGTAAACCAGATCGAGTCCGAAGGAATCTCGTCACCAGCGTTTTGGCGTTCTCTCAGAATGCCCATGATAATCATGAATTCGTGGACACTGAATTTAAGCGTTTCCATATTCGCTTGCTCCGCGTTCTGTTGCGGCCCTTATAAAAGAAAGAAATGATACGATCAAACGCTGACGGGCTAATGACATCTTATTAATTTTGCGCGCGGACAAAATAAGCCATTTCGGCATTCATATCGGCTAACAATGCCGCTATTGCCGGATAGGTCCCATTCTCCTCAATCGCAGCCTCGTCCATATACAGTTTACGGTTGAGCTCAATCTGAAGGCTATGTCGATTGTTTTTGGGATCGCCATACCGGCGTACCAGCTCCATCCCCTTCATGGGCCAATTGATATCGACCGAATAACCCCGGTCTTTCAGGAATTTTTCCATGGTCGCCATAAACGCTGCACTGCATGTCGTGCCATCGCGATTTCCCAGAATAAAATCAGCGCGCTCAGCCTCACCATCTGGGTCGGTCGCATTGCCCTTTGCCCGTGTCGAATGACAATTGATATGCCAAACCCCACCGTGCGCCGCATAAAGTCGATCCAGTTCGGACTGCATCGTGTTGTGGTACGGCCACCAACAGGTATCCAAGCGGTGCTTAACCTCGGCAACGGTTAAACGCCGTTCGTAGATTTCTGTCATGCCGTGGACCTTCACCGGCACAACACCGGCCCCGCGTGTCTTTAGCTTGACCGAAGGTGCCGACGGCAAATCCCATTCACCATCAAGGGCGGCGGGATCAACATCAAACTCTGATCGGTTGGTATCACAGTAAGTACGGGGAAAAGTCGCTTTGATGAGTGTCGCCCCCAGGTTGGTCGCACTGCTAAACAAGTCGTCGATGAAGGCGTCTTCATTCTTGCGCAGCGCATGGACTTCGATGGCGGGACGCATGTCCTCTGGAAATGTGTTGCCGCTGTGTGGACTATCGAACAGTAGCGGGATTTCTGGAATACCGGCACTGGGACGCTGGATAATGACCGGCTCAGTCATTCCGACTTGCCTTTCCTTTAATCCAAACGTCCACGAACGAAATTGGCGATCTGTGCATTCATTTCTGCGAGCACCAATGCTGTCGCCGGATAGAGATCATTCTGGGTGATCTCTTCCTCGTGCATGTACAAACGTCGATTGACCTCGATTTGTAGGCTGTGACGATTTTCGTCAGGTCGGCCATGTTTGCGGACCAACTCAACACCTTTCATCGGCCAGTTGATGCCGACGTCATATCCCCGACCAGAGAGAAACTCGGCCACAAACTGCGTTAACTCGGGCGCACAAGTGGTGCCATCACGATCACCCAAAACGAAGTCAGCACGTTCAACGGGGCCATCTTCGTAATGCTCGTTGCCCTTCGCTGGCATCGAATGGCAATTGATGTGCCAGACTTGATAATATGTTTCGTACAACCGATCAAGTTCACCGTTCAACGCCGCGTGATACGGTTGCCAATACGCATCAATACGATGCTGAACCTCGGCAACCGTCAACTTGCGGTCATAGATTTCACGTTCCCCTTGGATCTTAGTGAAGGTCAAGCCAGCACCGCGGTTAACCTTAATCGAATTGTTCACGGGGCCAGGCCAAGGCCCGTCCAGCGCAGCCACTTCAATGTCTTCGGTCGATCTGTTCGGATCGATATAGCATCGGGGAAACATCGCTTTCAGGAACACAGCACCAAGCACAGACACATGTCCAAATAGCGCATCAATGAATGCGTCTTCGGTTTGTCGCAAAATCTCGACCGGCACGATGGAGTTCATGTCATCGGGATAGTCGTAGCCGCTGTGCGGGCTGTCATAAACCAACGGAATTTCCTCGGCCCCACCGGTCGGGCGGGAAATAGTGACGGGGTCATTCATGATCTTATTCCTTCTCGCGTCATTCCCGTGAAAACGGGAGTCTTGAGACCCCCGCCTGCGCGGGGGTGACACCGTTCTTAATTCATACTTCGTCTTATTCGTCGTTCAAATGACAAGCCGACCAACGGTTCGCCGCAATTTCGCGAAGGGCGGGGCGTTCCATCTTGCAGCGATCAATTGCATGCGGACAGCGTGGATGGAAATGACACCCGCTCGGCGGGTCTAACGGCGACGGGATTTCACCTTCAATCGGTTCGTAGTCGATCCCGCGTTGGTCAAGTTTTGGTATGCCGTTCAATAACGCCTGTGTATAGGGATGATTTGGTTCTTCAAACAACTCATCCGTCTCGGCGATCTCAACGATCCGTCCCAAATACATAATCACGACCCGGTCGGAAATGTGTTCGACCACAGACAAGTTATGGCTGATGAACAAATATGTAAGGTCCAGGTCTTCACGAAGATCCATGAACAAGTTAATCACCTGCGATTGAATCGACACATCCAACGCTGCGATGGCTTCGTCGCAAACCAGGAATTCCGGCTTCACCGCCAGTGCCCGCGCGATACCGATGCGCTGGCGTTGGCCACCCGAAAACTGATGCGGATAGCGACGTCGATATTCGGGATCGAGCCCGACTTTCTGCATGATGTCACAAACGTATTCGGTTTTCTCCGACGCCCTGATCATCTTATGAATCAATGGCGCCTCGCCAATAATGTCGTCGACCCGCATGCGCGGATTTAGACTAGCGAACGGGTTTTGGAAGATCATCTGAATCTGCAATGCGGCTTTTCGCATTTCATCTTCAGACATATCGGTAATCGACACACCCTTATAAACAATCTCGCCGGAAGTGGGCTTTAAGATACCTGCGATCATGCGGCCCAAAGTCGACTTACCGCAGCCGCTTTCGCCGACCAAGCCAACAACACCGCCACGCGGAATGTTGATGCTCACACCATCGACCGCATGGACCACCTCTTCACGGATATTCGAGCCAAGTTTGCTGGCGATCTTTCCTGCAACATCCAGACGCTTGATGAAATTCTTGGTCAAATTATTGACGGACAACATGGCGTCGCTCATGCAGAAACCTCCTCGCTCGGATCGAGGTGAGGGTGGCAGCATCGAATTTCACGACCTGCAACGGGCGTGGTGATTTCTGGTTCAACATTACATCCATCATCGGCCCGTGGACAGCGTGCCTGAAAGGCACACCCTTTTGGCAAATTCAACAATGAAGGCGCCATGCCGGGAATTTGGAAAAGCCGTTTACCGCGCGTCCCATGCCCAGGCACGGAACCTAGCAATCCGCGTGTATACGGGTGCACGGGGTGATCCAAGACGTCACTGATTTCGCCTTGCTCGACAATTCGGCCGCCATACATGACACAAATTCGGTCAGCGAGCCCGGCGACAACCGCGAGATCGTGGGTAATCCAAATCATCGACGTCCCCGTTTCGCTACACAGCTTTTGGGCTTCGTACAAAATCTGTCCCTGGATCGTCACATCCAGCGCGGTCGTGGGTTCATCCGCGATAATCAGATCGGGCTTATTTAACAACGCAATGGCGATGGCGACCCGTTGGCGCATGCCGCCGGAAAACTGATGTGGATAGGAACGTAGGCGTTCCTCGGGTGCCGGAATGCCAACTTGGCCCAATGCATCACGGCAACGCTGAAATGCATCTGTTTCGTTGACCGAAGGGTCGTGCGCCTTGATGGTTTCGATCATCTGCGTGTCGACGCGTAACACCGGGTTTAGGGTCATCATCGGGTCTTGAAAGATCATCGCAACGCGGTTACCGCGCAGCTGGCGCATTTGTTCTTCGGGCAATCCAACCAGATTTTGCCCGTTGTACATTACTTCTCCACTGACCACTTCACCGGGCGGATCAACCAAGCCAATGATCGAAAACCCGGTCACGGACTTGCCGGAACCTGACTCACCCACAAGGCCCATTACTTCGCCCTTGCGGACGGTAAAACTCACCCCATCAACAGCCTTGGCGACACCCGCCTTTGTAAAAAAGTGGGTATGAAGATTGCGAACTTCGAGCGTTGGTGTGTCGGTCATTTCTGTAACCTCGGGTTCAACACATCGCGAAGTTGGTCACCCACCAG
Organism: Rhodospirillales bacterium; assembly: GCA_965659695.1. Lineage (GTDB taxonomy): Bacteria > Pseudomonadota > Alphaproteobacteria > Rhodospirillales > Casp-alpha2 > UBA4479. Next base: position 70,614 of record CBFHXC010000005.1, read on the forward strand.
GTTGATTGAAACAATGGTGATCAATAACGCGATACCGGGATAGAAACTGATCCAGAACCGTCCGCTCAACATGTAGTCGAAACCGTTCGATATCAGCAGCCCCAACGAAGGCTCGCTAACCGGGAGGCCAACGCCCAAGAAGCTCAATGTTGCCTCGAGAGAAATCGCGCTCGCCGTTTGCAGCGTTGCAACCACAATCAACGGCGGCAGGCAGTTGGGGAACATGTGACGGAACATGATGCGTTTTTGCGGCAACGCGAGACACGTTGCGGCTTCGATATATTCCTTACCGCGCTCAACCAAGGCCGAGGCCCGCACAGTCCTGGCATAATAAGCCCATTGCACAATCACCAATGCGATGATGATTTTATCGACACCTTTCCCCAAAAGGGCGAGCAGGATGAGGGCAACTAAGATGGTTGGAAACGACAATTGAATGTCAACGATGCGCATAATCAGCGTATCAACCCAGCCACCGAAGTAGGCTGCGATCATACCGATGGCAGCACCAATCACAAGCGCAACCATACCGGACACGATACCCACGCCCAGACTGATCCGAAGCCCATAGAAAATCGCGCTGAGTAAATCACGCCCCGCACCATCTGTGCCCAGATGGAATGTCCAGCCATCAAAATGCTGACTGCCTGGCGGCATTTTTGAATCGAGCACGCTGACCGATGCCAAGTCATAAGGGTCCTGCGGCGAGATCCAGGGCGCGAAAACGGCGATAAAAATGATTCCGATAAGCACGAACAACGCCCCTGCGGCGATCTTGCTCTCGAAGTAATCCGATGCAAATAGTTGCAGCGGTGTTTGTACATTTCCAACAGCTGCTTCATCGGCGACCGGTGCTGTTTCTGTCAGTTGTTCGCTCATGATTTCACATCCTGCAACCGCACACGGGGATCTAAGATCGAATACAAGACATCGACCACCAAGTTAATGATCACAAAGACAAAGACGATGATCATCAGGTAAGCGACGATGATGGGACGGTCCAAACTTTGAATGGAATCAATGATCAGCTTACCCATACCCGGCCAAGCAAACACCGTTTCAGTCACGACTGAGAACGCAATCAGGCCACCGAATTCGAGGCCCAACACCGTCACCACAGGAATCATGATATTCTTCATCAAGTGCACCATGATCACGCGCGTGTTGGACAAGCCCTTTGCACGGGCGAATTTGATATAATCTTGGTGTACCGCCTCGCGCACGCCTGCGCGGGTTAGCCGGATCACCAATGACGTGTTGAATAAAGCAAGGTTTAGCGCTGGCAAAAATAAGTGCGACAAACCATCAGCGGATAAGAAACTAACGTTGATTCCTAACAGGTCGACCGTATCCCCACGCCCTGTGGATGGCAGCCATCCCAGCATCACGGCGAACACCATAATCATCATCAAACCAACCCAAAACGTCGGCAACGAGAATCCAAGGATCGACCCCGACATCACAATTTTTGATGATATCTTTTCGGGAAAGAGGCCCGCCCAAACCCCTAATGGTATGCCGATGATGATCGACATGAATAGCGACACCAACGCCAGTTCAAAAGTCGCTGGCATGCGCGCAACAATAATCTGTAATGCAGGTTCGCCGTAAACGAATGAGTTGCCTAAATCGCCTTTGAAGGCATTTCCGACAAATAGTCCATATTGGACGTACCACGGTTTATCGAGACCCATGGATTTGATGACGCGATCACGTTCTTCTTGATCGGCTTCGTCCGAGACCATCATCTCAACCGGATCACCGACCAAATTGACGCTCGTAAATACCAGGAAAGACATTACAAAGAGCACGACGGCGCTTTGCAGCAATCTGCGAATGATAAAGACGGTCATTGGGCCCTCAATCTCGGACTAGAGAAAAGGGGAAGCGGTGGGTAAATAAACGTCTCTACCCACCGCTTGCCAAATCCTTAACCTTTGACGACACCTATCGCCAATGTCCGTTCATCCGTACGAGGGATGTACTTCAGACCTTTTTTCGCTGCCCAGGTGTTGACCTGATAGTGCAGCGGAATGATACCGATGTCTTCGCCGACACCGATTTCGGTCGCCTTGGCGAGCAGTGCAGCACGCTTTTCATCGTCCACGGTTGCCAGTGCCTCTTCAAGCACCTTGTCCATTTCCGGGTTGGCGTGCAGACCACGGTTCGAGGAACCATAGCCTTTTTCCTTGCTGTATGTTGCCAGCAACGACTTCAACGGCGAGGACGGCTCACCCGTACCAGAACCCCAACCGACGAGAACGAAGCCGAACTCAGGTGGCTTATCTGGGCCGCGGTTTTTGGCGCGCTTGAAGTAAACGCTTTTTGGCATCGTATCTGGTGTCGTTGCGATACCGATACGTGACAGCATTTGAGAGATCGCTTCGACGATTTTAGCATCGTTGATATAGCGATCATTCGGGCCAAACAACGTGGTCTTGAAACCATCCGGATAGCCAGCTTCAGCCAACAATTTCTTGGCGCCTTCTGGATCGTACGCTTCAGGCTTCAGCTTGTCGGAGCGACCAAAGAAGCCCTCTGGCAGCAACTGACCCGCTTTGATTGCAACGCCTTCCATGACGCGATCAATGATCAGGTCACGATTGATGGCTTTGGAAATCGCTTGGCGGACACGAACGTCTTTGAATGGGTTCTTGATTTCAGAACCATCTTTGGCCGTCGTGTAAGGTGCCACATCACGGTATTGATCGAGGTGCAAGTAAATCACACGATTCGACACACCTTGGCTCAGCGCAACCGAAGGCTCTTTTTTCAAGCGAGCGATGTCTGTTGTTGGCACGTTATCGATGAAATCAACATCGCCGGCTAACAGAGCCGCCAAACGAGATGGTGCAGAAGCGATTGGCTTCATGATAACCTTGGACCACGATGGCTTATCGCCATAGTAGTTTTCGTTTACGTCCATTTCTAGGACTTCGCCCTTGGTCCATTTGACAAGTTTATAAGGGCCTGTGCCGATAGCAGCGTTACCGTTATTGAATTCACCTTCCCAAGTTGCATCGCCAATTTCGTTGGACACGATATGAACCGTGGACAAATCAGTCGGCATCAATGGATAAGGCGCAGGCGTTGTGACCTGGATCGTATAGTCATCAATCTTTTTGTACTCTTTGCCGCCACCATGCGTGTAAAGCTTGAAGCTTGAACGCGCGTTCGGGTGCGCTGGTGCGCGCTCCATGGTGAAGATCACATCATCGGCATTGAAGTCAGAACCGTCATGGAATTTGACACCTTTGCGGAGTTTAAACTCCCACGTGGTGTCGTTGATTGGCTTCCAGCTTTCGGCCAAACCCGGCATCAGACGCTGTTTGTCGTCCTGCTCAACCAAACGCGAGAAGATGTGCTGTGCAATTTGGTTGTTGGGGCCGAGGTTGTGGTAGTGCGGATCGATGGATGTTGGCTCTGAGCCTAATCCAATCGTCAACGTCTCGGCAGAAGCCGAGAGCGGTACGGTAATGGCTGTCATCGCGGCGAGCGCGCCAACAGCTAGTGTCTTTTTGAAATACATTTCAAAAGCTCCCTGAATATGTGTCTCGAGTTACATCCGACGGATGCATCCCTTGTCGTCTTTGATCGGGTTTACCCCAATTTCAGGAGAGATGATGACACGTTGAACAAAGATGACAAACAGGATTAATCATGTAATTTGGTTATAATAGTATTCGCAATGTGAATAAGGTGACATCGCATGATGACTTCTGAACTTCCGAGCATTCGGGAACTTGAGGTTTTCCGGGCCACGATTTTTACCGGCTCCGCGACCGCTGCGGCCGAGCGTTTGGGCGTGTCACAGCCGTCTGTCAGCCGCACACTTGCACAGATTGAAGAACGCCTGAACCTGATATTATTCATTCGACAAGGCGGCAGACTGAGCCCCACGGCAGAAGCATTGGCGCTGAACGAAGAACTAGACCCCATTTTTGACGGACTGGATCGTGTACGAGGCTTCGCGGAATCGTCCGAAGCCATGCGTGGCGGGCGTATTCGCGTTCTGGCACCACCCAGTTTCTGCAATCACTTCGTCACGCCAATGATGATTGAGTTTAAGCGCGCGCACCCAAACGTGTTGATTGAGCTGCGTGTCGTGTCGAGCCGAGAAGCCCTGGGCAATATGAACGCAGGCGAGGGTGACATTGCGATTACCACCAACCGCGTGGCCCACCCAGGTGTACGGATGGAACAGATC
>CBFHXC010000006.1:0-69419 GCA_965659695.1 Rhodospirillales bacterium
ATTATTCCGCTCGAAGCCTTACGGATGATGGGGGATGCCCAATCCGTCAGTGTTTTGTATTTCGCTGTGTCAATTGCCGGATTGGCGTCGACCATGGTTATCCCGCTTCTGGTTCATATTGCGCGTCGCCGTTGGGTGTTCACCTTGGGCGTTGCCATGATGTTGTCCGCAGTTGCAGCATATTGGTTGGGATCGCCCTGGTGGTTTGCGGTGGGGCTGGGATGCCAATTTATCGCAACGGCGATTTTTGAAATCGTGATTAATCTTTACGTGTTGGATCATGTGCCAAAGACCGAAATTTCAAAGTTCGAACCCCGCCGACTGTTGTTTGTGGCCGCACCTTTTACATTTGGCCCATGGCTGGGTGTTTGGATGTTCGAGAATATTGATCCGGCCGTGACCTATGGTGCGGTTGGTATATGCGCGCTGGCGATGCTGGTGTTCTTTTGGTTCTTGCGGGTCAGCGACAACCCGGCAGTGACGTCACCGTTGAAACCTCCACCGAATCCCATCCGCTACATGCCCCGTTTTTTTCGTCAGCCGCGATTGGCTGTGGCCTGGGGGCTTGCTATTGGTCGAACGAGTTGGTGGCTCATGTTCTTCGTCTACGGCCCTATTTTCCTGACCCAATCAGGATATTCAAAAGATACCGCTGCCTTGATTATTTCAGTCGGGGTGTTGCCGATGTTTTTGGCGACCGTCTGGGGGGCTATCGGTCGCAAAAAAGGTATTCGATACTTGCTAACATTGGGATACGGTCTCACCGCAATTATAAGCATTGGGATCGCCGTTGTGCAGGGGGTCCCCGCAATGGCTGCGGTGTTGATTGTGGTGGCGGCATTTGCAGCCAGCATGATTGATGGCGCGGGGAACATCCCATTCCTGCGGGCTGTGCATCCTTACGAACGTTCAGAGATGACATCTGTATATGTGACCTTTCGCCAGACCGCACAGTTGATCACGCCTGGAATCTTAGCCGTAGTGCTTAGCACTTTTGCGTTGCCCGCAGTGTTTGTCGCAGGAGGCATCGGGGCTGGGGCGATGGCAGTGTTGGCGCGATTTGTCCCAAAGCGGCTATAGCCATGATCAATTATCGGGTTTCGGATATTTCTTTTTCGCCCATTTGAAATAACCGATGGTGTATATGACTGCGAGACCAAACCAAATCACGCCCCACCACAAAACGAAAACGCTTGTGACATGGACAATCGCTGCTGTGAGCGCGATGGGAACAAGCAACCATCCGATAAATGCCAATACGCGCACACTCTGTGGCGGGCCGCCGGGGGACCGGGGTTTTGGAACGTAACTCATAAAACTAGCAATTCCACGTTGCGTCTAAATTGAACCCGCTATATCAGACGTGATACGTTCGCGCGAGTGAATAGGGGAGAAACGACCAATGCCGCAAAACGTCTTAGGGACCATCATCAAGATCGTGCTCGCATCGTTAATTCTTGGGTTTGTTCTGCGGTTCTTTGAAATCGACCCCAAAGACCTATTGCTAAACTTCGGAGATACGATCAAAAGCGCGTTTTCATGGGCCGGTGAATTCGTCTCCGGCAGCATCGAATACGTGCTGGTGGGCGCAGTCATCGTCATCCCAATCTGGCTGATCGTTTTTTTGGTCGGCAAGCTGCGCGGCAAGTAACACTCAAAGATTACTGGGGACTTATTCCCCGGCCAAACGTTCGGTCGATGTATCTTCGCCCGTGAATCCAGGCGCGACGGATTTAGCAACCGACTCGTCCAACGCTTCGAAATCATGATAACCGATGACCTCGTACCCTTCGGCGCGGGTCAGCATGCGATCTTCGAAACCACCCGTGCCGTCGTGGTCTTTGATGTGCTTATAAAGATCACGCATCGCGTAACCGGCAACGCGCGCCGACGTGGCGGGCCAGATCACGATGTCATAGCCCATGTCCTGGAATTGTTCGCCAGTGAAGTGCGGGGTGCGTCCAAACTCGGTCATATTTGCCATCACTTTGGCGCCGCCCGTTTCCTGGGCGAACCGACGAAATTCACTTTCTGATTTCAGGCCATCGGGGAACAGCACATCGGCCCCGGCCTCAGCGTACAAATTGGCGCGGCTGATCGCCGCATCGACCCCTTCGACGCCAGCAGCATCGGTCCGTGCAATGATCACAAGATCGCGGGTGGCTCTCTTCGCTGCGGAGATTTTGGCGGCGGCTTCTTCGGCTGGAACCAAGCGTTTGTCGTTCAAATGGCCGCATTTTTTCGGCAGCAATTGGTCTTCGATATGGACCGCTGCGGCACCGGCTTGTTCCAATTCACGCACCGTGCGCATGGCATTCAATGTGCCGCCATAACCGACATCGCCATCGACGATCAACGGCAGGTCTGTGGCGCGCGACACCATGCGGGTGATGAAGCAAAGCTCGTCCAGCATCATGACACCCAGATCAGGCAAGCCCAAGCTCATGGTCACGGCCCCGCCGGAAATATACAGCGTCTCAAAACCTTCGCGTGCAGCCAATCGCGCGGCGAGCGGATTGTGCGTGCCGGGTACGCGCAAAATTTCATCGCGCGCCAACAGATTGCGCAGGCGCTTGCCCGCCGTCTCGTCGTTTCGGGTTGGACCTTCAAGCCACGTCATGATGTCTCTCCATAGTGTTATTTCGTTTTAATGATTGATCTCAATATAGGTAAACGAGCCGTCCTGGGCAAAGTGAGAAACATTGCTGAATCTCTGAATGATGATTCCTACGTACACTCCACGAATTATGAACCAAAAACCGATGTGTGCGTAAAACCCATAATGATCTGGTTTCATAATGTAAGTTGAGTGATAACAATGCCTGCAGATACGACAGCTTTTTCGAATTCCACAATGCGGTGTGTTGACTGCGAGACAATCGACGATCTGGTTTTTGACACAACGAAACTCTGGTTCTTCCTGCCCACGGGAGAGAGCTTCTCCAAACTCGCGGGCCTTTGTGGTCGACGAAATATCCCTGCTGATCAACTCAATGACAGGACCATATCATTTGTCCTAAATCGTGCTGATTGTGAACCCTTCGTCATCGCGCTTTACGGGAACATGTCGCAGCAAGAATTAAAGAATGTTCGTGTTCTAACCACGGCGGGGGACGAGCCCACCGCACTCGATATGTCTCGGGTTGTCAGTGGGGACGTGTTTATCAATCGGATCAAAGGCAAATGGGTGATCGATAAGGTTAGCTCAGGAGACATCGATCTTGGTATCAACCGATTTATCCAGCGAGTGATACCAGCACACCATATGGTGCCGAGGCTTTGCTCCGAATGCGGGATCAAGACGGAACGATCATTCCGCCAGACTACGTTTTCCAAGTCGCCTCAGACGCTGATGTATTGTTTTCCGTTGATTTGATTGCGCGCGCCAGTGCGGTTGAAACGGCGGTGAGGGCCGGTTTCCGGGGCAAAATATTTGTCAATTTTAACCCGAGCAGCATCTACGATCCCGCTTACTGCTTGCGCACCACGGCTGCTGCGATCAATGAACTCGGTTTAAAACCATCGGACATCGTGTTCGAGATTACGGAAACCGAGAAAATCACGGACATTGATCACCTCAAGGGCATCCTATCGTTTTATCGACGTGCAGGCTTCATGTGTGCACTGGATGATATTGGCTCAGGGTGGTCAGGGCTAAATCTTTTACATACTTTCAGCCCCGATTTCGTGAAAATCGACATGGATTTGATACGCCAAATCGACACAGACCTTTTTTAAAAATCAATTGTGAAAAACCTGATTAATATCGCCAAAGACCAGGGCATTTCAGTGATCGCGGAAGGTGTTGAGACCGAGGCCGAAGCCGAGTTCGTCATTAACGCGCGGGCTGATTATATCCAGGGCTATTTGTACAGCCGCCCAGCCCCTGTCCAAGACCTGATCAAAAGCGCTCAGGCGTAGATTTATCCATACCTGTTTGTCGGAGAACGAATGTTTCCCGGCTTCAGCACGCATTCGAATGATATCTGCGAGTTCAAACGCGGGGCCGTATTTGGCAACTAAGGTCTCCAGTTTCTCCAACAGCTCAGGCAGGCATCAAGTCTTTTTTGCTTTCCGTTTGGCTTTGAACGACTCTCGAAGGGTCTGGGCTTCCTCGCTATCGCGAAGCTCCAGAAAAATCTCTCGCTCCGCCTTCATACCGTCGACGAATGACATAGACGCGGCGTTCAAAACACTATCGAGGCCACGTGCTGGGGCCTGCCTGCCGCCGACCTCTTTGGCGATGGATTGTCTGACCTCTTCGATCGCCACCTTGGCATCATCGGGAGTATCAATCCTGTCAGTCGTCATTGATGTTGGGCGTGGCCCCATGCCCTGATCGATCAGGGTTTCGGCGAACGCAATCGCTGACAATGCCATGTCATCGGTTTCTGTCACAATGTCGACCAAGCCGAGTTCCATGGCCTCTTCGCCGCTGATTTTTTCAGCCGTCGCGACCAAATAGGCGGCGGCCTTGATGCCGACCAACCGTGGCAGGCGTTGTGTGCCACCGGCACCCGGAATGATGCCAATATCGACTTCGGGCAATCCCATTTTCGCATCGAGGGTGGCGATCCGATAATGCGCGCCCAGGGCGATTTCCAATCCGCCGCCGAGGGCAAATCCATGAATACCGACGATCACAGGCACCTTGGCATTTTCCAACGTGGCGATGGTTTCGGGTAGGGTTGGCGTATCCGCGGGTGGCGTGGTGCCAAATTCGTAAATATCCGCCCCGGCCGAGAAGCATCGGCCTTCCCCGACAATAACAATGGCTTTAATTTCGTCGCCCTGGGTCATGGTCTCAACGGTGTCGACCAACTCGATACGGACCGCGGCACTCAGAGCATTAACGGGTGGGTTTTCGATTTTCAGAACGGCAATTTCGCCCTGAATGGATAATGAAATGACATCTGACATGTTGTTTCGTATAGGTCAGTGCGCCATGTATGTGCAAGACCACGGCAAAAATATACCGGCCACATGTGCACATTTTGGCCACACGAAGGGGATAGACTATGACCATGAAACTCGCGATTTTGGATGATTATCAGAATGCCGCACTGGGACATGCGGATTGGAGCCAGCTGGGTGACGCCGTTTATATCACGGTGTTTAATAAGCACTTGGGCTGGAACGAGGACGAAATCGCGGCGGTTTTGTTGCCATATGATATTCTGATTTGTATGCGCGAACGGACACGTTTTCCGGCATCGCAGTTGGATAAATTGCCAAACCTTCGATTTTTGGTGACCACCGGGATGCGCAATCTAGCCATCGATATGGATCACGCGCGATCCAAGGATATCGTCGTGTGTGGCACGCAAATGCTGCCATACCCCGCCGCCGAACACACCGTCGCACTGATCATGGATTTGTTTAAAAAAATTTCCGGCGAAAGCCAATTGATGCGCAATGGTGGTTGGCAAGGTCATGTGTCCGAAGGACTGAACGGCAAAACCCTCGGCATTATGGGATTGGGTAAGTTGGGTGCCCGCATCGCCAAGTTCGGATTGGCGATGGAAATGGACGTGATTGCTTGGAGCCAAAATCTCACCGACGAGCGTTGCGCCGAAGTCGGCGTTAAACGAGTCGACAAAGAAACACTGCTGACCCAATCCGATGTGATTTCGATTCAATTGATTCTCAGTGAACGCACCCAGGGGCTGGTTGGTGCGCAGGAGTTATCGATGATGAAACCGTCGGCGTATATTGTGAATACGTCTCGTGGCCCGATCATTGACGAGGCCGCCTTGATCAGTGCGCTGAGCCAAAACCTGATCGCGGGTGCGGGCCTTGATGTTTTCGATGTCGAGCCAATGGCCCCTGATCATCCCCTACGCAGTTTGCCGAATGCCGTGCTGACCGGACACACAGGATATGTGGTCCAAGAGCTTTATGACATCGTCTATACCGAAGCGGTCGAGAACGTCGCGTCATGGTTGGATGGAAACGCGCAGCGGGTGTTGAACGCGGCATGAGTAATGATCTGATTTTACTGGAACGCGACGGTGCAATCGCCACCGTCATCATCAACAACCCGGCCAAACGCAATGCCTTGTCATTGGGGGCATGGGGTGCGTTGTGTGACGTTTTGGAAAAACTCAATGCCGAAGATGATGTGCGCTGTGTGATTGTTCGCGGGGCGGGGGACAAAGCCTTTGCTGCCGGGGCGGATATTAAGGAGTTTCCAACAAAGCGCGCGAACGCGGCCCAAGCCTATGATTACGGCGAGTCGACGGCGCGGGCACTGGACCTGTTGCAAAATCTGCAACACCCGACTGTTGCCATGATCCGTGGCGCGTGCACGGGCGGCGGTTTGGAAATTGCGGCATGTTGCGACATGCGGATCGCATCGGATGATTCGAAGTTCGGCGTGCCCATCAACCGTATTGGTCATGCTTTTGCACCGCCCGAATTGCACCCCGTTTTGGATCTCGTCGGCAAGGCGGTGGTGCTTGAATTGCTACTTGAAGGTCAGATCATCGACGCGGCAACCGCCTATGAAAAAGGGTTGTTGTCACGGGTCGTTGCTGCCGATGAATTAGAAGCCAACGTCGCCAGGACCGCATCAAACATCGCCAAGGGCGCACCACTGGGTGCGCGCATGACCAAACGTTTTGTGAACCGTTTGTGTAACGACCCATCGTCGTTCACCGAGGATGAATTGCGCGAGAGCTATGAACCCTGCGATGCCGACGATTACACCGAAGGATACACGGCGTTTATGGAAAAACGATCTCCTGTGTTTAAGGGGAAATAATAATTAACGAGATTTTTGTGTGATTTTATAGGTCGATTTTGCAAAACGAAGCCGATTTAATGTTAGCTAATTAAAATCAAGGAGTTATGGGAAATTCAGGTTTTTCAATATGGAATCGGCGAAGTCCGCCCACTTGGATGATACCATGACGTTCCCAACATGCATAAAAAGCCCAAGAAAGATTCCATGACTTGACCCGCCGGGTTTCTTGGTCATTTTACTGTGACAAAATTTCAAACGGAGGAACACCATGACTGCCGCTGCCAAACTGCAAAAACTTCTGGATGCACCTGGATTGATTTCAACCCCTGGCGTGTTTGATGCCATGTCGGCGCGGCTTGTTGAACAGGCCGGTTTTGATGCGGCGTTTATGAGTGGCTTTATGGTGTCTGCCGTGCGCATTGGTGAACCCGATACGGGGCTGATCAGTTATGCTGAAATGGTCGACCAAGGGCGTAACATGTGCGATGCCACCAGCATTCCGATCATCGGTGATGGCGATACGGGGTTCGGTAATGCGATCAACGTGAAACGCACCGTGCAGGGATATGCGCATGCAGGATTTGCCTGCGTGATGATCGAGGATCAGGTGTCGCCAAAGCGCTGTGGCCACACCCTGGGTAAGCGGGTGGTGTCGTTCTCTGAAGCCGAGCAGCGTTTGCAAGCTGCCGTCGATGCCCGCGACGAATTGCGCGATCGTGGTGGTGACATCCTGATCATGGCCCGCACCGATGCGAATGGCACCGATGGCATGGACGAAGCGCTGCGCCGTTGCGAAATGTTCCGCAAAGTCGGTGTAGACATCACGTTCATGGAAGCGCCCAAGGACGAGGCAGAAATGCGACGTTACGGTTCAGAAATCGAAGGGCCGAAAATGGCCAACATGGTGGAGCAGGGGACAACGCCCTACCTGACACCAGCCGAGCTTGAGGATATCGGTTACAAGGTTGCGATCTGGCCGGCTGCCCTATTGCTGAGTGGGTTGAAGGCGATGCAGGACACTTTGGCCATGATCAAATCCGGTGACCAGGATTTGTCCAAACGCCTGACGTTCCAGGAACTGCAAGCGATTGTCGGTTTCCCCGAGTACTACGACGCTGAAAAACGCTACGCGGCTGAGTAACTTACTCTGTCGTCACCCTGGCGAAGGCCAGGGTCAACTATTCGAGAGTTGACTCCGGCATTCGCCGGAATGACGATTTGTCTACTGTTCCCAACCTTGCACAAACGTGTGCAAGTTCTGCGCGACGGCGCGGGCGGCCGGGGATGGGTTGTGGCCCCGCGCCATTATAATCCCCATGCGGCGTTTCACGGCGGGTTGGCTCATCGGGATAACCGCATAGGCCCCATCCCGTGATGGCGGCACCGCCGTTTCCGGCAGAATCGCAATCCCCAATTCGGACTCCGCCATATTGATCAATGTTTGATGATGCAGCATCTCGTATTTGGGGGCGAGGGCGCGGCCGTTTTCGGCATAGATCTTCTCCAACTCGCGGCGGATGGCGGACCGGCTGGGCATGGCCAGAATGGGTTCGTCAAAGATATCACTGAACTTGATCGCGCGTTTCTTCGCCAGTCGGTGTGATCCCGCCATCACCGCGACAAAACCGTCCGTCAGCAGATGCGTGAAGCTGATGTCGTTTTGGTCTTTTTCCAATGGACCAATGGCAAAGTCGACGTTATCGGCACGAATGGCTTCGAGTATTTCGCTGCCATAGGCTTCGCGCACCTGGACAAAGATCTCCGGGTGATGCGCCTGAAATGAGGCCAACACGCGGGGCAGAATGGATGATGCAAAGCTGGGGGCACAGGCGACCAACACGCGCCCTTTGGTCATCGAAGCCTCGTCCCGGAATGATCGGATGACATCTTCCACCCCGTTCAACGTTCGCTTGGCCCGGTCGAGTAACTCTGTACCCGCGTCGGTCAGGCGCACCTCCCGTGTGGTGCGATGGAACAGCGGCACCCCCAAGGTATCTTCGAGTTGTTGAATATGCGCCGTGACGGCTGATTGCGAGAGGTTGAGGCGTTCAGACGCGCGGCGAAACCCACCGGTTTCGGCGACCGCGACAAAGGTTTCAAACTGTTTGATCGTGACCGGCAGCATGACGCATCCTATTGATCTGATTATCAGATATATAATACAGATTTTGCTATTTGTTCAATCAGGCCTTGTATGATCAAATCTGCAACCAAATTTCTAAGCATAACAACAAACTGCTATTGGGAGACTTAACGATGACTGGTATCAGCCGTCAGCTTGCCGAATTTGCCACTGACCTGCGTTATGAAGACATTCCACCCCATGTGATTGAGCGCGCAAAGCTGCTGATCCTGGATGTATCCGGCGTCATGGTCCGCGCCCGAAATGATGCGGAATCCACGCCTGCGATGGTCCGCGCGATCGAACGATTGGGCTTGGCAACCGGTGAATGCGCTGTCCCCGGTGATCATGCGACATACGCGCCCTCTGCGGCGGCGTTGTTGAATGGTACGCTGGCGCATTCGTTGGATTTCGATGACACCCATGCCGAAGCATCACTGCATTCGTCGGCCCCCATCGTACCGGCTGCATTGGCCGCCGCCGAAATGACCGGCGCATCGGGCAAGGATCTGATTGCTGCCTGTGTCATCGGCTATGAAATTCAAATTCGCTTGTCGTTGGCATTGGGCCCATCCGATCATTATGACCGTGGCTATCATCCGACGGCCACGTGCGGCATCTTTGGTGCCGCTGCAGCCGCAGGCCGCATTTTGGGTATGGATGCTGATGGCATCGAAAGTGCGTTCGGGATCGCGCTCAGCCAGGCCGCCGGTTCCATGCAGTTCCTGGCCGATGGGGCCTGGACCAAGCGGTCCCACGTGGGACAAGCTGCACAGAATGGTTTGATGTGCGCCGTCATGGCACAAGAAGGTTTCAAGGGTCCCAAAGAAGCGTTTGAGGGTAAATGGGGCTTTCTCCATGCCTATGCGCCAAACGCGGACGAAGCCAAAGCCGTCGCTGGATTGCGCGACACGTGGCAGACCATGCACCTCGGCGTGAAGCCATTCCCAAGTTGCCGCTATACCCATGCCGCCATGGATGCGCTGATCAAAATCATGGCCGATGACAACGTCACGGCGGACGAGGTCGAAGAAATCGAAATCGGCCTGCCAAAGACGGGTATGAAGATCGTTAGCTTCCCAGAAGAAGCCAAACATAATCCACAAAGTGTTGTTGATGGCCAATTCTCCATGCCGTTCTGTGCCGCTGTCGTGATGCGCGAAGGTACGTTGTTGTGGGATCACTATGCGACGCACCTGACCGATCCAGAAACGCTGGCCCTGACCAAAAAGGTTACATGTGTGAACGACCCAGAAGTCGAAGCGCTGTTCCCGGAAAATATGGCCGGTAAGGCGACCGTGAAAACGGCGCGGGGTACGTTTTCGGCGCTGATCGATATGCCAAAGGGTGAGCCCGACAACTTCATGACGTCAGAAGAATTCCGCAGCAAATTTGGCGGCCTGACCGATCCTTACTTGGGCGAGGATGGCACCGAACGATTTGCCCAGGCGATCTTGGGCCTTGAAGCACAGAACTCAGTCGGTGCCGTTCTGGCCGCTGGTCGCCCGCAAGTGGAGGCCGCTGAATAATGGTCGCAGAAGCAAAAGAAGTTGGCCCCAATCGATATCGTGAATCTTATGGGCGGTATCTCGAAGACTTTAACGTCGGTGATGTCTACGAACACCGTCCGGGTCGCACGCTGACGGAAACCGATAACACGTGGTTCACGTTGCTGACGATGAACCAACATCCGCTGCATTTTGATGAGAAATATGCAGCGCAAAGCGAGTTCAAAAAGCCGTTGATGAATTCGTGCCTGACGTTATCTGTTGTGGCGGGGATGAGTGTGTCGGACGTTAGTCAAAAGACCATCGCCAACTTGGGTTGGGACAAAGTCAAAATGCCGGCCCCGGTGTTCAACGGTGATACGCTTTATGCGGAAAGCGAAGTGTTAGCGATCCGCGAGAGCAAATCACGACCAACGCAAGGGATTGTCACGATCTTGACGCGTGGTTTTAATCAGGATGGCGTCGAAGTGATTTCCTTTGAACGCGCCATGCTGATCCCGAAGCGCGGTCACGCTGTCGACGACAAAGTGGATTATTGATCGTCCGTTTCTATGTCGTCATCCCGGCGCAGGCCGGGGTCAACGATTAGAAGATTTGATTCCGGCTTTCGCCGGAATGACGAAATAGGATCAGTTATAAAAACAGAATCCCGCCTTTGCGAGGGTGACGAGGAAAAGAATTATGCCAGACGCCATGCTTGAAACTGAAAACACGATGATCCTGGATGCCATCGACAAGTTCTTGGAACGGGATGTCGCCCCGTACGTCCGAGAATTGGAATCGACAGACACATACCCCCAGGAGATCGCTGACAAGCTGGCAGAACTCGGCATGTATGGTGCGACGATCTCGCCTGAATACGGTGGCCTGGGATTGGATATCAAAACCTATTCCAAAATTGTCGAGCGGGTGGCATCAGTTTGGATGTCGGTTTCCGGAATTTTCAATTCACACCTGATTATGGCTGCCGCGGTAGAGCGGTTTGGCACCGAGGAAATGAAGCGCGAATACCTGCCGAAGTTTGCCGCCGGTGAAATCCGGGGCGGCATTGCGCTAACAGAACCAGATGCCGGAACGGACCTTCAGGGTATTCGGACCCGCGCCACCAAGGACGGCGATGATTATTTGATCGAAGGCACCAAGACCTGGATCACCAATTCCGTGCAGGGTGACATGCTCGCAGTCCTGGTGAAAACCGATCCCGATGCAGAGCCTCGCCACAAGGGGATGAGCCTTTTGTTGGTGCCTAAATCAGCGGGCTACAAAGCGAGTAAACTTAAGAAGCTGGGATACAAAGGCATCGATACCGGTGAAGTGGAGTTCCCATCGGTGCGCGTCCCACAAACGCATTTGATTGGTGACGCCGAGGGTCGTGGCCTGCAACAAATTCTGGGTGGTCTTGAGCTTGGTCGCATCAACGTGGCGGCGCGGGGCGTCGGCCTAGCGCAAGCGGCATTGGATGACTCAATTGATTATGCATCCCAGCGCAAAACGTTTGGGAAGCCGATTGCCGATCATCAATCCATTCAGATCAAGTTGGCGGACATGGCGACGCGGACCCATGCTGCGCGGAAACTGGTCGAAGACGCGGCCATTGCATATGACACGGGCGAACGCTGTGATATGGAAGCAGGCATGGCTAAGCTCTTTGCGACCGAAGCGGCGATGGAAAACGCGGCCGAGGCGATGCGTATTCATGGCGCCTATGGTTATTCCCCTGAATACAATGTTGAACGGTACTACCGCGACGCGCCGCTGCTGTGCATCGGTGAAGGCACCAACGAACTTCAGCGCATCATCATTGCCAAGCAAGTGGTGGAGCGCCGTTCGTGAAGCGCCCCCTCACCTGTCCTCTGCCCCATTACATGTGGGAGAGTGACCCTGACGATGCAACGCAATCCCTTATCCCTCTCCCCTTTGAGGGGGAGAGGTTAGTTGAGGGGGTGCCAATCAATGACAGATAACCCACTTCCACTCGCAGGCGTTCGCGTGTTGGCGGTGGAACAATATGGCGCGGGTCCGTTTGGGACCATGTTTCTGGCCGACCAAGGGGCCGAGGTCATCAAAATCGAAAACCCAGAGGGCGGGGATTTCGCCCGTGATATCGGGCCGTATTGGTTTGGCGATGGATCGTCTGAATTCTTTCACGCTTATAATCGCAACAAGCGCAGCTTCACGGTCGACCTGACGACGCCCGAGGGCAAAGACGTGTTTCAAAAGCTGGTAGCGACGGCAGACGCCGTGACATCCAACCTGCGCGGTGATGTGCCTGAAAAACTGGGTATCACTTATAACGATTTGAAACACGTAAACCCGCAAATCGTCTGCGCTCATTTATCCGCATACGGTCGTACGGGACCACGAAAGGCATGGCCGGGGTTTGACTATTTGATGCAAGCCGAAGCGGGATGGTTCTCGTTGACGGGCGAACCCGATCATCCGCCGACAAGATTTGGGCTTTCTGTCGTTGATCAAATGACCGGCCTGGCGTTGGCCTATGCGGCGCTGGCAGGGGTTACCGGTGCCCGCGCGACCGGTATCGGTCGTGATATGGATGTCAGCCTGTTTGATGTCGCCATGTGCAACCTGGGTTATCCGGCCATGTGGTATTTGAACGAAGGTCACGTGCAAGGGCGCTTGCCGCGTTCGGCACATCCTTCGTTGACGCCGTGTGCGCTTTATCAAACCCAGGACGGCTGGATTTACTTAATGTGTAACAAGGAAAAATTCTGGCCTGCACTTTGTAATGCAATCGGTCGGCCAGAATGGGCAACGGATCCCCGGTTCGCAACGTTCAAAGAACGTCTGGAAAACCGCCCCTTAGTCGAAGAATATCTGGATGGTGCACTAACCGCGAAAACCACGGCAGAGTGGCTTGAAATTTTTGCAGGTACTGTTCCGGCGGCGGCGATTAATGATGTGAAGCAGGCGCTGGATAATCCATTCGTTGTTGACGAAGATCGCCTTCAAGAAATTGAATTGGATGGTCACGGCACGTATCGCTATGTGGCCCCGGCTGTTCGGTCTGGCGGCAGTGCTGCACCTGCGAATCCTGCCCCCAAATTGGGTGCCGATACCGAGGCGTTGTTGAGCGATGCGGGTTTTGACGCGGAAGCGATCGCGAAACTCATGGAAATGAAAATCATCTAAAACGATCAGTGGTTTACAAAATTCATTAAAAGTCGTGCCAGACTTAACAGATGTTACGTGCTTGGCATTGAAAACAGCGTTTCTTTGTGATGGAACTCTATAAGTGTAATTCAGTGGCTGTGGTTTGACCTCTCATGAGAACCAACCGAACAAAAAAATGGACAATCGTTTTAGCTGTTGCGATTTTTTTCGCACAGCTGGGCGCGCCATTTGGCTTGCAGGCCTCTGAAACCTCTGATGGTCGAACGATCATTATTTGTACGAGTGCGGGTTTTAAGACTATTCAAGTCGATGAATTCGGCGATGAAACGGCACCAGAACAAGGCACGCACATCTCGCACTGTTGCGTGTTCTGCCCATCACCTTTCACGGCGCATTCGCCGTCAGCCGAAATGGCAGCATCGGTGTATGACCCGTCCGGGGGTGCGACATACATTTTGTGGCCTGTGGCAGAACTGGGTGATATCTCTCCCCAAGTATCTCTCTCCTGGAGCAGTCGCGCCCCCCCTCACGCGTCCTAAGCTCTCACTCCACTAAATCGAAGCGCTACCTCTTTCTTTTGACGAGTGGAGCAAATGTAAGAGTTCCGCGCCATTGATGCGCGTTGACACAGGGAACACCATGAATTCGGAACGAAGGCGACACTGCCTGTTAGACGCACGATGTGTGCGGTCTCGGCAGAACCTTCACGCCCAAAAGAGGCCCCAGCTGGAAACTGATTATACATTCTCTCTTGGATATAAAATCGGTTTCTAAGCTTGTCCGCCCCGTATGTCATGTGCGGGGCGGACATTCCTTTTCTTTCCATTTATTTGAAATTTGGCACCTAACAGACGGTTTTAAACAATCAGTTTTTGTGACGCTTCGCGATATGCATTACGATTTGAAATGCAGTGGGATGGAGGAACATAATGTCGCAAACGCTGGCAGAGAAGATTATTGCTAAGGCCGCCAAGGTCGATAGCGTGACCCCGGGCGAAATCGTGACATGCCATGTTGATCTGGCGATGATGCACGATAGTGCTGGCCCCCGAATGGCAGGCGCCAAGCTTGATGAATTAGGTGTTCCCGTCTGGGATATGGAAAAACTGGTCGTCATCACTGACCACTACATCAACAAAGAGTCCGAGGGCTTCGACGACATTCAAAAGCATGCCCAAAAATGGGTCGCGGATCATAACGTCATCAATTTCATAAAAGAAGAAGGAATCTGCCATGTCGTCCTACCCGAAGGCGGACACGTAAAGCCAGGCATGTTCATCGTTGGTGGCGATAGCCATTCGGTGACGGGCGGTGCATTCGGTACGTTTATGGTGGGCGTCGGTGCCACGGAAATGACTGGCGTTCTGGCGACGGGCGAGATTTGGGCACGTGTTCCTGAAACCGTTAAAATCGACGTAACGGGTAAATTAAAGCCGGGCGTGGCGGCCAAGGACATTATTTTAAAGTTGTGCGGTGATCATGGGATCATGGGGTTTAACTATCAGGCATTGGAATATACAGGTGAGGCGGTATCTGCGCTGTCTGTCCAGGAACGCATGACACTGGCCAACATGGCTGCTGAGTTAGGTGCCAAGGCCGGGTATTGCGAGCCTGATGAAAAAACCGCCAAGGCGCTTAAAGAATGGGGGGCTGGTGATGTGGATATAGACACCTGGCGGTCCGACGCTGATGCCATTTATGCAAAAACAGTAACCGTGGATGGCAATTCTTTAACGCCACAAGTCGCGGCACCATCCAGCCCAGAAAATGCCGGGCCTATTGGTGATCACCAGGGCACGAAACTCGATCAGGCATACTTGGGCGCGTGCACAGGTGCCAAGTTGGATGACTTGCGCATGGCAGCCGAGGTCCTCAAAGGACGTAAAATTCCGTCAGGGTTCAAGTTCATGGTGGCACCCTCGTCAAACGCCATGGGTAAACAAGCCGCCGAAGAAGGTATCATGCAAATCATCGAAGATGCTGGGGGCGTAATTTTGCCAACGGGCTGTGGCGGGTGCATCGGTTTGGGCGCAGCCCGTCTCGAAGAAAATGCCGTTGGCATTTCATCAACCAACAGAAACTTCGTCGGGCGCGCAGGGCCAAAATCATCGCAACTATTCTTGGCATCGCCCTATACCGTGGCAGCGTCGGCGTTAAAGGGTGTAATCGCAGATCCGAGGGAATTCCTATGAATACCATAGACGGCAAGGCATGGGCCTATGGTGCCAACATCGATACCGATGTGCTGGCACCTATTGGATCATATCAGGGTAAGGATATGCTGGCGGGTGCGAGAAACTGTCTCCGCGATGTGGATCCTGATTTTGCGTACAATGTGCAAGAGGGTGATATCTTCGCTGCGACCGATAACTTAGGGATCGGATCATCCCGAGAAACTGCTCCACAGTTTCTGAAGACATTAGGCGTGCGGGTTGTTGTGGCCAAATCATTCGCCCGCATTTTCTATCGCAATTGCTTTAACATTGGTTTGCCTGCGCTGGTCTGTCCCGAAGCGGATAAAATCGCCATGGGCGATCAGTTGTCGGTCAACCCCAGCACTGGTGATATTCACAACCGAACCAAGAATGAAACGTATTCTTGTCAGCCCATCCCAGAGCATTTGATGACGATTGTCGAAGCCGGCGGTCTGATGCCCTATTTGGAAGCGCGCTTGAAAAAGACGGCCTAGCCCACAAACAATAAACGGCGCCCCTAGATGGGACGCCGTTTTTGCTTCAGGGGGCTGAAGTGTATTACGCGCGTTCGCTTGCAATCCCTTCGAGCGAGATTTTGCTATCGGCGTTTTCTTTTTCGCCAGTGAACTCGACGCCGTATTGAGTTGGGTCATCGTAGCTATCGGCGAGTGCAGGCGCTGTGACACCGAATGCCATCGCCGGGTTTTCAGAGATGATTTCAAGTCAGGCGCTCGGCAAAATCGATAACGACAAATATTTGGAATACGCGGGCCATATTCGCTCGTCCGGTCAGCACCTGAATGAAATCATCAACGATGTCTTAGATCTATCTAAGATCGAGGCGGGTGAACTGATCCTGGAGCCGGTAACCTTTGCCGTAGAAGGGGCCCTTAATGATGCGATCAATTTGATTAACTTCCGCGGGAACCGGGATCAAAACAGTATCAGCGTGACCATTGATGAGGATGCGCGCGAAATCTACGCTGATCTCCGCAGTTTTCGGCAAATCGTCATCAATATTTTGTCGAATGCCGACAAATACACGCCTGAAGATGGCGAAATTTCAGTGGCTGTGAGACGCGATCCAGACGGCAGCAAATTGGTCGCAGTCACCGATACCGGCATGGGCATCCACAAAGATGATTTGGCCCGGATTTTGGAACCGTTTGGTCAGGCGCGCAAGAATGCAAAGGTCAGCCACGATGGCACGGGTCTTGGCCTATCGCTTTCAGTTCGATTAATGGAAATGCATCGGGGCACACTGTCTGTCGATAGCGAGTTGCACAAAGGCACTACCGTGACGTTGCAGTTTCCAAAACCCTGAGATTTGATGGGCCGTCGTGAGACCTAAAGGCTACTCGGCCTTGGGTTCGATCTCGCCTTCGGAAACCTTCTTTTTTGGCTTTGGTAAATCGAGCTTCAGGCTCAATTCTTTCAAGCGCTTGGCTTCGACCTCGGTCGGGGCGCCCATCAAGATATCTTCGGCCTGCTGGTTCATGGGGAAGGCGATGACTTCACGGATGTTGGCTTCATCGGCAAGAAGCATCACGATCCGATCAATACCAGGGGCCGAGCCACCGTGCGGTGGCGCACCATATTGGAACGCGCGCAACATGCCGCCGAATTTGTCCTCGACCACATCCATGCCGTATCCGGCAATGCCAAACGCTTTGACCATGATGTCGGCGCGGTGATTTCGGATTGCACCTGATGAAAGCTCAACGCCGTTACATACGATGTCGTACTGATAGGCGAGGATATCGAGTGGATCCATCGTCTCGAGTGCTTCCATGCCACCTTGCGGCATCGAAAACGGGTTGTGCGAAAACTCGACCTTGCCATCGTCATCCAACTCGTACATCGGGTAATCGACGATCCAGCAGAACTTGAAGTCGTCGGTTTTCTCGTAGTAATCAAGATCGTTGTAGACCTTCATCCGCGCCAAGCCGGCGAAGGCATAAAAGTCTTTTGGCACACCGGCGACAAAGAACACGGCATCGCCATCTTCGAGGTTCAACTGTGTGCGGATGCCCTCGGTGCGCTCGGCGCCGATGTTCTTGGCAACGGGGCCAGCGCCCTCACCATCACGGAAGAAGATGTAACCCAGGCCCGGCTGACCTTCACTCTGGGCCCATGAATTCATGCGATCACAGAATGCCCGGCTGCCGCCTGTTTTCGCGGCGATGGCAAAGACGCGTACGTCTTCGTTCTTTTCGATCATCCCGGCAAAGACTTTAAAGCCCGACCCACGGAAGGCATCGGTAACGTCTTCCATCTCAATCGGGTTGCGCAGGTCAGGCTTATCAGAGCCATATTTCCGCATGGATTCTTTGTAAGGGATTTGCGGGAACCGACCTTGAGTCACGCCTCGGCCATCGGCAAATTCTTCGAACACACCGGCGATGACGGGCTCGATCGTGCGGAACACATCTTCTTGCGTGACGAATGCCATTTCGAAATCGAGCTGATAGAACTCGCCGGGTGATCGGTCGGCACGCGCATCTTCGTCGCGGAAGCACGGTGCGATCTGGAAGTACTTGTCGAACCCGGAAACCATCAGCAACTGTTTGAACTGCTGCGGGGCCTGGGGCAGGGCATAGAACTTGCCCGGATGGTTCCGTGCGGGGACCAGATAATCTCGTGCTCCTTCGGGTGAAGATGCGGTCAGGATTGGGGTTTGGAATTCCATAAAGCCCGCATCGACCATGCGGCGGCGGATCGATGAAATCACGCCGTTCCGCAGAATGATGTTCTTTTGCATCTTTTCGCGACGGAGATCGAGGAACCGATACCGCAAACGAATGTCTTCGCCATATTCCTGCTCGCCGGCGACCTGCAATGGCAGCACTTCGGCGGGGCTTTCGACGCTGATCGCCCGAATGCGCACTTCGACTTCACCGGTTGGGATGTTGGCGTTGATGGTGTCTTCGGATCGTTTGACGACTTCGCCGGTGACCGTGATGACGGTCTCTGGGCGCGCGGCCTCAACCGTTGGGAACAGGTCGCTCTCGACATCGATCACGCACTGGGTCAGCCCATAATGATCGCGCAGATCGATGAAGACCAATCCGCCGTGATCGCGCTTGCGGTGCAGCCACCCTGAAATGCGAACGGTTTCGCCAACATGGTCGGCGCGAAGCTCGGTGCAGGTATGCGAGCGGAAGGGATGCAAAGTTTCGGTCACGTTGGTTTCTCCGGAGATAAAAATCAGTACGTCCTGTTGACCGGAGGTTTAAGGTGGAGAGGCCCGATATGCAAGGGCGAAGACCCTTTAATCACCCCCTCACATAACCTATCCCCCTGTGAGGGGAGAGGGATAAGTAAGAGCAATTTGAATCCGGGAGTCCCTCTCCCTCACTATGTGGGGGAGAGGAAAGTTGAGGGGGCTCACCACATCGATTTTTCGGCGCGTTCTGGCCATTCTTTATCATAGGCCTCGCCATCCACGGCACCATCGCCGCGATCTTTGGTTTGGGACGCCAATATTTCTCCGGCCGACGGCAGGGACTTTTCGTCCACATACATGGATGTGTCCCATAATTTGGCCCGCATGACGGCGCGCGCGCACTGGAAGTACATGACATCGATGGTCACGACCATGACGGAGCGGGGTGGTTTGCCCTTTTCGGCAAAACTGTCGAGCAATTCAGGATCAATGCTAAGGACCGCATGGCCATTGACCCGAAGCACGGTCCCGGACCCCGGAATCAAAAACATCAATGAAACCCGGGGGTCGTTGACAATATTCAGCAGGGTATCGACCCGGTTGTTGCCGCGTCGGTCCGGGATCATCAGGGTTTTATCGTTATGAATACGAACAAAACCCGGGTTGTCGCCCCGTGGCGAGCAATCAATCTCGTCTGATCCGACAGAAGCCAGTGCTAGGAACGTCGATGCCTCAATCAGTCGGCGGTACTCGTCGGTGACATGATCACTTTCTTTGACGAGGGATGCCTCGGATGGCGCTTGGTTATAGACGGCTTTGAGTTCTTCGACGCTTTTGATGATGTGATCGGTCACGATCAATCTCCGGGTTAGAGGTCTAAATGATAGAACTGAATGCTAAGTGCCTTTGACATACGGATTGGTGGCGCGCTCGTGCCCGAACGTGGACATGGGGCCGTGGCCGGGGACAAAGGCAGTGTCATCGCCGAGCGGCCATAGCTGCGTTGTGATCGAGGTGATCAGTTGTTCGTGATTGCCCTTGGGGAAATCGGTGCGACCGATCGAGCCCTGAAACAGGACATCGCCAACAAAGGCGACTTGGGCCTCGGCCTGGTGGAAAACGACATGACCGGGGGTATGGCCCGGGCAGTGATAAACGCCGAATGAGACATTGCCGACAGTCACGGTTTCATCACCCGTCAGCCATCGATCTGAATCGAACGCGCGTCCGCCTGGAAACCCGTACTTGGCAGAATCTTGTGGGATCGCATCGATCCAGAATTTATCGTCGATATGCGGCCCTTCGATGGGGACG
This sequence comes from Rhodospirillales bacterium, assembly GCA_965659695.1. Taxonomy (GTDB): domain Bacteria; phylum Pseudomonadota; class Alphaproteobacteria; order Rhodospirillales; family Casp-alpha2; genus UBA4479. The sequence continues at coordinate 20,183 of CBFHXC010000006.1, forward strand.
CCCAAGCGCTCGCGAAGTTCATCGGCCGCGCCTGCATGATCGGCGTGACCGTGGGTCAGCAGGATCTTTTCGATCTCGCAGCCGACCTCTTCGACGGCTTCCAGCAAGCGATCAATATCGCCACCCGGATCGACAAACGCGCCCTTGTTCGTCTCAGTACACCAGATGAGGGAGCAATTCTGCTGCAGTGGGGTCACAGGTACAATGGCTGCACGAAGCGATGGTTCGGGTTCGGATAGAGGATTTTCTGTGTTCATAACGCGCGCATCGTAGTGGGGAGGTTGGGACTCCTCAAGTGTTCAATCGGGGCGTTATTGAGTGTTGGTGATGTCAAAACGATTTTGCAAATGTTCTTCGCCATCCCCGTGAAGACGGGGGGGTATTCAACTCGCTGAGATCCCCGCCTTCGCGGGGATGACGGATGCGTAAGGTGCCTTTTCTATGGGTTCTAAAGATACCTACGCAGCCACGCCATCGTGCGGGCGATGGCTTTTTCGCGGGCCTCCGGATGTGTGCCGACGCGGACATGCCAACCTGCTTCAGGGTTTTTCTTGCTCGGTAATTTCAGAGTGCGGGGCGCGGATGACGGATGATCGAAGCCATGAGCGGCACCATCATAAATATCGATCTCCATGTGGGCTTTTGATTGGAACTGTGAGCGTTCGACCAGTCGTTCGCAGGGCTTTGGTAGTGTCCAGTTGTCCTCTGCGCCATGCTGGATCAGCGTCGGGAAGCGCGCGACGTAATCCGGGTGTTCTTTGCCGATGGTTTTGCATCCCGGATAGAACAACACCGCAGTAACAAAGTCGCCCGTCCCATTGTCTGGCGCGGAACGACTGCCCTTCATCACCGTGTGGAGCCCTGTCATGGCCCCGTTTGACCAGCCGATCAATGCGATCCGCTTCGGATCGATATTTGGTTGGGCTTGCATGAACCTGAGTGCGCCCAGTGCATCGAACTGGCGATGCCCCTCTGGTGTCACCGGTCGATCTTTGGATTTGCACAAGTATCGATGGCCGCGGGGCCCAAAACTATCGGGCAGCAACAAAGACCACCTCTCGGCTTTGAACAGATCAATCCATGCGTGCGTGCGGGGACTCATTTTACCCGAACTGTCGAACAATCCGCCGCACCCGTGCAGCATCACGATTCCGGGGACGGGTTCTGAGTTTGTAGCTTGTGCTGCAATATAGACGGCAGTGATCGCTGTGCCATCAGCACTGTCAAAGGTGACGAATCTCTCTGATGCTGAGGTAATTGATGCTGTTAATGCCGTGGCTGCGAAGGTGGCCGCCACTACAAATTGCGTTACCAAGGTCAACTTTCGATTTGCCAACTGCCGTCTGGTTGGCGGCATGCGGTTCCGGTGCCTTTTTCTTGCTCGCCATCAACAAAGATACTCGTCTCAAACTCGCGGCAGTCCTTGCCGGACGCATTCTCATAGGTCTGGACAGGGGTCACCGTGCCGGAATTGCCCGAATCAGGATTGCGCCACGTCGAGGTCTGACCGGCCTTGTTGTATTCCATGGCGTCCTGCGCCGTCCGTTGGGGCATAGACTTTGTCTTCTTCATCCAATTTTTTGCCGAGTTCGCTGCCCGCCCAAGCGCCAGCTATCGCACCAATTGCGACCGCTGCCAACTGACCTTTGCCGCCACCAAACTGCGAGCCTAGCACTGCGCCCAGCGCGCCGCCTGCGACCGTGCCAATGGTTTGACCTTCGCGACCTTCTGCACAGGCGGCAAGTGCCAAACACAGAGTGGCGATGATGATCGGTTTGCTGAATTTGCGGTTTGATTGTGTTTGCAACATTTCTCTCATCCCAATGGGGCCTGATGACATGTAAAATGAACTGTAATGCTATTCGACTCGTAACTGAAAGCACGATATCAAATATCATAGATATCTGAGGCACAATTAAGGCACTGCACTACGCCGTGAAGGTGTTTTTGGCAGTGACAAGCATCACGGAACACATATGATCGATTTCAATATCCCTTTTAATACGTTCTCGGATTGGTTTGAAAAAGCCAAAGAGAGCGAGACCAATGATCCGAATGCCATGAATTTGGCAACCTGCACACCCGATGGCAAACCGTCATCGCGCATGGTGCTGCTAAAGGATTTCGATCAACGTGGCTTTGTTTTTTATACCAATTTGGAAAGCCGTAAGGGTAACGAGTTGGCCGCCAATCAACATGTCGCTTTGAATTTCCATTGGAAGAGCCTGCGGAAACAAGTGCGCATCGAGGGTGTGGCTGAATCGGTCACCGACGAAGAAGCTGATGCCTATTATCAATCCAGGGCACGAGGCAGCCGGATTGGGGCCTGGGCGTCAGAGCAATCCCGCCCGATGGAAGGTATGTTCGTGTTGGAACGGCGGGTCGCGGAATTTACCGCCAAGTTCAATATCGGCGAGATACCACGTCCCGATCATTGGTCGGGTTTTCGCGTTGTGCCGCAAACAATTGAATTCTGGTCCGACGGCACATTTCGCTTACACGAGCGGATCGTTTATCATCGTTCTGGACAATCTTGGACCACGGAACGTCTGTTCCCATGAGTTATTTATGAGTGATTTAACCCCAAGCACGACACCAAGCCGTGAAGATATCCTAGCGCAACCCGCTATCCGGGGTGGTGGTCTTATGCGTGCGGCGGCAATTGCATCGGTTACTGTCGCATCCATCCTGATTGTGACCAAGTTTGGCGCGTGGATCATGACGGATAGCGTCAGCTTACTGTCGACGTTGATTGATTCAATTTTGGATGCGGCGGCATCGTTGATCAATTTGTATGCGGTGCATCATGCTCTACAACCGGCGGACAGGGAACATCGCTTTGGACATGGTAAGGCAGAGCCGCTGGCAAGCCTCGCACAAGCTGCGTTCATTTGCGGCTCCGCATTGTTCTTGTTGATTGAAGCGGGCGAGCGCGTTGCGCACCCAAAAGAGATATCCAACACCGAAATCGGGTATTGGGTCATGGTGTTTTCCATCGTACTCACAATCGGTCTTGTTGGTTTCCAGCGCTACGTGGTGAAGAAATCGGGCTCGGTCGCCATCGATGCTGATAGCCTGCACTATCAGACGGATGTGTTGATCAATATTGGCGTGATGATCTCGTTGTTCTTGTCGACCGCTGTTGGTTGGAAGTACGCAGATCCGCTGATAGCGGTGTTTATTGCGCTCTATATCATCAAGGGGGCCTGGGGGATCGGTCAGACGGCCCTGGCGATATTAATGGACCGCGAATTGGACGACGAGGAGCGGCAAAAAATTCGCGACATCGTGATGGCCCATGAAGAGGTCCAGGGCATGCATGATCTTCGTACCCGGACATCCGGCGTGCATGTCTTTATTCAATTCCACTTGGAATTGGACGGCGATATGAAATTGATCGAAGCCCATGAAATTTCAGAAGCGGTCGAAATGGAACTGATGGAAGCATACCCGAACGCAGAGGTGATCATCCACGAAGACCCGGAAGGCGTCGAAGAGCCCAGGGCCGTATTCGGATAACACACCTGTGTCTCATCAAAACGACGTCATCGATTTTTTGAATGCACAGTTATCCGATCACGGCGGTCCTCCGACTGTGATCAAGACTCATGTATCCGTCGTATTTTTATCCGACCAGTCCGCATACAAAATGAAGCAAGCAGTAAAGTTTCCATTCTTGGACTTCACTACGTTGGCTGCACGTAAAGACGCCTGTGAAAAAGAAATCGACATCAACAAACGGACGGCACCCGAGATATACAAAGGGGTCGTTGCCGTTACTCAAGAGTCCGACGGTCTCGCTTTGGATGGCCCCGGCACGCCGATTGAATATCTTGTCGAAATGGTTCGGTTTGATGAAACGCAGGGTTTGGATCAACTCATCACAGCGCCTGGCAAATTAAGGCGCAAGACCATGGAAGCTTTGGCTGATCAGATCGCGGCCTTTCATGCTGGCGCGGACGTCAAAAAAGACCGTGGAGGCTACCAGGGTATTCGACAGATCGCCGAGAACAATCGATTGTCCTTTGATAATCTGCCTCCTCAGTTTTTCGATCCGGAGCAGGTTGAGGATGTCTCGGCGCGGACCTTGAACGCGATTGATGATTGCAAAGTGATATTATCCCGCCGTCAGTCAGATGGGTTCGTGCGGGCGTGTCATGGTGATTTGCACCTTCGTAACATTTGCATGTTTGAAAATCGACCCACGCTTTTTGATGCGATCGAATTTTCAGAAGATTTTTCTGACATTGATACGATGTACGATTTGGCATTTTTGTTGATGGATTTGGATTTTCGGGGGGAGCGTCGCTTGGCGTCGTTCGTGTTCAATCGGTATCTGGATTTGTCAGATGATGGTTTCGATGTCTATCAAATCCTGCCGATATTTTTATCGATGCGCGCTCAGATCAGAGCTCATGTCGGCGCAGCTGCGGCGGCCGGGCAATCAGATCCGTCGAAATCAGAGAAGGAACTTGCCCAAGCGCGCGCGTATCTGACATTGGCGGCAACGTATCTTAAAAATGATCCGGTTCGCCTGATCGCGGTGGGTGGCTTATCGGGATCGGGTAAATCCAGGTTGGCCCGCGAGATTGCGCCGATGTTTAGCCAATGTGTTGGCGCGCGAGTTCTGCGCAGTGATGTTGAGCGTAAGCGACTTGCTGGTGTGCATCCCAATCAGCCCTTGGGCCCTGGTGGATACACACCGGAAATGACCGTTCGGACTTTCACGCACCTTTTCGAGACGGCGGGCAAGATACTTGGCGCGGGCCAAAGTGTAGTGCTGGACGCAGTTTTTGCGTCAGAGGCCCATCGTGAAGCAGCATTGGAAGTGGCCAATGATTCTGGCGTTGAGTTCCAGGGACTTTGGGTGCACGCGTCCGACGACATTCGGCTGCAACGGATCAACAACCGAAAGAATAATGTTTCTGACGTCACGCCGGATATCGCCTTGCAACAATCGGGTTATGATCTTGGGAATATGGACTGGGCCCGTATCGATAGTGGCGGCAAGAAACACGTTACCGATCAATCCGCAACGGACGTATTGCGAGATAGGTTTTCGGAATTAAAGCAAAATTCATCCTGAAATCCTTTACCCTTGAGCGGTTTCCGCGCACCATAGAGGCGGTCAAAATCAGATGGGGATTCAGTGATGGTTGCGACAATTCTTTGCCCGTTGAGCGGCGCTCCTGAAAACAAACTCACCCTCGACATGGCGTACTCGGTCGTCAAAGACTTGAAGTGTCATCTTGAGGTGATGCATGTCGAGCCCGAAGCCAAAGAGTCGATCCCATTGCTGGGTGAGGGAATGTCTGTTGCGATGGTTGAGGACATGATCCGTATCGCCGAGACAGAAGCATCGCAGCGTGCTGCCCGCGCCAAGAAAATGTTCGATGATAGCGTTGCAGAACATGACGTGCCGATTTCGGATAGCCCGGGTTCTGAGAAAGTGGCAACAGTCGCGTGGCGTCATACGCACGGTCGTGAGGACGAGGTAATCGCACGGATTGGCCGCCTTCATGATATTATTGTGATCGCTCGTCCTGGTGACACCGAAGATGTTCTGACGCCGATGACGTTGAATGCCGCTATTTTCGAGACGGGACGTCCGGTCCTTGTTGTGCCACCGAAGGGTGCTGGATCAATCCGCAAACGTATTGCAATTTCTTGGAATGGCAGCGTGCAATCCGCCCGCGCCGTATCGAAGGCGATCCGTCTGCTCGAACAGGCGGATGCGGTGATGGTGCTTACAGCGGAAAGCTTCCAAACCTCTGGTGCGCACGGTGAAGAATTAAGACAATACCTTCGTTGGCATGGGGTAGAGCCGGAAATCAAAGTATTTGAATCTCCGTCCAGTAGTGTCGGCCCGCGCCTGCTTGAAGAGTGTGAAAAATTCGGGGCCGATCTGTTGGTGCAGGGGGCATATACCCACAGTCGTATGCGTCAGTTGATATTGGGTGGTGTGACCAAACATGTTTTGGGACACGCTGAAATTCCCATGTTTATGGCTCACTAGGCGCACTTACCAAACGCGATGAGATTGCATAAGCGGTGATTGATGCTGCTCTAGCAATCGGTAAGATATCGCATTAATCAATAACTATTTTGAGGAAACATCCATGTTTATGAGGAAGCTGTTGGCGTCCGCTGCTGCGGCAGCATTGCTGGCGTCTGTATCCGTTGCGGCCGAGGCCGAAACGCGCGTTACGTATAAATCTGCGAAATCCACATCATCCTATTACCAAATGGCTGTGCAGATTTCCGAAGCCGTAAAGCGCGGTACGAATGGCGATATGATCTTAACGGTCGAAGAAAGCCAAGGTTCTGTTCAAAACGTCAAAGAAGCGGCTGTTCGTCCTGGTAATTATGTATTCACCACGCCACCAGTGCTGGTCAAATTGGCCAAGGCTGGCAAAAAAATGTTCGAACCGAAAAATGCAAAGTTTGATGAAATCCGGGGTCTGTTTCCCATTCCATCTTTGACGATGCACTTTGTGGTTCGAGCTGATTCTGGGATCAATTCATTCGCTGATCTGGCGGGAAAATCATTCCTGACCGGTAAGGGGAGCTTTGGTGCTCGTGAAGCGGTCAAATATTTCGACATGTTCGGCGTCAAAGACTCCGTTAAAACGGTCGATGTGGAATTGAACGCTGCAGTGTCTGCGCTGAAAAACAAGCAGATTGATGGTTTTGCGACCGCCGGTTCCTATCCTGCACCAAACGTGATGGAAGCTGCAGCGGGCACGGATGTGAAGCTGATTTCCATGACAGAAGAACAAGTCAAAAAGTCCAAGCGTACAAAGTTAATTATCCCTGGTGGCACGTATCCTGGCATCGACACCGATACGACCACAACGTCATTGCCGGTCATGGCCTACACAACCACAGGTATGAGCAATGAAACAGCTTATACGTTGACCAAAGCCTACTGGTCTGAAAAAGAACGCTTGGGTGCCGACAACAAGTGGTGGAACGGCGCCAAGCCAGAGATGCTCTCGCTGATGTATGGGAAGCTGCATCCGGGTGCCCTCAAGTACTACGCAGAAGTACGGGTCGCGGTTCCAGACGCCCTTAAATAGGTCGTGCTGAACGCTACCTTATCGAACGGATCACGGGTCCGAGGGCAAATCGCTCTCGGGCTCGCGGTCGTTTCGGTTGCCTTTCATTTGTATCTGATTTTTTCGGGGCTGATTCCCAATTTGGTCAGCCGCCCTATTCACATGGCTTTAGCGCTGCCTTGGATTTTTGTGCTGGTTCAGCATCCCGATTTAAAATCCAAGATCTTTGGCTATGCATTTTGCGCCGTTGGGCTGGTGATATGCGGATACATCGCGATCAACGAAGCAGCGCTGGGTGATCAGTACGGTTACCTGAATAGCAATTTGCAAATGATCATGGCGGTTGCGTTGATCGTGATCGTTTTGGAAATGGCACGTCGTGCCATCAACTGGCCTTTGCCTGCCGTCGCACTGGTGGTGCTTTTATACGGGTTGTTTGGTCAGTACATCCCGGGCGAGTTTGGCCATCCTGGGTTACCGGTCGCCAGCCTGATTGGAAACCTGACGATTGCCGAGGCTGGGTTTTGGGGGCCGTTGACCGGCGTTTCCGTCAACGTGGTTGCCGTGTTTGTGATCTTGGGCGCGGTCCTCAACGCAGGTGAAGCCGGTCAGGGTTTCATGAACTTGGCCATCGCTGTTGCAGGTCGATTACGTGCCGGTGCGGCCAAAGTCTCGGTGCTGTCGTCTGCTTTGTTTGGGTCCTTATCGGGTTCTGCATCTGCCAACGTCGCATCGACCGGTGCGGTGACGTTACCTGCGATGAAACGGTTGGGTTATCCGCCACCCTTTGCAGCCGCTGTGGAGGCCGTCGCGTCGAGTGGAGGTCAGATTATGCCGCCGTTGATGGGGGCTGGGGCATTCGTGATGGTTGAATTACTCGGTGTGCCCTATACGGAAATTATGGCCGCTGCACTGTTGCCATCGGTACTGTTTTTCTTTGCGGTTTGGGTCGGTGTTGATGGTTTTGCCAAGCGGGCAAATTTAAAACCGATGGATGCATCGGAACAACCGGATCGTAAGACGTTGATCATCACGGTGTCATTTTTTGCGGTTCCGTTTGCCGTGCTGTTAGAGCGTTTGTTCGTTGGCGGATATACGCCGCAATACGCTTCGGCAGTTGCCATTCTGGTCGCGGCCTTGATGTTGCTAATCAATGCTGCGGGTCAAGTGTCTGTCAAACGGTGGATTGAACGGCTAACCGATGCGGCGCTGAATGCCGCCGGTCAGATCGCCACGGTCGCTGCGATTATCCTGTGCGCGGGTATCGTTGTCGGTGTTTTGCAAATGACAGGGTTGGGCGTGAAGGTCACGTCAGCCATCATATCATTGTCTGGGGGGCAGCTCTGGGCAGCACTGCTATTAACTGCGCTTGCGTGCTTGATCCTGGGGATGGAGGTTCCGACCACCGCAGCCTATGTGATCTGTGTTTCGGTGACTGGCCCGGCACTGCAAGAATTGGGGCTGCCGCTGATCTATGCCCATTTGTTCGTATTCTGGTTTGCCTTGTTATCGACGATCACGCCACCCGTGTGTGGCACAGTTTTCATTGCGGCAGGCATGGCCTCTGCCCCATGGTTGCGCGTGGCATGGATGGCGATGCGTTTAGGTATCGGTTTGTATCTTGTACCACTGGCATTCATAGTGAACCCATCATTGATCCAATTGGGATCGTCCCCCTGGATGGCATTGCTGGCAATGGTAAAGATCGGTGCTGGGTTATGGCTGTTAAGTTTTTCAGTGATTGCAGACCGGCCCATATGGCAGCGTATTGCGGCGGGCGCATTGGGGCTGGCGGTGATTTTCTTGATGCCCGTTGGTGTCTATTAAGCCTGTCAGGTTTTCTTCGTCATTTTCGCCAAATAGTCTGCAGGATCACTCGATTGATAGGATGCAGCAAAGGCGTCGATGCTGACCCCAATGGCGGTATCTGTTGATTGATCATCCCACCCCCGGCAGAGACGTTTCTGGGTTCGCACAGCCTGCGGTGCGCTGCTTAAGATAGATTGTACAGCATCTTCTGTTGTTGAATTCAATTGATCAGGTGTCACACATTTTTCTATGAAACCCCATTCATAGGCGGTGCTGCCATCAATCACGTCACCCGAAAGCACCAACCAGTCGGCGCGACCTTTACCCATCAATCTGGGAAGCAGGACCGCTTGAATGACAGATGGAATGCCGACCCTGACCTCTGGCATGCAGAACGTCGCATTCGTGCTGGCGATGCGCAGATCACATGCTGCGGCCAGTTCCATGGCGCCGCCGATGCATGCGCCTTGGATGTTGCAGATCACCGGGACGGGAATGTTGCGGATGGCCTCAATCGCTTGATAAAGATTAGTAATAAAGGCACGCGCCGTGTCAGTATCAAGTCCCGAAAGTTCGTTAATATCAGCACCGGCGGAAAAGACGCGGTCTCCGGCACCCCCTAAGACAACGACGCGAAGCTCATCATTCTGTGCCAGCGATCGGCCAGCATCCTGCAGTGCCAGAATCATTTTTGAATTCAGCGCGTTACGTTTATCGGGACGGGCAAGGCAAAGGGATACGACACCATTGCCGTAATCATTGAGTTCAATGGTCATAAAGCTGTGATGGCCTCATCAGGTCCCCAAAGCCATGCCGCACCTCGTACACCAGAGCTATCGCCATGAACATTCTTTACGCATGGCGTTTCGCATACGTCAGAAAAGACATAGTCATTTAACAAGTTGGGGAGGGTTTCATAAATTTCGGAGATATTGGACAAGCCGCCGCCAAACACGATTACATCTGGGTCCAAAGTATTCACCACACTGGCAAGGGATCGGGCAAGTCGGTGAATGTACCTGGCGATGGCGGCCTTAGCCTGGACCGAACCATCTGCTGCCATTAATGAAATCTCCTCTGCTGTCGCCTGCTTACCGCCATCGGCCACAAAGTCATTGCTGAGTCCTGGCCCAGAGATGAAGGTTTCGATACAGCCTTTTTCGCCGCAGTAACATTTGGGTCCAGGGGTTTCAGACAACCCGCCAATATGTTGCGCCCAGGGCAGGGGATTGTGGCCCCATTCACCCGCAATCGAGTTCAGACCAGCATGCGTTTTCCCATCAATCGCGATGCCGCCGCCCACACCCGTGCCCAGGATAACGCCAAAGACCATGCCATGATCTTTGCCAGCGCCATCAATAGCCTCAGAGACAGAAAAACAGTTCGCGTCGTTGGCGACTCGAACGGGTCTTTTGAGTGCGGCTTGAACATCTGCATCCAATGGGTGACCGATTAAGCATGTCGAATTGGCGTTCTTAACCAAACCTGTTGCCCCCGAAATGGCACCCGGAATGCCAATGCCAACAGGTGTTTTTCCATCGCAATTGGCCTCGAGCGAGACCTGAGATGCAAGCGCAGATATAGCGGAAACGGTTTGATCGTAATTGTCCTGAGGCGTTGAAATCCGTTGACGCACAAGCTCTTGGCCATCGTGAGACAACACGACAGCTTCTATTTTTGTGCCTCCTAAATCGACTCCAATTCTCATACTAAAAAAGTCTAAGCCCAACGGATCAAATTGGGGAGAAATAAATTTATTGATGTCCCCATATATGGCGGTAGGCACGATATGTGGTGATTTGTTAACCATTATAAGCCATTAATGAGTGGGTAGAGATTCGCTACTGGGCAATGAGCATTCTGGGGTGTTCGAGATGGCGTATGAGACGATGGCTGCTCTGCAGCCGCAAGATACAAGTTCACTTATCGGCGCGATTGATATCGGCCCGGTCTTCCGTGGGTTAACTGATGGTGGGATATCAGGAAAAGCGCTCGCGCATATGCTGGATGTTTCGCCATCCACGATCAGCAAATGGCGGCGCGGCAGTGCCCGGCCATCTGGTGCAGCGATACAATTTATGACGCTCATGCTCGCTGATCAAATTCGCTCTAAAGAACGAACGCTTGATGCCATGGAAGATGTGCCACTGGCATGGCGATTGGGTCGTGAGAGTGAGTTGGCCGCTATGCGTCAGGCACTGGCGATGCAAGAGGGTATCAATTCGATCCTTCCAGCCGCCGCTGTGCGTGATGGTGCGCGAATATTTAAGGCCTGGGTTCTAAAGACATCCCCGGCACGCCCCGCGATGCCACAACCGAGACTGCGAATAGAAGCATGAGCGGTTCTAAGATGTCGGGGCTGGGCATTTCAAAAGCCGGTATAGATACCGCGCTATCAATCAAACAAAGCTACAAGAAGCGGCAACCTTTGATCATCCCTGGCGAAGCTGATCGTTTGCTGGTCCCAGAGGCCTTGTTGAATTCTGATATCGATTTATCGAGCATGGATGACCCGCTGGCGTTGGCGATGGTCAGCAACCGGGATCCTGAAAGCTCCATGGCGTTGGCCGCCGCAGCGCGGTTATCGCCTGCGGGGGCGAAGAATGAGCTTCTGAATGGGGTGGTGCGTATCATCGGCGAAACATCTCGTCATGAATTGGTGCGGGAATGCTTAAAGTTCGTTACTGATAACGCGTTCGAGCCCGAGAGTATCGGTAAAATCCATCAACATGCAGCTAAGTTTGTTGTCGAGAGCCGCAAACAATTCACGGCCGCGTTGCGGGACAACCTGCGTGGTTTGCTTGATGGTGATTTGGCTCCACGCGAGTTCGTGAGAGATTTCTTTGAACTGACTGAAAACGGCAATCTTCGACACGATATTCGCAAAAAGTTGGTGTTGAGTTTGCTTTTGTCTTCGTCGGTTCGCCCATCAATCAAATTCATGATGCTTGAGAACTTCCACCGCATGCCAAAGACAGTACGCCATGGCATTATGTCCGCTGTCCTAAAGGCAGAACCCAATCGCCATACCGAAGTGATCAAGGAAGAACTGAAGTACATCGTGCTGCAAGAACGTGCAGCCCGCGAGCAATTGGATATCAATGGACGACCCGCACCGGGCGATACAGCATCTCGTGAGAGTGAAACAATGACCGATCCCTATGCGGCGTCATTCCCCAACCCGATGCGTGAAGAACTTCATCCGTCGAAGCCAAAGCCTGGGTTTGCCCAAGCGTAATATCAATCTTCGGGATTGAAAAATCCGCGTTCATACGTCAAACCATCGCCATGACATTTAAACCCGATTATCCCTTTGATGGGACGCCCGAACTCGGCACCACCCTTGAAGTTGCCCCTGGTATTCATTGGCTGCGCATGCCGCTGCCGTTCAAACTTGATCATATCAATCTTTGGTTGCTGGAAGATGGCGACGAATGGGTGATTGTCGACACGGGCATTTGTCGTGATGAAGTCAAAGAAGCGTGGACAGAAATCTTCAAAAGCGTGATGCAGGATCGCCCGGTATCGAAAGTTGTCGTCACCCATTTCCACCCCGATCATGCGGGTTTGGCCGGGTGGTTGACCGAGAAGTTCGATGTGCCGTTGATCATGCCGCTTGCGGAATGGACGTTTGGCCGGATGGTCTGGCTTGATGGCGGGGAATATTCTCTTGATTTGTTCCGGGCATTTTATCGGCGCGCCGGATTTTCCGAGGAAATGATGGAAAGCGTCAGCCGCCGTGTCAGTGGCTATCGGAATGTGGTAGCACCCATCCCAGGTGCGTTTGATCGCATCGCTGATGGCGATGAATTCATGATCGGCGGCAAATCTTGGCAAATGATTGTCGGGCGCGGCCATTCGCCGGAACATGCGTGTCTATATTGCAAAGAGGCAGACGTAATGATTTCTGGTGATCAAGTTTTGCCGCGTATCAGCCCGAACGTCAGTGTCTGGCCCCAAGAACCAAACGGCAAGCCGCTGGGATTGTACCTGGAAACCCTTTCACGGATCGGCACCCAGATCAGTGGTAACCCGCTGGTCCTGCCTAGTCATGATTGGCCGTTTTATGGTCTGCATGCGCGGTTGGATGACTTGATTGCCCACCATCATGAACGCCTGGACGAGACCTTTGATGCGGTGGATATGGCGAAAACAGGCGTCGAGGTGCTGAGAGAACTATTTAATCGTCCGCTTGATGAACATCAGACGTTTTTTGCCATCGGCGAGACGTTGGCGCATTTGTATCATCTTGTGGACGAGGGACGGATCAAGTGCACGCGGAACGCCGACGGGATCGAGATCTACGAGCGCGCATGAGTTCCCTTGGCATCGAAGTCACATAAATTAGTGACAGTACCTTTGAGCGCTTCCAAAACGTGCTCGGCCAAATTTCCTGCAAGGGAGTAATAAATTGTCTGTGCCCGGCGTCGCGTTTTGACCAAGTGTTCATTTCTCAGCTTAGCCAAGTGTTGAGAAAGCGCGGATTGGCTTAGCCCAACGATTTTCTCAAGATCAGTGACGCATGCTTCACCGTTCCTCAGATGACAAAGGATCATCAGGCGATGGCGATTTCCCATTGCTTTGAGGACAGCGCTCGCGCGCTCAGTCGCATCTTCACCTGAGAACATTTTATTCGCTTGTGGCAAGGCGTGTTGCAAAGTTCCTTCGACTCTCTATCAGTCCATTATCTATCGATTTGATAAATTGATTTTACACTTTCCGGGCGAGCAGGGACCAAACACACTTTCGTGAACGCAAGCGAGATCGGTCATTCAACGTGCTTGAAATACCTTAAGTATAGGCCATTTTACGTATGTCACTGTGTGAGGGGATTGATCTATGTCGACAACGAATATGGACTTAAAGGGTCTCAACTGTCCGTTGCCCGTTTTGCGCGCCAATAAGAAAATGAAAGAGTTGATGGCGGGGGATATCCTTGAAATCGAAGTGACCGATCCGGCAGCTCCAAAAGATTTTGAGACCTACAGTGGAACCACTGGCCATAAGCTGGTTTCCAGCGTTGAAGCCGATGGTGTGTTTATTATTACCTTGGAAAAATCCGCCTGATGTCGCGCTTAAGAAAAGCGTCCAGGGTTTAGTTCGGAAATATCAACGCCGATATCAACCAGATCTGCAGGTGTATCTTTGCCTAGCAATAGTTCCGTGGATACCCGTGCCATCGCATCTGACGTGGTAATGCCGTAGCCGCCCTGGCCGGCCAGCCAGAAAAAGCCACTATTTGCAGAGTCAAAACCTGCGCAGGGGACGCCATCGGGGAAGAAGCTGCGTAAGCCTGCCCATTTGTTGTCGATACGTTTGATGTCAAAGGTGGTTGCTTGTTGAAGTCTGTCGACAGTGATTGCGATGTCCAGCTCATCAGGTTGCACATCACACGCTGGCATCGGTGTTTCTTCTTCTGGAGATGCCAGAATGCGCCCAGCGTCCGGTTTGAAATAGAATGTTTCGTCGACGTCGTTGACCATCGGCCAATCTGTATCGGGTAAATCGTCGGGCGATTGAAACACGATCGCTGTCCGTCGCTTCGGCTGCAACCCTAAGGGCGATAGCTGCGCGAGGCTGGCAACTTCATCCGCCCATGCGCCTGCGGCATTGATCACAGTTTGCGCCTTCCATCTACCCGCTTTGGTTTCGATATCCCAACCGTTCAAGGATGAGTTCAATCCAAGAATTTCTGCATCCACGATAATCTCGCCGCCCATCGCCTTGAAACCTCGGAGATACCCATCGTGCAGGGCTGCCACATCCATCGACATGGCGTCAGGCTCAAGAACTCCAACAGCAGTCCATGCCGGTCTCAGCACAGGGACCAGATCGGTGATGTCTGATCCTTCAAGAAACGTCACATTTGGCGTCAATGCGCGGCAGTCCGCATATATCTTTTCGGCTTGGCTGCGCGCTGACTCTGTTCCGGCCAATAACAGCCCCAAGGGATGCAGTAGATCATGAGATGCGAAGCCGTCAGGCGGATTGTCAAAGAAGGGGCGTGATCCGGCTGTCAAAGCGCGGATAACTGGCGGGCCATAGGTTTCGGTATAAACCGCCGCCGATCGACCCGTGGAGTGATATCCGGGACGATCTTCGCACTCGAATACTTTGATATCTTTGCCTGATCCCAGCGCCTCTGCCAGTCGATAGGCAAGCGATGCGCCCGCAATCCCGCCACCAATAATGGCAAAATCAATTTCGTTATCCGCGGACATTATTCTGCAGGACTTGGTTTTGCGACGTGGTCTTTAGGTCTGACGGGCTCCACATCGGGCATCTCTTCATCTGAGTTATCAATTGTTCGTGATGATAGCTTATCGTCCTGGTCACTGGCGATTTTACTGTCCATGCGCGCATCGCGGTTCCGTTCGACCATGGCGCAGAACAGCGCCATCAGTGGAGGAATAATGGAGAGCGTCAAAACCGCCGACAACGACAGCCCACCGAGCACCACAGAGCCGAGGCCGCGA
Source organism: Rhodospirillales bacterium (assembly GCA_965659695.1). Taxonomy (GTDB): domain Bacteria; phylum Pseudomonadota; class Alphaproteobacteria; order Rhodospirillales; family Casp-alpha2; genus UBA4479. The sequence goes on from CBFHXC010000006.1 coordinate 35,526, forward strand.
TATAATTCAGAACCCGCACCTGGGAACAACACCAATGGCATCATACCGAAAACGCTTGTGATTGTGGACATGAAGATCGGACGAATGCGGTTGGAAGTCGCTTCTAAAATCGCTTCGGTAACTTCCATGCCATCGTCACGGATATGATACAGCGTTTGGTGCACAAGCAGGATCGCATTGTTCACCACAATCCCAATCAATATGACAAACCCCAACAGGGTCAGCATATCCAATGGTTGGAGTATGAAATGGTTCATGATCGCTAACCCGATGACGCCGCCCGCGGTCGCCAAGGGGACTGATAACATGATGACGAGCGGATATACAAAGCTCTCGAACAGGACCGCCATCACTAGGAATACAATCACGAGCGCGATCAGCAAATCGAATTTCATATGGGCCCAAGTTTCGTTCAGACTGTCGGCCGTACCAGACATCCGAAGCGATACGCCCGGTGGTAAACCAGCTGCGCGCAATTCGTCGATGACACCTGTTTGAAGCTGGTTCAAAGCTGTTTCCAGGGGAATGGAATCAGGTGGTCTGATTTCCAACGTAACGGTACGTTGTCTCTCCAAGTGGTTGATTTGTGTTGGCCCAGACGTCACCACAATATTTGCTAATTCGCTAGCTGGCAAAATGATCCCCGATGGTGTGACAACAGGTAAATCAGCGATGCCTTGTGTCGCGGTGACGGCATTTTCGGGGCCTTCAATTTTCAGGTCTAGATGTTTGTTGTCGACCGTGATTTCGGCGACGCGAAGGCCATCATTAAAGGCATCCAATGAATCAGATAATTGCTGCGCCGTCACATTATTGTCTGCGAGTTTCACTCGATCTGGGAAAATACGGACTTCAGGGGCTCCTAGTTCCAGCCCTGGCTTGGGTCTGATCTGTGTGCCTTCTGCACGTGGCATAACTTTATCGACAAGGCCGACAGCTTCGACAGCTGTCGCCAAAATGTCTTCTAGGTCAGCACCCGTCACATCCAAGCTGATGGAGCGAGAGCCACCGACGCCGCGACCAAATAGGGATCTTTGCGAGATGATCGCGAATGTCCCTGGCTCTTGCAGAGAGGCATTTCTCAGGATCGGGATCAGTTCCTTTACACGTGTGGGGTCTTTTGACGCCGCCCCCAGGAATGTCGTGCCACGTGTGGCCACAAAAAAGAAACGATCAACCAGTGGCTGGCCATCTTCACGTACGCCATCGGGATTGTTCTTGGCCAGCAGGGGGAGCATCGTGGCTTCGAACTTTGAGGCAATTTCCTCGGTCGTGTCCAAGTTATACCCAGGGGGTGGCACCACAACACCAAAGATTAAGTTGCGGTTACCGTCGGGCAAATACTCAAGCTCAGGCAGAAGATGCCACGACACATATGCGCCACTGCCGCACAAAGTTGCGACCACAAGAATGGATGCGAGCTTACTGCTGATCACTTTGCGGGTCATCATCATGATGGTGGCATGGAATGCATCAGCGAAATGATCGACGCCTGGAATTCGGCGCCGCGTGATGCTGGTTTGGTCAGGCCCGCCCAGCAATTTCTTCGACAGCGCGGGGATCACGGTAATCGCGACAAGCAAGGACAACATTACGGAGACCGACAACGCCACAGCAATATCACGGAACAACTGGCCGACTTCTAGGTCCATTACCAGGATAGGAATAAAGACCATGACAGTTGTCAGTGCAGACACCAAGACGGCAACCCATACCTGTTTTGCGCCAAGATAAGCGGAGTCCGCGCGGCTATAGCCTTTCTCGCGAAGCCGGAAGATGTTTTCCAAAACAACAATCGCTGCATCGACCACCATGCCGACGGCGAACGCGATCCCGGCCAATGAAATGACGTTTAATGACCGACCCATAAAGGCCATGGCGACAAATGCGCCGATCACAGAAACTGGGATGGCCATAGATACGATCAGCGTCGCCCCGCCGGAACGCAAGAAAATTAACAACACAAACGCCGCCAACAGGCCGCCCAGAATGATGTTCTGCTGAACGAGATCAATCGAAGAATCGATGTAAACGGTCTCGTCATAGACTTGGGTCAGATATAGTTGTTTCGATGGTAACTCGACGTCGTTGAGTTCTTGAAGCGCGGCCCGAATACCATCCATGGTCTCGATCACATTGGCACCGGTTTCCCGAATAGTGTTGATCGCGATAGCAGCTTGGCCGTTAACGCGGATGCGTGCCGTGGGGTCAGAATAATCAAATGATACCGTTGCGATATCGCCAACCCGAACGCGTGCAACTGAACCGGTTATTTCATCCTCTTGAGACCGGATAATAACGTTCGAGACTTCGTCTACTGTCGAAAATTCACCTTCTGTTCGGACGATGTAGCGACGTTTCCCTTCATCCACATCGCCAGCCGAAACAGATGAATTAGCGGCCCGCAGGGTGTTCACGACATCTGTCACTGTCAGGCGGAATCGGGCCATTGCGTCGGGATCGACCCGTACGACCATCTCGCGCTGCGCGGTGCCGTACACATTAACACGGGCAACACCAGCAACACGTTCTAACCGGTCTTGGATGACATCTTCGGCGAAATCACCATAGGTGTGCATGGGCGCCGTGTTTCCATCAGTGCGTCGTAACACGATCCAAGCGATCGGATTGTCTTCCGAGCCCGCCGTGCGCATTGTGGGCTCGTCGGCTTCGTCGGGGTAGCTGCTGACACGGTCCAATCGATTTGCGGTGAGTAACAGCGCGCGGCTCATGTCTGAGCCGACGGCGAATTCTAAACTAATGCGCGAGCGGCCATCTTGGCTCTCCGATGTGATTTCATCGAGGCCCTCAATACCTTTGAGGACTTCTTCTTGCTCGTTAGTAATTTCCCGCTCGACCTCGGCGGGGGCAGCGCCCGGCCAAATGGTTTGCAAGCTGATGATGGGCTTGCGCACGTCGGGGGTCAGTTGAATCGGGATTTGAAACAGCGCGACCACGCCAAACATCACAACCATCAACACAGCCGCAATGACCGCGATGGGGCGTTCGATTGATACTTTAATCAAACCGTTCACGATGGATCCTTTGGCTTGGCATTTTGATCAACGAGGTCTTGTCCAGGGCGGATACGCTCGTTGCCTCTCACGACAACCTCGTCACCTTTAGCGAGCCCGCTTAGAACAACGAACCGTGATCCCACGGCTTCGCCAAATTCGACGGTCTTAAAGATGGCTTTGCTATCTTGTTTGACGATAACGATCTGAGAGCCGCGTCGATTGAGAACAGCGTCTTTGTGAACGGTGAGCACATCACGCACTTCGCCGACTGGAACGCGAACGGTGACGGATTGGTTAGCAGCACTAGAAGACGCATTGTCGATGAATGTGGGTATGAAACGTACGCGACGTGTCCGTGTCCTTGGGTTTTCATCTGGTATTACAGCGCGGACCGTTGCGTGCAGCACTTGCCCATTTTCAAAGGCTGCTCTCAGTTCACGTCCCACCGTCAATCCGGTGATGCGATTGGCGGGGACGTCCGCTTCGATTTCCAAATTGGTGTAATCCAACAATGTGACCAGTGGATCGCCCTCTCTCACGTACGAGCCGTTTTCCGAATGTCGTCGAATGATCGCACCGGGGTAAGGCGCAATGATAGTCGTATACGTCAGATCCAGTTCACCCAGAGCCAAGTTCGCTTCTGCGGCCTTAATTTGGGCCGCCGAACGACTAATCTGGCTCTTTGCACGGGCGACCTCTTGTGCTTTGTCGGCGAAGCGTGCCTCTGAAAACGCAGGTGATTGCCGCAACCCGTCCAGGCGTTTCAGCTCCTGCTCAAGAAGGAGTAGCGTGTCGCGGTCGGTTTGTAGTTGCGCACGCGCGCTCTGTACTTCTGCCCGTTGACGGTTACGCTCCCACTCAAAGGTGTCTTTGACCAAATGGGCCAGCACATCGCCTTTTTCCACGCGATCACCAACCTGAACCAAATATTCTTCGACAGGAGCGGAAATGCGCGCTGCAACGACGCCAGATTTTTTGGGTACAAAACGTCCAATCACGGACACCGTTTGGTCGAGTGGCTCGACGATGACTTTGTCGAGACCTACTGCGGCAGCGCGTGGACCACCCTGCGCAAAAACGGGATGGCCGGTCCAGAGGCAAGCCAACCCCACTAGCAGAATGCGAGAAACGAAACTTTTCAAAATGCGGCTCCTAGCGCGAAACGCGCGAAAGCGTGATACTTGAACCCGTCCACCTGTGTGCGATGGACCAACGCTTACTCGATTGTACGCAAGTTTTTAGCAATAAGATTAGGTTCAAATTTAATATTACTTCGAATTATCAGTTTTGTGTAATTACTTTCTTGTGACCAAGCAATGGGTTCGAAACATTAAATCTGTCTTCTAATGCGCCGAACAGCATTGAAATCCTTCTTGATTGCCGCAAAATAGTATCCATGCCGCTACGTCTAATTTTATTGCCTGTCTTGCTTGGGCTTGTTGTTTCTACATCTGCCAAATCTGACCTGATTGGCCATGGAGGAATGGTCAGAAGCGTCGACGTGTCACCTGATGGTGATCGTGTCGCTACCGGAAGTTTTGATTATACAGCGAGAATATGGAATTTCGGTGAGCAATCGGAATTGGCTGTTCTTGATTTGCATGAGGGCCCCATCACCAGCGTTTCATTCAGCCCTTCTGGCGAGTACCTGCTCTCAACCAGTGATGATCTGACTGCCATTTATTGGGACATGAGGACGTTTAAGCCAGTTCATCGGCTGACGGGGCACAAACACAAGGTGGTAACGTCTTCGTTTTCGCCAGATGGTAAGTATGTTGCGACGGGAGCCTGGGACAAAACCGTCCGCATTTGGGATTTGTCAGAGGGCAAGGCCATTCAAACGTTGAATGTGAACGCCCCGGTGAATGCCGTCGCCTTCGGCCCCGATGGGACGAACCTATTTGTTGGCGGGCATCATCCCGTGATTGATGTTTGGGATGCCAAGAGCGGCGCCGTCGCCGGTAAATTAGAGGGGCACCGAGGTGGCATCACGTCCCTTCGACTATCGTCTGATGGAAAACGAATACTGTCGGCCAGCATCGATAAAAATATTAAGTTGTGGGACATACAAAGCCAAACTGAGATGACCAGCATTCAGGTCAGAGATGGCCAAGTGTTTGATGTATCCTTCAGCCCCGATGGCACCAAAGCCATCACAGCGGGACGTGATGGCTACATTGTGACGTGGGATCTGGATACAGGTACTCCGGTTCATGAAATCCCTGCGCATAACAAAATCGCTTGGTCTGTCAAATATACGCCAGACGGAAGATTTGCTATTTCGACAAGTTCTGACGAACAGGCCCGTATCTGGCACTTAGAGACAGGGGATCGGATCGGCATGACGATGACCGACGATGATCAGCCGAAACCTTGGTTGACCAGCGATCATCCTGGTGCGGCGGTATACACAAAGTGCGCCAGCTGCCACAGTTTATCGGCGGAAGGCCCGCAACGTTCTGGCCCTCATTTTGAGGGGCTGTTTGGTCGCCCGGTGGGGACAGTTGAGGGATATCGCTATTCCCAGGCACTCACGTCCCAAAATTTTGTCTGGGATGAAAAAACGATCTTCCAGCTTTTTGATGAGGGACCAGATGTTATGCTACCTGGCACCAAGATGCCGATCCAACGGGTTACGGATGATGGCGCACTCAATGACTTGGTCGAATACAGGAAGATTTTGACCGCCCCTTCGAAGGTTTGGAGATCACATGACGACGTTGCTGTATTCTCATCCGAGCTGTGTTGAACATGATCCGGGGGAATACCACCCCGAGCGACCCGATCGGTTGCGCGCCGTGATGGATGGCCTTGATGACGATGCGTTCAAGCACCTGAAACGACTAGAGGCCCCAATCGTCGATCTCAATCACGTGAAACAAGTGCACGATGCGGGCTATGTCGATATGATGATGGATAATGTCCCGACCGAAGGGCGTGTACGACTCGATCCTGATACTGTTATGTCGACATCATCTGGTGAAGCCGCACAACGGGCCGCAGGCGGCGCTGTGGCGGCTGTCGATGCCATCGTGGCAGGACAAGCCAACAATGCATTTTGCGCCGTCCGCCCCCCTGGTCATCACGCGGAGTCATCCAAGGCGATGGGGTTTTGCTTATTCAACTCTGCGGCGGTGGCGGCGTTCCACGCGCGGGCTACCCATCAAATGGAGCGCGTGTGCGTGATAGATTTTGATGTACACCATGGCAATGGAACCCAACATAGCTTTGAGCATGTTGATGGGTTGTTTTATGGCTCATCGCATCAATGGCCAGCATATCCTGGTACGGGCGCTGCATCAGAAGCGGGGGATTTCAATAATGTCTGTAATGTTCCGTTGGCACCGGGGACAGGGTCAGCGGGATTCCGTGAGGGTTACGAGGAAGATATGTTGCCCGCGATTAGAGCTTTTAAGCCGGAATTGATTATTATTTCGGCGGGGTTCGATGCACATAAACGCGATCCTCTGGCGCAACTGGAATTGGAAACAGAGGATTACCGTTGGGTCACTGATAAGTTGCTCGATTTGGCTGATGATGTTTGCGACGGGCGCGTGATTTCATTACTTGAGGGCGGGTATGATTTGGATGCGTTGCGCGACAGCACTGCGGTCCACGTGGCCTCGTTGCAAGAGCATTGAATGACTTGCCCCGAAGCGGGGCGATGCATAGACTGCGCGCAGATTCCAGGTCCGATTGAGATAATCCAAAATGGCAAAAATAACAGCTTCCGAAAATCCGGAAATACCTGAAGATATTGCAGCGATGAGCTTTGAGGCCGCGCTCGAGGAACTTGAGGATATTGTCCGAGAATTAGAAACAGGCGAGGGCAATTTGGATGCCTCCATCACGGGATATACACGTGGGGTTCATCTGAAACAGCATTGTGAGTCCAAGCTCAAAGAAGCCGAGGCGCGCATCGAGAAAATCGTCGTCGGTTCAGATGGAATTGCCGCTGGCGCAGAACCCTTCGACGAAGAATAAGGTCAATCAAATGGACAACTTGAGCGCCGCTCTCAAAGACTGCGCAGCCGAAATGGATGAGGTTTTGTCGGATCTCCTCCCGATCAAGGATACACCAGAAGCCCGCGTGATTGAGGCGATGCGCTATGCCAGCCTTGGCGCCGGGAAGCGTATTCGGCCGTTCTTACTGACCCAGTCTGCGGCGTTGTTTGGCGTATCAAGCACGCGGGCATATCGCGCTGCGGCGGCTGTTGAGATGGTTCATTGTTACTCGCTTGTGCACGACGATTTGCCAGCGATGGACGATGACGACCTGCGTCGTGGGCAGCCGACCACACACAAAAAATATGACGAGGCCACTGCGATCTTGGCCGGGGATGCATTGTTGACCAAAGCCTTTGAAGTCTTAGCCGAACCTGACACTCATGACAGCGCGACCGTTCGGGCTGACCTCTGTTTAGCGTTGGCGAAAGCGTCGGGTGATCATGGTATGGTCGGTGGTCAGATGTTGGATTTGGTCGCCGAACAATCAAATTTGGATATTCCTGAGATCACGCGTCTGCAACGGATGAAAACAGGCGCGTTGATCGCGGTTTCATGCGAGATGGGCGCGATCATGGGAAAAGCGTCCGAACATGCGCGGCATGCCCTTGATCACTATGCACATGATGTCGGCCTCGCATTTCAGATCGCAGATGACTTATTGGACGTCGAAGGTGACGCAGACGAAGTGGGTAAGCGTACTGGTAAAGATGAGGCGGCTGGAAAAGCCACATTCGTTTCTTTACTGGGGGTTGAGCGCGCCAGAGAACAGGCACATATGTTGGCGGAGCAAGCAGCAGGTCATCTTGATAGCTTTGGTGAAAAGGCTGTTCTTTTACAAAGCCTTGCAGATTTTATTGTGACGCGGAAAAGTTGATAAATTTGGCTAGAATTGTAAAAAGTTCTATGTTTGAGCCAGAATATATTGTCAACTAGAGTTGTCACATTTGTTAAGATGATGAAATTAGGGGAATCCCGTTGAGTACGCCGTCAAACACACCGTTACTAGATAAAGTTAAGTACCCATCAGACATCCGTAACATGTCGATGGAAGAACTAACGCAATTGGCCCATGAACTTAGAGAAGATACCGTTCGATCCGTATCGATCACGGGTGGACATCTGGGCGCGTCATTAGGTGTTGTCGAGCTTACAGTTGCAATCCACCACGTATTCAATACGCCCGAAGATCGATTGATTTGGGATGTGGGTCACCAATGCTACCCGCATAAAATTCTGACTGGTCGCCGTGATCGAATGCATACCCTCCGCCAGGGTGATGGTCTGTCCGGATTTACCAAACGCAGCGAGAGCGAGTACGACCCATTTGGGGCCGCGCATTCTTCCACCTCGATTTCTGCCGGTCTGGGGATGGCTGTTGGAAAGTCATTATCGGGTGTTAAAGGCAATGCAATTGCTGTGATTGGCGATGGCGCGATGACGGCAGGTATGGCCTATGAGGCGATGAACAATGCTGGTTCAATGCGCGAGCGCCTCATTGTTGTTTTGAACGACAATGATATGTCCATCGCACCGCCCGTTGGGGCGCTTTCGAACTATTTGTCTCGATTGATTTCATCCAAGGCCTATCGGTCTGCGCGCCACTTTGCGAAAGAAGTTTCCAAGAAACTGCCGCGTCAAATCGAGACCGTTGCCCAGCGTGCGGAGGAATACGCACGTGGAATGGTGACCGGTGGTACGATGTTCGAGGAACTCGGTTTTTATTATGTGGGTCCGATTGATGGCCACAACATGGAACACCTGGTTCCGATATTGAAAAACCTCCGTGATGATCCCGAAGACGCACCGATCCTTCTTCATATCGTGACTGAAAAGGGACACGGGTATCAGCCTGCAGAGGACTCTGCAGACAAGTACCACGGCGTTTCCAAATTTGATGTGGTCACGGGTAAGCAGCACAAAGCGAAATCGAATGCGCCGAGTTATACAGCCGTGTTCGCCAAGGCCTTGATCGAAGAAGCCAAGCACGACGACAAGATTATAGCGGTCACAGCCGCGATGCCGTCAGGCACCGGCGTCGACAAGTTTGGCGATGTTTATCCTGAACGCAGCTTTGATGTTGGCATTGCGGAACAGCACGGTGTTACGTTTGCCGCTGGTTTAGCGACTGAAGGTTATCGCCCATTTGCTGCGATCTACTCGACGTTCCTGCAACGCGCCTATGACCAAGTGGTCCATGATGTCGCCATTCAGTCTTTGCCCGTACGTTTCGCCATTGACCGCGCAGGCTATGTCGGTGCCGATGGGTCGACGCATTGCGGTGCATTCGATATCACGTATTTGGCGACATTGCCGAACTTCGTTGTGATGGCAGCATCGGACGAAGCCGAATTGATGCATATGACGCGCACGGCGGCATCGATTGATGATCGTCCATCTGCGTTCCGTTATCCGCGGGGCGAGGGTGTCGGCGTTGAGATGCCTGAACGTGGCGAGATATTAGAAATCGGTAAGGGGCGGATTGTACGCGAGGGTAAAACCGCCGCCATCCTCAGCCTTGGTGGTCGATTGCAAGAAAGCCTCAAAGCAGCCGAAGAGTTGGCGACACGTGGGTTGTCCACAACGGTGGCCGACGCACGATTTGCAAAACCGCTCGATGAAGACATGATCCGCGACTTGGCAAATAATCACGAGGTTTTGGTCACCATCGAAGAGGGGGCTATTGGCGGTTTCGGTTCGCACGTGCTGACATTTATGGCGAACGATGGACTACTGGAAAAAGGCTTGAAGGTTCGCACATTGATGATGCCTGATATCTTCATGGATCAGCATAAGCCTGAGGTTCAGTTCGAAATGGCCAAGCTTACGGCTGCGGATATCGTCGAGTCCATCATGACTGCGCTTGGTCGTGAAGACGAATTAAGCCAGCCCGCAATAGCGTAATCTCATCGCTAAAATTCGTCTCGATCAGCTTATTGTCGATCGTGGCCTTGTTGAGAGCCGCAGCAAAGCGCAGGCTCTCATCATGGCGGGGCACGTGTATTCCGGCGAAAATAAGTTGGAGAAGGCAGGGCAACAGGTCCCGTTAGATTTCGACGTTACTCTACGTGGGCAAGAACATCCCTGGGTGAGCCGAGGTGGTTTGAAGCTTGAAAAAGGCTTGGCGACTTTTGCGATTGATCCCACAGGATACATTTGTGCCGATGTTGGTGCCTCAACTGGCGGGTTCACGGATGTCCTGCTGACCCATGGGGCTTTAGAGGTTTTCGCGGTTGATGTGGGGCACGGCCAACTGGCATGGAAGCTCAGAAGTGATGAGCGCGTCGTCGTTCTTGAAAAAACCAATGCGCGCTATCTAACCGACAAGGAAATTTCTGACCCGCTTGATCTGATTGTGTGTGATGCGAGCTTCATAAGCTTAAAGACGGTGCTTCCAGCGGTTATGGCGCTGGTGAAACCCGGCGGCATGCTGATTGCGCTGATCAAACCGCAGTTCGAAGCCGGTCGTCAAGACGTCGGTAAGGGTGGGGTCGTTCGAGATCCAGAAGTACACGCACGTGTTTGTCAGGAAATCACGGATTGGATGGACGGATTGGATGATTGGTCCGTCAAAGGCACAACCGAAAGCCCGATCAAAGGGCCCGAGGGAAACATTGAGTTTCTGATATGTGGCGTGAAAGCCAATTAGCCCTGATCAACAGGTAGCCCGGCCCCAGCCCATGCAACGATGCCGCCTTCCATGGAATATGCTTCGTCGACTTTGCCTTCACGGATCAGATAATCCGCCACCTGATAGGACCGCATACCATGTGCGCACAACACAACGAGTTTTTTCCCGTCACCAACAGGGATATTGTTAAAATCAAACGATGACATGGGGTTATGAACGGCACCTTCAATCCGGGCCTGCATGAGTTCCGGGTCTTCGCGAACGTCTAACAAGACCGCCTCGCCGGCATCGACCCACTGTTTGGCTGTTTCTGCAGAGATTTCCTTAAGACCAGACATTTTGCCCTCAAAATTCGAATTACGCCTTCTTGTTCCTTGGCACTTTATATGGTGCGGCCTATTCTTTCGGCAATAGGGAGATGATGATGTTACATGATTGCCGAGGGTTAGAAATTACCGCCGCTTCGACCGATGCCGTCGCCGCATTTGATCGAACGATCGATTCATATTTGGGGATCAAACCAGAAGCTGCGCCGAACTTGAAAGCGACGTTTGAGGCTGATCCTGAAATGCCCATGGCACATGCCATGAAAAGTTATTTCTTTATGCTGATGGCGACAGGTCCGCTTAAGGAACGATCACGCAAGGCCGCGGCCGACGCCACGAACTATGCGCAGGCAGCGACCAAGCGCGAAAAGATGCATGCAGAGGCTGCGTCGCATTGGTCGCATGGCCGCAAAAGTGCTGCACTCGCCACATGGGAAGCAATTCTTGTGACTGAGCCCCGTGATATTCTGGCCCTAAGACTGGCGCATCATGGTCATTTCTATGAGGGAGATGGTCAAAACCTTCGAGACACCGTCACGCGCCGTTTGTTTGCGTGGACGCCAGATATCGCCGGATATGGGTACGTGAAGGGCATGCAGGCCTTTGGTTTTGAAGAGACCCATAACTATGACGCAGCTCTACGCGCAGGGCACGAGGCCGTTGAAATCAATGGTCATGATGCATGGGCCATACATGCGGTCGCACATGTCCATGAAATGTGTGATGAGAGCCAGGTCGGCATTGATTGGATCAAAAAGAATAATGCCGGATGGCAGTCGTCCAATAACTTCCGTTATCACGTGCAGTGGCACCAGATGCTGATGTACTTGGATCAACAGAATTATGACGAGGTGCTTCGACAATACGATGAAGAATTGTGGGATGAGGAATCTGAGGAATATCTTGATCTGGTGAACGACGCCGCCGTGTTGTTACGCCTGGAGTTGCATGGGCAAAGCGTGGGCGCGCGTTGGGAAGCATTGGCCGAGAAATGTAAAAACCACACCACGGATCAAGCGCTCGCGTTCATTGATGTGCATCATGCCATCTCTCTCTCTTCTGTTCCCGGTGATGACGTGAAGGCGCTGCTGGATGCGATGGAAAGCTATGCCGCTGACAGTGGTGACGATAATGCAGAGATTACGGGTGCGATTGGGGTGCCGTTGGCACATGCTCTCGTGGCTCATCGCGCCGGTGATCATGGTGCAGTTGTCGATCTTTTGATGCCGCTACGCTATCGCCTGCACTTGTTGGGAGGGTCGCATGCACAACGAGATTTGTTCTCGATGGTGCTGATCAGTTCTGCGATTGCATCTGGAAGAACTGATATAGCGAAGATGCTGGTCTCTGAACGGCTGGCGCGATTGCCTCATAACGTGTGGACGCTCGATTGCGCCCGACAAATAGGGATTGCAGCGTAAACGTTCATGGCGCGTAAAACACTAAGTACAGAACCTTACCGTATCTTGGGTGTCGCAACCGATGCGACAGCAGCAGAGATTAAAAGTGCGTATCGTCGTAAAGCGCGCGAAATGCACCCGGATTTAGACCCGGACAACCCATGGGCAGAAGAAGAATTCAAACGGCTTTCCGCTGCGTATCAATTGCTCTCTGACGCCAAGGAACGGGCACGATACGACAGGGGGGATATCGACGGTTCAGGTCGCCGTGCAAAATCTGCGAAGACTTCGGCAAAACCGAAATCAGAGCAATCATCTGAGAAAAAATCACGCGGCTTCGAAGGGTTTTTCAAAGATCGCGCTGGGCCGGACATTGATGGCGTTGATGTAGATTATCATCTGAAGGTGTCGTTCCTTGAGGCCGCGAGGGGGGCAAGAAAAGATATCAAAACCACTCATGGGGCGACGTTGAAGGTCAATGTTCCGGCAGGGACTATTAATGGCCAAGTTTTGCGTTTGAAGGGCCAAGGTATGCGTGGATTTGGCAAGGGCCGAGACGGCGATGCGATGATCGAGGTCGAGGTCGAACCGCACCCCATATACAAATGCGTTGGTCGTGATATTCACACCGAAGTGCCGGTTGATTTGGATACCGCCGTGCTGGGCGGAAAGATCCAAGTGGAAACTATTGACGGCATGGTCAATGTGAATGTGCCTGCGAATTCAAATTCAGGTGGGAGACTTCGTTTGCGCGGGCGTGGCTTGGCGACGGGTGGCCGCAAATCCGAAGAGCGCGGCGATCACTATGTAACGATGATCGTCACACTACCCGATAAGCCAGACCCGGCGTTGGCCGAATTTATAAAAGGTCGACAGAAAAACTAAGCAGACTAACTAAGTCGCAGAACCGCTGAACGGTATGACTAATCTTCTCCAGCTTGAACTTCTCGTATTTCCGGTTTTGTTTCGGGTTCTTCGAATACGTCTCTGAGTGAGATTGAGAGGGCGTCCTTGTTATTTGTCCTCAGGTCCTTAATCAATTTGGTGAAGTGGGACTGCCAATTGGATCCATCATCGGGCACGTGGACATTGCCAAAACCCAATCGCAAAATACTGTGAACTTCTGCCACTTTTGTGGTTTCCGGATTGCGGGCCAAAATCCATCGGTTTGCGGATGTGCGCTCGACGAACCGTGCAATCCTTAACTGGTGCAGGATGCTATCCACAGCTTCGCCGCCACCACCTGTTTTGCGAAGGATGGCATTGCGGCGAACAGCACCCGTGCCGTCCTTGCTGGCTTCATACAACACGCCAAGAATTTGCATCGCGGCCACGAGGCGCGCGCCTGCAGAAACATTGCTAGCCATTGGCTTGCCGCCTGCGGATTGCCATTCGTTTGTGCTGGCCGTCAGGACCGCACCCATCAGCACAATCAGCCACGACATATACATCCAAATTAGGAATATCGGCACCACCGATAACGCGCCATAGATGTTCTGATAGGTCGGGAAAGTAGTGATGTACCAACCGAAAATTTTCCGTAGAAGTGTGAACATAATCCCGGCCGAGACCCCGCCAATCAATCCGGCAGTCAGGCTGATATTCCTGTTTGGAATGATGACATAAAAGGTTGTCAGCATGACGATGATCATGATCGTCGGCAGCAACGTGAACATAAATCCGCCTAAACCGCCTGCTGTATCGATCCCGACCCACTGGGTCGCGGCGAAAATATATCCACTAAGTGAGAAACTGGCCCCTAACAAAAGCGGTCCCAGCGTCAAAAGTGCCCAAAACACAAGAAGGCGAGGAATCATCGCGCGTGCGCGAATCACCCGAAAAATCGTGTTCATGTCGGCTTCGATGGTCCCCAGCAAGAGAATCCCCGTCAATGCGAGGGCAACAATACCAACGGCGCTCAAGGTTGTGGTATTTTGCACAAACTGATTGAAATAATCGCGGGTGGCTTCGGCAGTTTGCGGCAATAAATTTGAAAATAATGCTTCTTGCAGATTCCCCCTGACCCCCTCAAAAACAGGGAACGCGGCCAACATTGAAAATGCGATCGCGGTCAGCGGGACGATGGCCAAAAGCGACGTGTAACTGAGGCCAGCAGCCATTCTTAGGCATCGGTCAGAGTTAAAACGGTGGCTTACATAGGCGATAAATGCACCTACTTCGCGCAGAATAACATGGGCGCCCGCATATTCGTCTTGCCCCGAATCGGGATCCGTTTGATCCAACTCAGTATCTATTGGGTCGGTTTCTGGTGAAAAGCCATTGTCGCCTTTCTGGGGCATGACGTATCCTCTCGCGATTGACGCCTTAATTCGATTATTATATGGCACTCATTCTTTGTCAGGGTAGAATAATTACAGCGTCATTTCAGCGCGCTGATTATTTCGTTATAAAGTGTTCAAGCTCTCGGGCCGCCGACAGACGGTCATCAATAAGTTAGGATAATAAATATGTCTGAATCTGCACCTCTCATGCAAGGCAAGCGTGGCTTGATAATGGGCGTCGCGAACGACCGATCAATCGCCTGGGCTATTGCCAAGGCGGCACGTGCACAAGGGGCGGAATTGGCGTTCACCTATCAGAGTGATGCGTTACTGAAACGCGTCGGGCCGCTGGCAGAGTCCGTCGGATCAGACATTGTTATCCCGTGTGACGTCACAGACTTGGGCAGCGTTGATGCTGTTTTCGACGAGTTAAAGTCAAAGTGGGGCGGGATTGATTTCATCGTTCATGCGATTGCGTTTTCAGACAAGGAAGAACTCAAAGGTGAGTATATCGATACGACACCAGAGAACTTCGAGCGCACCATGAATATTAGCTGCTATTCATTCACCGCCATTTGCCAGCGCGCACGCCCGATTTTGAATGAGGGTGCCAGCTTGTTAACGCTCACATACTATGGCGCAGAGCGGGTGATGCCACACTATAACGTTATGGGCGTGGCCAAAGCAGCGCTTGAGGCCAGCGTGCGATATCTGGCCGAGGATCTGGGGAAGAGCGGCATTCGGGTGAATTCCATGTCCGCCGGTCCAATGAAAACATTGGCTGCGAGCGGGATCGGTGATTTCCGCTATATCTTGAAATGGAACGAATATAATTCGCCGCTCCGTCGCAATGTGAATATGGATGATATTGGCGGTGCCGGTTTGTACCTCCTCTCTTCTTTGTCGAGCGGGGTGACAGGCGAAACCCATCACGTCGATTGCGGTTATAATATTGTGGGTATGAAGGCCGTCGATGCGCCTGATATCTCCGTTGTTTGATCTTTAGGCATAGATAAATGTCGCATAATTTTTTCGGGCATCTGTTTCGGGTGACGACCTTTGGCGAGAGCCATGGTCCTGCGCTCGGGTGTGTGGTCGACGGGTGTCCTCCAGGTCTGGAATTGACCGAGGATGATATTCAGCCGTTCTTGGACAAGCGCCGTCCCGGCCAATCGAAATACACCACCCAACGACAAGAAGCGGATCAAGTGAAGATCTTGTCCGGCACATTCGAAGGTAAGACGACAGGCACGCCGATTGGCCTATTGATCGAGAACACGGACCAGCGATCCAAGGATTACGGTGATATCAAAGACAAATATCGCCCGGGTCATGCCGATTTCACATACGATACCAAATATGGCATCCGCGATTATCGCGGCGGTGGACGGTCTTCCGCGCGCGAGACAGCCATGCGGGTTGCAGCTGGTGCCGTGGCCCGAAAGGTTATTGGCGATGACATCGTGATTAAGGCTGGTCTTGTGCAAATGGGCGAGCTGTCTCTTGATGCTGATACCCGCGATTGGGATCAAGTGAACGAAAATCCGTTTTTCGCCCCCGATTCTGCCATCGCTATCGAATTCGCTAGTTATTTGGATAGTATCCGCAAGTCCGGATCGTCCGTCGGCGCTGTGATTGAGGTTGTTGCCTCAGGGGTTCCTGTCGGTTGGGGGGCACCTGTTTACGGGAAGCTGGATAGTGATCTCGCCAGTGCGATGATGACCATCAACGCGGTTAAGGGTGTGGAAATCGGCGCTGGCATGGGGGCGGCAGCATTAACCGGTGAACAAAACGCCGATGAAATGAAAATGGAAGACGGGCAACCCGTCTTTACCTCAAACAACAACGGCGGCGTGTTAGGCGGAATCTCAACGGGCCAAGATGTTGTCGTCAGATTCTCCGTGAAACCAACAAGTTCTATTTTGACGCCACGCATGACTGTTGATCGTGATGGCAATGAAACAGAAATCATGACCAAGGGCCGTCATGACCCCTGCGTCGGTATTCGTGCCGTTCCTGTTGGAGAAGCGATGATGGCCTGCGTGTTAGCTGATCATTTGATGCGTCACCGTGCGCAGTGTGGTTAACGCGCGTCACCGCACGATGTGGTCGAGTTAGCGTTTATCCGAATAAATCGGCCTGCGCCGGTGGTGGGGGCTTTTCCTCGTCGAACGTGACCATGCCTTCATAAGGTTTCAGGATATCACGGATCTGCTCAAATGGATCGTCCGACAACCACCGTTGCATATCATTTGTCGCCAACAACACGGGCATTCTGCTGTGAATATGCTTAATGGCGCGGGCAGGTGTGCAGGTGACAATGGTAAAACACTCGCCATCTGTTAATCCAGCCATGGCTATGGTTGGACTGTCCGGCAGCCAAATTCTGTTTTTTCGCTTTTTCCCAGCCTCGTCCGTTCGCCATTCGAAGTAGGCGGTTGCAGGCACAATGCATCGCGACTGCAACCAGGGTTTGAACGTAGGCTTTTCTGTCAGCGTTTCGGACCGTGCATTGATCATCGGTTGCTTGGCCCAGTCCACTTTGAACCCCCACGGTTGCATAAGTGCTAATCTGTTTTGATTGATCAATACCGCAACATCGGTGGGGCGGATTTCTGGTTGGTTTTGGAGGACGGGAACTTCTGACAGATCGAAAGCGAGCCTGATTTCACGGGCGGAGGAATTAAGTTCGTATCGAGAGCACATAACTCCACATCTTAAACAACTTCTAACCAAGTCGCTTTACATAATTTTGGTGTGTCCGCTCTGGCAACCCCGGCTTGTTTCCAGTACCGTTCAAGCATGGAAGATGAAACAGAACGCAAGACAGTCATAGTGACCGGGGCCAGTCGCGGAATTGGCCACCATACGGCGCGCATGTTCTTGGACCGTGGGTGGAATATTATTACCTGCTCGCGCGAGGACACACCCGAAGCTTGCAAGCGCGAGCCCAAGTGGACCAAACACATTCCCACCGATTTGGGCGATGCTGATAGTGTTGCGAACTTCATCGAAGAAGCCGTCGAAGCCCTGGACGGCGGTCCGTTACATGGTTTGGTCAATAACGCCGGGATGTCGCCAAAAACACCGTACAAGGAACGCTTGGGCATTTTGAATGGTGACCTTGATGTCTGGCATGATGTGTTCGAGTTGAATTTCTTCGCACCGCTTCGGCTATCACGTGGGTTTGCTACGTCGTTGCACAAGGGCAAGGGCGCCATCGTCAATATAACCTCGATCACGGGACACTATGTTCACCCATTTGCTGGCTCTGCCTATTCGATATCGAAAACGGCGTTATCCGGCCTGACACGAGAGATGGCGAACGAGTTTGCACAACTGGATGTTCGCGTGAACGCCGTAGCGCCGGGCGAAATCGAAACTGAAATGGTCGGCCCCGAATACGACTCGTTGATTCCAAGAATTCCACTGGAACGTTTGGGCACGCCTGCGGACGTTGCGGGTACAATTTATTTTCTGTGTTCTGAAGATAGCCAATATGTGACGGGTACGGAAATCTGGGTCACAGGCGGCCAGCACCTCTTTTAAATCTTTGGATGCTGATGGGTTATGGCGGTCAGGGTTAAACCAATAAAGCAACCTCAAGATACTGCACCGATACAGGCTGAAAATGCCGTTCACTTCTATCGCCAACGCGTCGATGTGAAACCCAGCCCTGCGGGCTCGTTTCTTGGGGCCTTCATTAATCATTCCGGTGTCGATGCGTTCTATTGTCAGTCTCAAAGCACGGCTGATTACGATGATTTTGTCAGCCGGGTCACACGCGCAGATGCAGAAGGTCGCGAATGCGTCCATGTTGCATTGGGTGATGCGCGCCGGTTCAGTGACGCGCCGGTGCTGCGGATTAAAGATGGCGATCCTGTGCCGCTTTTCTGGCGACGTCGCACACTTGGCCAACGCGCTTACTCCATCGTTTCAGAGTTCGGTGATCTTGGCCACGCCGAGACACATGAATTATTGGCGTCACTGACGACCGCGCCCGCGCAGGAATGGGATGCATTGGTGTTTCCATCAAAGACGGTTAAGCAGACTGCCGAAAATCTGATGGCGCGCCAATCAGAGTATCTTCTGAGCCGCACCGGTGCATCGGTGAGCTTCCCGGGAGTTCGGTATGTTATTCCATCGGGTATCAACGCCAGCGCCTATGCGGATACGACGCAGTCCCAAAATGATCGGGTTGCCGTGCGCCGCCGCTTGGGTATCCAAGACGAGGATCTGTGCGTACTCGCGACCGGAAACTTCGCATTTTTTGCACGCGCTCATCCGACCCCACTTTATTTGGCATTAGAAGCTGCGTGCCGCAGGACAGGCGTGCGTATCCATTTGCTTCAAGCTGGTTGGTTTGAAAACGAGCAGATGGAGCGCGCATATCGAAACGCTGCCCGAGACTTTGCCCCGGGCGTAAACGCGGTTTTCCTGGATGGCCGAGAGCCAGAAGTCCGCGATCGTGTATGGTACGCGGCTGATGTCTATGCCGCCTTTCACGATTCGATTTCTCATGGCCTCGATAGCGAGATCCTTGAGGCTATGGCGGCTGGATTGCCCGTTATCGCCGCGGATTGGGGGGCGAACAGTGATATTTTGAAACCAAGTCAGCACGGCTTTTTGATCCCGACGTGGTTGCCTTTACCCGAGAGTGGTGGCGATCTGACCCTCGCACCAGAAAATAGCTTAGAGCCTGCAAACCTGGAACGTGCCGATACATTTTTGGCGGGCACAATCAATCAAACGACAGCCCTGGATATCCGTGCCGCTGCGGATGCGTTTCAACTGTTGGCGAATGATGTTGGCAAACGCCAAACCATGGGTGAGGCCGCCCGACGGCATGCGATTGAAACGTTTGACTGGTCCGCGATTGTCAGACGCCACCAGTTGTTGTGGGCCGAACTGCGCCGGGGCCGCGAAGAGGCTGCAGAAATCGCCCCACCAGCACGCGGGACTGCTGCTGTGCCGCACATGGATGATCCGTATTCGGTATTCCAACCGTTTGCCTCTCACACGATTAATGAACATACCTTGGTGATGCGGTCCCCTGGCGTGTCTTCGGGGGAGGGGGTGTCGCAGCGATTATCCCGGCTGCGTGCCAACGCGATTAATGATGTCGCAGGTGCGTATTTATTGGAACCCGATGAACAGGCCCATTTGCTTGATCATTTATCAGAACATGAAGGCATTGCGGTTTTCCAATTGGCAGAGATGATCGCCGAAGAGCGTCGGTTCAAGTTGCCGCGCACGATGGGGTGGCTGGCAAAGCTGGGTATTGTCATGCTGTCACCGCCGGATGGTACTGACGGTGAAGTCGAAGAAGAGCTAGTATCCGCCAATGATTTGGGGATCGCGGCCAGAGAGCAGGGCGCTCATCAAGTCGCCTATCAACACTTTGGTGAGGCATTAGCGAGAAATCCACAAGACCCGGTTGCCAACCTCCACTTAGGTGAAATTCACGCGCTGACCAATGATTTGGATGCCGCCATTGAACACTTTGAGCGAGCCGCCATCGCCAATCCAACGGGTATCGATATCAGAATGGATTTGGGCAAAGCATTGGTGCTGCGAGGGGATGCGGATCAGGGCATTGCTGAACTGCAAAAGGCGATTGAGCTCTCGCCTGAGAATGATGAAGCGCATTACCTTTTGGGCGTTTCATATCGCCGCATGGGCGCTAGCGAAAATGCAGTTAAATCGCTGGAACATAGTTTGAAATTCAACCCAAAACGCACCAGCGCGTTGGTTCATTTGGGGTATGCCCGAAAAAGTGTCGGGCGTCGCGCCGAGGCGTTGCAAGCCTTCAGAGACGCGCTCAGATGGGAGCCATCAAATCTACTAGCCCATGCCGGCGAAATGAGCCTAGGTGCAGAGCGGACAGGCAAACGGCTATTGGAACAAGACAGTCGTACCCGACGGGTTGCGCTTTATTTCAATCGTGCTATTGCCTTCCACGCGTTCTTTGATTTGTTCGGGGCAATGTCGGAAGTCCATTGGCCCTTATTTTCGGGCGATGTTGACGAGATAAAAGACTTCACGCCCGATGTCGTGCTGACTGATGACATGAGAAGCGGGCAACTGCGAGAGCTCTTCCCCAACGCTCATATCATTGTCATTCCATGTGTGCTGGCCTCGTTCAACCGGTATAGGAACATGTTCAAAGGAGCAGATGCGGTGTGTGCGCCAGGTATACTGGTCGCAGATATGTGGAGTAGAGCGGGCATCTTCCCTGAAGATCAAATCAAGTCGACGGGGTATCTTGGGTTAGAACGATTGTTTAGAGGGGACGTCATTGCGCCTCCGTCGGCGCTGATGGAGTCATCTTCATGCGTGCTTTATGCACCTTCGGCCCGCCCGATGATATCTTCCGCGTTGATGATTGCCGAGTCCCCCATCAAGTATATAAGGGGCGCGCGGGATGATGTGACGGTCGTGATTAAGCCACATCCAGATACGTTCCAAATGAACAGCGATTGGATCGGGCACTGGCGTCAAATCGCGGTCGACTATGAAAACGTGGTCCTTGTAGATGACCCTGATGCCGATATTGTTCCTTATCTTAAATCTGCAGATGTTCTTGTGACCGATGCGTCCAGCACCATGTTCGATTATCTGGCGGTGGACAGACCCATTCTATTGCTTCGAAACCCCAATCATACGCGGGATACAGAAGCATATGACCCACAGGGAATTGAATGGCGGTGGCGCGAAATCGGTCGTGAAATAATGAACCCTGCAGATTTGGCACAAGCCGTCGATTTGGCCTTAAAAACGCCAGATGCCGGGACCGAGGTACGGGAGCGTTTTGCCGCCGCGCTGTTTGATGATATGCGCGATGGCGGGGTGAGTGATCGCATCATTGATTTGATTTCGGAGTTATCCACGTAATACACAAGATATCGCCATCAATTTCGGTTTACGACGCATGATATAGCGTTTTATGATGGTCGACTGGTAATATTTTGGAGTTTTCTCGAATGGCCGAGGAAAATACCTCTAAATCTGAGAATGCGGCTCAAACCAAAGGTCGTGATACCTTTGATGCCATACTGCCCGCTGACTTGGATGGACAAAAACTGCGATACGAGGGTGCCCTTAATGATGCGCCGATGCGACCGGAATCACCATTTTGGGTTAAATATCGGCTATTACCCGTTGGTGCGTTGATCGCCACCGCCGTTTGGGGATGGTTTTCATATCAATTTGTGGAACAGAATCTTGGGTGGAATAATCTCACCGAATTGCTGCCGCACGAGGTTGGTGGGCTGGCTGCGGGGGTCGTCACGCCATTGGCGCTGCTTTGGGTGATTGTGGTTGTCTACAATCGCAGTCTGAATATTCATCACGAGACCGAGGCGCTGCGGTGGCAAATGCGCCAGATCATATACCCCAGCGACCATGCGCAAAGCCGGCTACGCGAAGTAACTGATTCATTGCGCCAGCAAACCAAAGACTTAAACAGTGCGACCGAAGAAGCCATGCGCCGGGGCGAGGCCGTTAGTAAACTGGTCCGCGAACGCGCGATGGAGTTATCCAAAGTTTCAGAAGATGCGGATTTGCGCGCGCATGCGGTTGCAGATGCCCTGAGGCGCCAAACCGAGGACTTATCACAAGCAACTGATAGTGCGACTGACCGGGCACGGGGGGCCGGCGAGTTGTTACAAAAACATGCCTATGATTTGACTGTCTCCTCCGATAGGGCGTCGGCGCGTGCCGAGGACTTGGCTCAGGTCATCGGACGCAAATCACAAGAATTGAATTTGGCTGCCAATACGGCGTCACAACGCGCGCAAGAGTCGGCATCATTGTTTGATGAAAGATCAGAGGCCCTCCGTGACACAGTGTCAGAGGCACAAAGCACAACACAAGATACAGCAGATACCTTGAGCGCGATTGGCGAGGTTGTTCGTGATCGTGTGAGCGAATTGATTGGGCTGTCTGATGATGCGACCGATAATTTGAAAAACAGTGCGTCCGAGCTTGCTGATAAATCGCATGAGATGGCGAAGCAAAATACCATCGCATTGGCCAAGGCCGACACGATGCGTGAAATCCTCGAGCGCCAAACTGGCGATTTAATTCAGACCGTTGATCGTGTCCAAGGGCGGACAAAAGATATCGAGGATGCCGTTGCTCGCCAGACCCATATGTTATCGAAGACGTCTGATAAGATTGTATCGGATGTTCAGGATGTCGGCGATGCGGTCCGCGAAGACGCCCGTCAATTAGAAGCGACGGCTGCAACCGTTGAAGAGCGGGTCCGCGGCACCGGCGAAGCCTTTAGATTGCAAGCACGTGAAATGGTTCAGGCTGCTGATTTGGCGGCGGAGCGCGGCGAGGCTGTAGGCAATACCTTGCGCCGAGATACCGACGAGTTGAACCTAGTGAGTGAGCGTGTCCTGGGGGAGGTTGCGCGAGTAGGTGAAGAGCTGCGTCGTCGTTTGGAGCAAGTTGATGAAACCGCAGATCGCGCCATTGAACGCTTCGCCGAAGCCGGCGAGCAAATCGGCGATCAGATCGGGACTGTATCGCGTGCCGCAAACCAAAGTGTATTGCGACTGGATGAGGCAGGTGAAGCGCTACGTCGTCGTGGCGAAGATGTCGAGTCCACGGCCGATACGGCAGATGCCCGTCTGGCAAAGCTAAGTGAGCTTTTGAGCGAGACGTCGAACGATATGACACGTGTAGCCGACAAGGGCGTAAATGATGTAACGCGAGTCGCTCATGCACTCAATCATAGCGCCGGCACGGTTCGCAATAGTGCAGAGAGTGTATCAGAGACGGCTCGCGCCACATCCGAAGAGCTGGGGCAGCTGACAGAAGATACCCAGCAGGCCCAGCGGGCCATTAATGATTTGGGTCGAGTCACTAAAGACCGCTCGCAGGAATTGAGCGCTGTTGCAACTCGTGCCGAGCAAGAGATGGAGCGCACCATTGAGTCGCTAGAGGTAAACGCTGATCGATTGGCAGTGGTGTCTGCGCAATCGTCGAATATCCTGAGTGATGCAGGTGATGTGATCCGACGTGAAACGGAAACCATTGATCAATCGTCCTTAACTGCCAAAGCTCGTTTACTGGCCGTTGGGCAAGAGCTTGGCAATCATCTCCGGCATTTGATGTCGGCATCGGATCAGGCGTCGACGCAGATTAGAAACGTCGCCGAATTGATGTCCGATGAATCGGGTGCACTTGAGAAGCAATCGGAACAAGCCGTTGATCAGGTCGAGCGAGTGGGAAAGCAGCTTAATTCTCGTGCTCATGAGGTGTCTGAAGCATCAGACCGAGCTGCACAACTGTTGAATCTCGTGACCGACCTATTGATGCGTCAATCCGACGATTTGGCGAATGTGTCGGGCCGCGCGTATTCAGATATTGAAGGCGTGGGTGATGTGCTTAACGAGCGGGTGACACAAGTTGAGTCCGCCTCCGAAGTCGTGCGCCGTCGGATGATTGATGCCGGTGAAATACTGCAAGCGGGAGCCGAGGAATTGTCTTCCAGTGCGCTCCGCGCGTCTGATCAAATCAATGCATCATCTTCTAAGATGCAAGAAAGTGCCGAGTTGACGCGAGATGCCTCTGCCGAAACATTGGCGCGGTTGGATGAAGTCAGCCGCAATCTGATGTTAGAGGCCGAGAAAACGTCGGGTGCCGCTGATAAGGCCGCAGAAAAACTCTCTGGAATTTCTGGTTCGTTGCGGCGGAATCATGAAAACTTAGACAGCACTCTTGAAAAGACTCAGGAGCGAATGGGCGATGTCGGTCATCTGCTGCGGGATAGTTCGGACTCGTTGACCAATGCTTATGAGTCTGCGAGTTCTCACGTTCAGCGATTTGCCGACATGCTGAATCAGCAATCGAGTGGTCTGATGAATACGTCGAACGACGCGGCTGCCAAACTCAACCGCGTCAGCGAAGATATCCAAACCCGTACCCATGAAATGAGCAATTCGGCGGAGCGGGCGTCTCAATTGATGAGTGTTTCATCGGATCTGTTGCACAAGCATGCAAATGATGTGGAGCAATCGGCGGAGCAAGCCTCCAACGCGGTGGAAAGTGTAAATGTCGAGCTACGTGAAAGTGCCCGTGAATTGAGTGATGTGACGGACCGCGGCACCCATGAAATGAACGAGGTCAGCCAAAACCTTCGGGAACGCTTCCAAGAGGTCAGTATCGTTGCACGCAAAGCGACGGCGCAATTGGAAGAGGCATCGGACGGCTTACGACACCGTGGCAAGGTGCTGTTAACCACGACCGAGGATGCTGTCGATAGACTGGAACGCGTCGGTGAGGTCATTGGCCAGCGTGCATCTGAAACATCGATGGCGGCCGATCTAAATGTGTCTAAATTAACCCGTGCGGCAGATACGCTACGTGCGCAAATTCACGATGCGGGCGATAAGAGCGAAGAAATCATAGAGCGCTTTGAAGGTGGCACCGAGGGGCTTCGACGCCAAATGCTCGACTTGTCGACCACATATAACCGTGCTGAGCGCGGTCTGGAAGCCTTGGGTGAAGCACTCGCAAGACGTGCGCAGGAGTTGTCGAGCACTACAAATGCGGCATTGGGCAAGGTGGCGGCCTGGGATAAATCAGTCCGTGGACAAGTTGACGCGCTCTCGAAAGCGACCACCGAAGTCGCACGCAAATCGCATGAGATCAATCAAGCGCTGGATGAGCGTACCGAGAACGTCCGCAGTGCGTCCAATGAGGCATCGGCCTTGCTGGCAACGTTAACCGAAACAACTGAAACAGCGGCACTTGAAGAATTCACCCGTCAGGCAACTTTCATTTCGGAACGTTTGCAGTCCATCGCGGTGGATATTTCAAGAGTCTTGGAGACACAGGTGTCCGAAGACGATTGGCGTCGCTTCAACAAGGGTGAGAAAGGTATCTTTGTCCGAAAATTACTGGGTTTCCGGGAAAAAGCGAAGCTTCAGCAAATTCGCCAAATGTATCAGGAAGATGGAACGTTCCGCGACTACGTTACGCGCTATTTGCAGGAATTCGAAAAGCTCCTGGACGAGTCAGCGAAGCGCGATACGGATAGCATGCTGCATGCCACGTTCCTGTCATCCGACATGGGTAAAGTTTATATGATCCTGGCCCGCGCCCTTGATCGCGATAATTGATACTAGACGTTAACCGCTGTTTTCTGGATCGAACCAATCAAGTTCATCAGACAGCGAAACAACATGGCCGATGACAAATAACGTCGCGCCTTTGACTTTTGTTTTTGTTGCGCTCTCTGCCATCCTACCCAAGGTTGTTTTGATACTTCGCTGACTGGGGCGTGTCCCCATGTTAATGATGGCGACGGGGATATCGCTTGGCATGCCATGTTCAATCAATTTCTCGCCGATGGGTTTCGCATTGGATAACCCCATATAAACAACTAAGGTTGTGTCTGGGTCGGCCAAGCTGCGCCAATCCAGGTCAAGCGGTTCTTCGCCCTTGGTATGACCGGTCACAAAACGCACGCCATGGGCCATGCCTCTGTGGGTTAAAGGAATTCCTGCGTACGCCGCGCATCCAGCCGAGGAGGTGATTCCAGGAACCACTTCAAAAGGGATGCCGTTTCTGACGAGGTGGAGGGCTTCTTCCCCGCCGCGACCAAATACAAATGGATCGCCCCCCTTAAGGCGCATCACTTTTTTGCCGCTCATAGCGAGGTCAACCAGGACCTGATTAATGTCATCTTGTGGCATGTAGTGTTTAGAGGCTCTTTTGCCCGCAAACATACGTTCCGTGGTCTCCGGGACGAGCGCCAAAATCTCTTTGGCGACCAAGCGATCATATACGACCACATCGACGGCGCTCAGCAATCGATGGGCTTTTACAGTCAATAAATCCGGGTCGCCAGGACCTGCGCCAACAAGCATGACGGGATGAACCTGGATCATTTTATCGTTCATAGCTGATTTAACCTTGGTCAATACGGTCAGCGGTTGAGCGCTTATGATCGCTGTTTATTGCGGAACAAATATAGACAAACAAGCATCAATCCACTACGAGCGGATAACCGTAAATGAAAGTATGAACAAGTTGAATAAATCTTACTTTGAAATTCCCGAATATCACGCGCGCATGATTGGGATCTGGCTTTTAGTGATCTGTGCCATGGTCTTCGCCATGGTCGTTTTGGGCGGGTTTACCCGCCTTACGGAATCAGGCCTATCGATGACGGGGTGGCGCCCTGTGACAGGTTGGTTGCCGCCCTTGTCGGTTGAGCAATGGCAGGCGCACTTTGACGCCTATAGAAACTCGCCGGAGTATCTGAAAATTAATCGGGGTATGAGCCTAGATGAGTACAAACAGATTTTCTGGCTCGAATACCTTCATCGACTTTGGGGCCGGATGATAGGGATCGCTTTCGCGCTTCCATTTGCATTTTTCATAATCAAAGGATGGTTGAACCGTCCTTTGATCGCGCGCTTGTCCATATTGTTCATTCTTGGCGGTCTCCAAGGTGTTATCGGATGGTGGATGGTCAAAAGTGGCCTGGTTGATCGCCCCGACGTCAGCCAGTACCGCTTGGCCACTCATTTATTGATGGCCTTTTTGATCATCGCGATGGCCCTTTGGACGGCACTGGATCTGCTAAGCGAAAGAGCAAACGTGGTCTCAGGATTCACCAGAAGCTTCGCAACACTGATCTTGGGGATTGTATTAGTTACTGTTTTTTCTGGGGCGTTGGTCGCGGGACTGAATGCAGGAATGATATATAACACCTTTCCGCTGATGCAGGGCGCGTTATTCCCGCCAGAAGGTTTTGCGATGAGTCCATGGTACAAAAACTTTTTTGAAGACTTGGCTACGGTCCAGTTTCAGCATCGTGTATTGGCCATGTTGAGCGCATTATTGGTGCTGGGGTTTTGGTATGTGGGGCGCACCCTGCAACCGGCGCTACGGTTGCGCGCGAACGTCATGCTGGGAATCGTTGGTATTCAAGTCGCAATGGGCATTTCGACCTTATTGCTGGTCGTGCCAATCCCGTTGGCAGCCGCCCATCAGGCAGGTGCTGTATTGCTTCTGATGGCTGCAATTTGGGTCAGACACGGCCTCCGTACTGCCTGATTTCGGGTTAATTTGAATCCTTCCTTGCCATAAGTACCCGGCACCAGCCAAAATCCCGATCAACGAGTGGTTACAGGCGCTGAAGCGTCGATGTTAATGTTCAAGAGGGTTCGATGAGCGATACAAAATACCGTTTGGTAACACGAAGTGATTTTGACGGGCTTGTATGCGCCGTGTTGCTGAAGGAACTGGATATCATTGACGATATCAAGTTCGTGCATCCTAAGGATATGCAGGATGGCACGATTCTGATATCTGAGCGATATCACCACGAACTTGCCATATGTTGAGGGGGGGGTATCTCGCGTTTGACCACCACTTGAGCGAAACCATCCGCGTGGGCTCCAATCCGGACAATCATATTATTGATCCAGATGCCCCATCTGCCGCACGTGTTGTATATGACTACTATGGCGGGGCAGAGCGGTTTGCCAGAATTGCAGACGACATGATGGTCGCAGTCGATAAAGGTGACAGCGCACAGTTTTCCGAGCAAGAAATCCTCAAGCCAGAGGGTTGGGATTTGTTGAACATGCTCATGGACAGCCGAACAGGGCTTGGACGCTTTCGCGAATTTCGAGTGTCCAACTACCAGTTGATGATGCAGCTGATCGATTATTGCCGAAATCACTCGATTGACGAGATTGTTTCGCTTGCGGATGTGAAAGAGTGCGTGGATTTTTATTTCGACCACGATGAGAAATTCCGCGATCAAATAAAGCGCTGTTCTACGGTACATGGAAATCTTATTGTTCTTGATCTTCGTGCCGAAGAAACGATTTATGCTGGTAACCGCTTCATGATTTACGCGCTTTATCCTGACTGCAACATTTCCATTCATGTGCTCTGGGGGTTGAACAAATTGAATACCGTTCTCGCCACTGGAAAATCCATTGTGAACCGGACATCTAATACCAACGTCGGTGAATTGATGTTGAAGTATGGCGGCGGTGGACACGAGAATGCCGGGACGTGTCAGGTCGAAAACGACGATATGGAGCGGGTTCTTGGTGAGTTAATATCGAAAATCACTTCAGACGGGTAATCGACAAGCGTGACCGCAAAATTCCTTAGAGATCGATATTTGCATATGACGCGAGCATCACGCGCCATTGCGGCCACATTCATGATTTCGTTCGTTGCGCTGGTGATCACGGCATGCGTCACTGATCATTCCGCGATCGGACGTGTTGTGATGGCACTGAACGAAAATTCATCGCCTTTACCGCAAAGTACCCAACAGGAGCTTTTGCGCTTTGAAGAGACCTACAATGCTTATGCGCAGGACGCGAGCGACCGGGAGCGCCTTGATTATTTCAATTTTGCCTATCGGCGCATGCGTGCCAGTTATGTTTATGATGTCGATGATCGTGCCTTGATTGACGCGGCAATCGCTGGCGTTACGGATAAATCACCTGCCCCCAATTCCGTTATGTCGCAGATCCTCGTCGAAGATGCCCTGCATAAAATGTTGAAGGCGCTGGACCCGCATTCCAGCTATCTGGATGCCGAAGAATTCCGTGATACATTCGCGAATACTAAAGGCGAGTTTGGCGGTCTGGGCATTCAAATCACCATGGATCGTGATTTGGTTAAGGTCATCTCTCCCATCGAAGGAACCCCTGCAGAACGCGCTGGGATGTTGGCTGGGGACCTGATTACCCATATCGACACCATACCTGTGAAGGGCAAAAACCTACGTGAAGCCGTGCGATTGATGCGGGGAAAAGCTGGTGACCCAGTCGTTTTGACCATAAGACGCCCAAATGCTGATGATTTTGATTTGCGTATCGTCAGAGATATCATCGAGGTCAAATCTGTTCGCTTCAATGTCAAAGATGATATCGGCTATATTCGTATCACACGCTTTAATGAAAAGACTAAAAGCGGCATTCAAGAAGCGATCTCCGCGATAAAGTCCGAAACGGGGCACCTACTCAACGGTGTCATTATTGATCTGCGGAATAATCCCGGTGGGTTGCTCAATCAGTCAGTATCAGTTGCAGACTCATTCTTAGAGAATGGCAAGATCGTCGCCATTAAGGGGCGTGATGGCCGAAATGAGCGTTCTTATTACGCTGACGAAGGTGATCTTATTGATGACATTCCTATGGTGATCCTTGTCAATCAAGGATCAGCGTCTGCATCCGAGATTGTTGCCAGTGCGCTTCAGTATCATGGCCGCGCGATTGTTATGGGGAATAGGACTTTCGGTAAAGGTTCTGTGCAAACGATCATGCCGATGCCACTCGAAGGGGCACTGCGTTTGACGACAGCGCTTTATTATTCGGCATCGAATCAGACGCTTCAGGCATTGGGTGTGACGCCGGATATCATTGTTATTCAAGACACAGATTTGGAATCGATGCCCAATCGGCGTCGCGAAGCTGATTTGCCAGGTGCCATACCAGCCCAGAATGAAGACGAACATGCGTCTAAACCTCGGATATCTGAGTCCGCCTGTCCTGCGATAGGCGATACAAACGACCATGTTTTGGGCTGTGCGATCGAATACCTCAGATCTGGAAATCAAGAGGTGTTTTTGAAGCGGTATGCGCCAGCAGGGCAAGGTTGAGTTGCGGGTTAGCTAGATCGATTGATGAATTTAATTTGTTGAAATAACAATAATTAATCATTGGACTGATCAATGATTTTTTGCGACATCTGTCACTAACATTTTCTTTAATTGGAATTCCTTCTATGGATCAGTCTCCGGACACCGGGCGTAACGCTCGTGCCCTCAGCAATATCTCTCGTGCTTTAAACAACTGGCTCCGTCTGAGCAGGCGATATCAGCCGAGCCGCACATACATGCGCGGCCCAGGCCCAGCATGCGAGCAAGCATCAAATAGCAATCAAAAGCGGGATGAGGGGCAAATCGCGTCATGACGACGAGCGAGAATCCAGTCGATACATCCCCAGAAGTCGCGGACGAGGTCAAAACGACGACTTGTTATATGTGTGCATGCCGTTGCGGCATTAAGGTTCACTTAAAAGACGGCAAAATCCGCTACATCCAAGGCAATAGAGATCACCCTATCAATAAGGGGGTGCTTTGTGCCAAGGGCTCTGCCGGGATCATGACGCAATATTCCCCAGCCAAGTTGACCAAGCCGCTCAAACGCGTCGGCGAACGAGGGTCGGGTGAGTTTGAAGAAATTGAGTGGGACGAAGCGCTTGAAATTGCGACGGGATGGCTCAGTAAAATTCGCCAGACCGATCCGCGCAAACTCGCGTTCTTTACAGGCCGAGACCAATCGCAATCTCTGACCGGATGGTGGGCTAGTCAGTTCGGTACACCGAACCATGCGGCGCACGGTGGGTTTTGTTCCGTCAACATGGCGGCAGCGGGGTTGTATTCGATTGGTGGTTCGTTCTGGGAATTTGGTGAAGCCGATTGGGACCGCACCAAATATTTCTTGATGTTCGGTGTGGCTGAAGACCATGATTCCAACCCGATCAAAACTGGTTTGGGTAAGCTCAAAACACGTGGCGCAAAATTCGTTTCTGTGAATCCAGTACGTACTGGGTACTCGGCCATTGCTGATGAATGGGTCGGTATTAAACCGGGAACAGATGGTTTGTTTGTGATGGCCCTCATCCACGAGATGCTTCGCACAGGCAACATCGACGAGAACTATTTGGCGACCTATACGAACTCGGCCTGGTTGGTGATTCAAGATCCAGGTTCTGCAGATGATGGTTTGTTTGCGCGCGGTGATAAAAACGAGCCACTTATCTGGGATGGCGAGAAAAAAGCCATGGCGTCGGGTCTGGATATCTCTGCAAAGCCTGTCCTGGTCCACGAAGTTGTTCTGGAAGATGGCCGTCAGGCTGTCCCAGCATTCCAACTGATGGCCGAACGTTATCTTGATCCCAAATATGCCCCTGATGCCGTCGCGAACCAGACGGGCATTCCGGCCGACACGATTAAACGGATCGCTGCCGAAATCGCACATGTGGCATTCAAAGAATCAATCGAGACCAATACCCCATGGACGGATGCCTATGGACGTAAACATGAGAAGTTTATCGGCCGCCCTGTTGCGATGCATGCCATGCGCGGGATATCGGCGCACTCGAACGGCTTTCACACATGCCGCGCCATCCATTTGCTGCAAACACTGATCGGAAGCGTCGATTGCCCAGGCGGTTTTCGGAACAAGCCACCGTTCCCAAAAGCCATTCCACCCGCGTTGAAACCCGCAGGTAAGCCAGACGATATTTTTCCGGGCCAACCACTAAAGGGTCCGCCACTTGGTTTCCCGACTGGACCTGAAGATTTGTTGGTCGAAGCTGACGGTCGTCCGGCGCGGATCGATAAAGCGTTTTCTTGGGAATTTCCGCTGTCGTCACACGGTTTGATGCACATGGTCATCAGCAATGCATGGAAGGGTGATCCGTATCCAATCGACACCTTGTTCATGTTCATGGCAAACATGAGCTGGAACTCGTCGATGAATACGTCCGGCACGATCAAAATGTTGACGGACAAAAACGACGAGACAGGTGAATACAAGATTCCCCGGATCATCTATTCGGATGCCTACTATTCCGAAATGGTCGCGTATTCCGATCTGGTTTTGCCGGATACGACGTATCTTGAGCGTTGGGATTGTATTTCGTTGCTGGATAGGCCGATTTGCGAAGCGGACGCAGCACAGGACGCAATCCGTCAGCCTGTGATCAAGCCGGACCGTGATGTTCGTCCATTCCAGACAGTTCTTATCGATTTGGGTGCGCGCCTAGGCCTGCCGGGCCTGACAAACGAAGATGGCTCGCCGAAGTATCCTGGCGGTTATGCCGACTACATCGTCAATCACGAACGTGCCCCGGGTATTGGTCCCCTTGCCGGATGGCGCGGTGAGGATGGCGAGTCCCATGGCACCGGTGCCCCTAACCCCAATCAGTTGGATCGATACATTGAAAACGGCTGTTTCTGGTCTCATCATTTTCCTGATGAGCACAAGTTCTTCAAATTCGCCAACCAGGGATATTTGGATTGGGCAAAGGAGGTTGGCTTTATCGGTAGTACGGAGCCTATTGTTCTTCAGGTCTACTCAGAGATTTTGCAAAAATTCAGAAATGCAGCACGTGGTCACGGAAAGAATCAGCCCCCAGAACGAGAGCGTGCCCGCGTCGATGCATACTTTGATCCGATGCCCATTTGGTATCCGCCGTTCGAACACTCGATGATTGATCAGGATGAATATCCGATCCATGCGCTGACGCAGCGGCCCATGCAAATGTATCACTCGTGGGGATCCCAGAACGCTTGGCTTCGCCAAATCACCGGCTCCAACAAGATGTACATGAACACCGAGACAGCCGAGAAATTGGATATCGCCGAAGACGACTGGATTTGGGTCGAGAGCTACCATGGCCGTATTCGGGTCCAGGCGTCATTGATGGATGGTGTTGAGGGATCGACGGTCTGGACGTGGAATGCCATCGGTAAACGCCCAGGGGCCTGGAACTTGAATAAAGACGCAGCCGAATTCAAAAAAGGATTTCTGCTTAACCACGTGATTTCAGAATTGTTGCCACCACGCGAAGATGGATATCGATACGCCAACTCTGATCCGGTGACGGGGCAAGCGGCATGGTATGATTTGCGGGTCAAAATCACTAAGGCTGATCCGGCGGAGGACGCGGTGACATATCCGCAGTTTGATGCAACAGAGCGGCCACCAGGAATCAAACCAGCGCCTGCGAAGTTGGACTACGGCAAATTATTCAGGAAGGGGCGGGAGCAATGACCACTCTTCCCCCGTCAACGAACAAGAAACTTGGCCTCGTCATTGATCTTGATATCTGTGTCGGTTGTCACGCCTGTGCCGTGAACTGTAAAGAATGGAATACCGGAGGCCACGCGGCCCCGCTGACCGATTTGGACCCGTATGGTCCAAAGCCGATTGGTGTCTGGTTCAACCGCATCCATACATATGAAGTGGGGGCCAGCGAGACAGAGCCGAGCCGGACAGTTCATTTCCCGAAATCGTGTTTGCACTGCGAAGAAGCTGCCTGTGTTACAGTTTGCCCGACAGGTGCCAGCTTTAAACGAGCTGAAGACGGTATTGTTCTGGTGCACGAGGATAAATGCATTGGTTGCAAATTGTGTAGCTGGGCATGTCCGTATGGTGCACGTGAATA
>CBFHXC010000007.1:0-67604 GCA_965659695.1 Rhodospirillales bacterium
TAATAAGATGACCGGAAGCCAGAGTTCCATTAGTTATCCTTGCCCAACAACTTATCTAGTTTTTTTTGCTCTTCTTCGGTCAGGCTGGACGGAGCACCTGTTCGGCTCGCAGACGTATGCGGCACGACCTGGGGGCGGCGCTGATACATGAACACGCCGACGGCCACCAACCCCAACAAGAAAATCACCGCAGGACCGATCCACAGCACGTAAGTCGATGCCTCAAAAGGTGGCTTCAACAGAACATAATTCCCATACCGCGACACCATGTAGTCCAAGACTTCACGGTTGGTGTCGCCTGCCATGATACGCTCGCGCACCAGCACCCGCATATCGCGCGCCAATTGCGCGTCGGAATCATCAATAGACTGGTTCTGACACACCACACAGCGCAAATGCCGAGACACCGCGCGCGCGTTTTCTTCCATCTCTGGGTCAGCCAGCATTTCTTCTGGATTGACCGCGTAACTGGGCGATGTCCAAACCGCTGTTACCAATAGGATGATCCCCAACAGCTGAATCACTCGGCGAGTCACGATAAGGGTTCCTTCCGCAGATGTTCGATCAAGGGCTTCAACGTTTCGGACCAGACTTCTGGACCTAACGGACCGACATATTTGTATCGGATGATCCCCTGCTTATCGACGACGAAGGTCTCTGGCGCACCAGTCACGCCAAAGGCGATGGCCGCTTTTGATTTCGGATCATCCCCCACCCGCGTATACGGGTCACCGAGTCGACGCAGCCATGCGGGGCCAGCGGTGCGGTTTTCCTCGCGCCAATCAATGCCATGAATTGGCACCAGATTGTTGGCTTTTAATTGCATCAAGAACGGATGTTCGACCCGACACGCCACGCACCAGGACCCAAACACGTTGACCAGCGATACTTCGCCCTTCAGGTCATCGTTTGAAAAGCCTAAATCATCTCGACCTTCGAGCGGTGCCAAATCAAACGCGGGAACCGGTTCACCTTCGAGCATACTCGGCAGCTTTGACGGGTCCATGGTCAGACCAATGCCCAAGTAGACACCGATACCCAAGAAACCGACCAACGGTAAGGCGAATAAAGCCTGATTCATTTTCATCGTGGGCTATTTACTCCGCCGGTTGCGGCGATGCGGTCAGGCGAGAGCGCTTTGGTGCACCCACCCGGAAACGTCGGTCAGACAAACTAATCGCAGCCCCCACGACCATGACGGCTGAGCCAATCCACATCCAGACCACCAATGGGTTAAAGTAAATGCGTGTAACGAATGATCCATCACCCTTGGCATCGCCGACAGTGGCATAAAGATCACCACTCAACAGTGTGTGAATCCCGGCTTCGGTCGTTGGGAAATTTCGAACGGTGTAGACACGTTTTTCAGGCTTCAGCGTGGTGATGAATTCCCCATCCTTATGGACTTGGAACACTGCCGCCGTGGCCAAATAGTTCGGCCCAGTGACGTCTTTGGCCCCTTCGAACGTATACTCGTAGCCGGCGACCGTAACGGTATCTCCGGGGTACATCGACTGCACACTTTCGACCTTCCAAGCCCCGGCACCCGTGACGCCGGCGATGGTCAGGCCCATGCCCAAATGCGCCAAGGTCATGCCCCACGACGCACGTGGTTGATTGACCAATCGACGCATGGTGTCGGCCATCGGGACGCGGAACAGCCTGACCCGCTCCGCCAACTCGGTTAGTGAACCGACAACCAACCAGGCCGCCGCGGCAACACCAACAATACCCCATGGCGAGTGGCCATCTTGCCACCATAGCGCCCAGAGCGCACACGCGAATGCCAGCAGGCCAGCAAACCACAACGTTTTCAATGCCCGTGCAACATCCCCGCGTTTCCATGGCAGCAACGGACCAATGGCCATGGCGACAATCATCGGCACCATGAGCGGAATAAATACCGCATTAAAGAAGGGTGGGCCCACGGAGATTTTGTCCAATCCATCAGATATCGCATCAATGAACAGGGGATAGAGCGTGCCCAACAGCACCACCGCCGTCGCCGTGCCCATAATTAGGTTGTTGAGTAACAACGCGCCTTCACGGGAAATCGGCTGGAACACTCCGGTGCTTTTTAACTGCGGTGCCCGCCATGCATAAAGGGCCAATGAGCCACCAATCACGATCACCAACAACGCCAGGATAAACACCCCCCGTTCTGGATCAGTCGCGAACGCATGAACGGATGTCAGCACACCTGAACGCACGAGGAACGTTCCCAACAACGAGAATGAAAATGCCAGGATCGCCAGAAAGACCGTCCAAGCCTTCATGGTGTCGCGTTTTTCAACCACGATGCAAGAATGCAGCAAAGCGGTCCCGACAAGCCATGGCATGAACGAAGCGTTTTCGACCGGATCCCAGAACCAGAAGCCACCCCAACCCAATTCATAATAGGCCCACCACGATCCGAGCGCGATGCCGACGGTCAAAAACGCCCAAGCGGCCAAAGTCCATGGACGCACCCAACGGGCCCAGGCGGCATCGACGCGCCCTTCGATCAAGGCGGCGATGGCGAACGAGAAGGCCATCGAGAAACCAACATATCCCAGATACAGGAACGGTGGGTGGAACGCCAACCCTGGATCTTGTAGCAATGGATTCAAATCCTGACCGTCGATCGCCGGTGGTACGACACGCTCAAACGGGTTCGACGTCATCAGGATGAAAAGATAAAAACCGACAGCAACCAATGCCTGCACCGATAGCGCGCGCGCTTTAAGACCGGGGGGAAGATAATGACCAAAGGCTGCGACCGCTGCGCCAAAGATCGCCATGATCAGCACCCAAAGCAGCATGGAACCTTCGTGGTTGCCCCAAACGCCTGATACTTTGTAGAGCATCGGTTTCGCTGAATGGGAGTTTTGCACCACATTCATGACCGAGAAATCAGAGACAACAAAAGCGTATGTCAAACAGCCGAATGACACTGCACATAACAGGAACTGCGCCATTGCCGAATGATTGCCAATCGCCATCCAGCGCTGATTACCTGTCGCAGCCCCTGCCATCGGCAACGTGCCCTGAACGACAGCCACCATCAGCGCTAACACCAGGGCGAAATGGCCAATCTCTGCAATCATGTTTGGCTCCTATAATTTAGCGGCGAGCGTGCGCGCTAATACTCTGACTTGGTCTCAGGCGAAGACTGTTTCCATTGCCCAGACTTTTTCAACGCGTCAGCAACCTCTGGCGGCATATAATTCTCGTCGTGTTTTGCCAGGACTTCATCGGCGATGAACACGCCATCGACCAATCGTCCCTCGGCGACGATGCCTTGCCCCTCGCGGAACAAGTCCGGCAAAATCCCTGTGAACTGCACAGGCACAACATTAGAAATATCTGTGACCCGGAAGGCGATGGTCTTGCCGGCGCTGCGGTCGACGCTGCCTTCTTCTACCAAGCCGCCCAGTCGAAACCGCTGGTCGTTTGTTGCTTTTTGCTCGGCAATGTCTGTGGGACTGAAAAAGAAAACGATGTTTTCTTCAAAGGCTGTCAGCACCAATGCCGCCGCCGATCCCAATAAGCAAAGTGCGACAACAACAAAAGTAAGTCGCTTATGTTTACGTTTCACATTATTCCCCAGACTCAGGGCTGGTTGACGGGGCTCGAACGCGCTTTTCCGCCTGTTCCAATTCCCGAGTTGTCCGTTTCAAGGCGCGCAAAGATTGAATGACGAGCAAAAGCAAAACAACCGTCACCACGGCGTAGCTCGGCCACACGTAGGCACCATGCTCTGTCATGCTCAGAATACTGTTCGTGTTGTCCAATTTCGGACGCTCCCAATCAGGCTTTCACTAGGTTTACGGGGCACACCACCCACAAAAAATCACAAATGGTAAGGTTCAATTTACGGGATGCCCCTGATATCGATCAATTTAATTCGGCCTAAATTATATTTAATGTTGTCAGAAATATACGTCATCTCGCGAACAAGGCGACCTCAATAAACGTCGTTCTATGTCGCTCTCATAATCCATATTACCAAAAACTTAGCGGTGCGCCCCATCAAGAACGCACCGCTAATTTCGATGTAACGATATGAAGTGATGATCACTTACACTTAAAGTGTGCCTTCAGTGTCCGATGTAACCATCTACGGCAGGCTTTTTACGCTCACCCCAGTGGGCATACGCCCACTCCATAAAAGCCCAGCGGACCTCGTCATCCCTGTTGCCAACAGGTGGCAGACAGACGTTGTCTTTTTTGTCTTGACCCAAGACATGATAGAGATCCGTAAAGCCCGCGATGTACTGTTCACATTCCAGCTCAAGGACGGAACCATTACGTGCATCGTTGGCGCCTTCCTTACACGGCAAGAGCAAATCCGAGATGGTGTAATCCAACTCCGCCTTGGCGGTCCCCGTGCCAATCAAGAACACGGAGATGGCGACGATAAAGAGAGACTTTTTCATGGCTATGCTC
Source organism: Rhodospirillales bacterium (assembly GCA_965659695.1). Lineage (GTDB taxonomy): Bacteria > Pseudomonadota > Alphaproteobacteria > Rhodospirillales > Casp-alpha2 > UBA4479. The sequence continues at coordinate 4,429 of CBFHXC010000007.1, forward strand.
CTTTCCTATTTCTTGTCTTTGGCCAGGGAGTGGATCGCTTTATTCATCACATCCTGATGCTCTTTGTTATTCACGAACGCTGGTGAGTTGACTTTAGCCCACAGGTCCTCCTGCAGCATGTTCTGGTGACAGCCCATGCATAAACCTGTCCGCTCCATCTTAGAGCGCTGCTCTTCAGTCAACGGACCAGATAGTGGCCAGTGACTGCCGACGGTGACCAGTTGTTTGCCATCACGGGTGATGATCTGCGACAAGTCATGGTCGAGCTTCGGAATAGCCGGTGATTGAACTTTGTACTGCTCTGGGACGATTTGTCCGGTCGCAGTTTTCACATCAACCACAAGGTCATTCTCGTAACCCTGCATGAAGCGACCATCTTCAATCCCGTACCCGAGGGTTTTCGGATTGTTGTGGCAGCTTTCACAGGAGCGCGCCTTGCGACCCGCGGTGTGCGGCTGCACAGGCGCGTGATCCAGACCTTTGGCTTCTGCAGTATCCCAGATCTCGTTATCGACGATGGTGTTGCCATCTTTGTCGATCACAGTTGTGATGACCTGACAACCTGGCATCAGCGGGGTGACACGACCTTCACCATTGATCCCTAGGATCGGTGTTTCCCAACGCAGGTAGCTGCGTGTTTCGGAAACTTTACCTGCAACTTTAAGACCGTTCGTGCCGAGCGCATAGTCCGCGGACAGACCGTCTTCGCCACGGGCGTTGGCAGTCTTGATCCAGTCGACGTCGGTTTTGCCCTTGGAGTAATCAACCGTTACGTGACAGCCGTAGCACTGTGGTGCCCAATCGGCGTGACATGCATAGCACTCCATGGTTTCCATGTGTTTGCCGACAGCTGACATTGCGACCATAGCGTCTGGAGATTTCCAGGTATTGTCGATTTTCAATTGCTTCAGGATCGGAATTTTGAAGTCCAGTCCAGATGCGGAGTGAAGGATGACGTCTTTGCCCTTTTTGATGACGTTGCCGTATGGGTTGCCACGTGCGGTCAACAGATACCCGTCTTCAGGTTCATACTGAGTAGCAAAGGCCATGAAGTCCGGCAGTTCATCAGTTAAGCCACGAGCCGGGTTTTTACTGATGTCCTTCTGGAATTCCTCACCGTAGCCGAGCGGCAACTCCCATGGGAATTGGGCGACGGTAACGTGACAGTCTTCACATTCGATTTCGACCTGCGCCAGGGTGGTTCCTGGCAAGTTACCGTCACCGTGCATATCGATCGAGGTGTGGCAATCCTGGCAGAGTAAGCCGCCTTCTGGGTTGCCTTCACGGCTTTGGGTTTGATGATGCAAGTCATCTTTAATGAATAGATACTTTTTGGTGTGCAGTTTTGGCTGCTTCTTACCTTGGGCATCGTACGGGCTTCCGTATGGGAATTCCATGATACCTTGGTAGCTCACACCGATCCGCTTACCATGGTTGTGGCAGGTGACGCAGGATTCGGTTGGAATACCGGAATATTCGATCCCGTTGTGTGAAACCTTGGACTTCCGTGTCCCTTGCATGCGGTGAACAAGCAATTTACCTGGCAGATCCTTCGCCAACGTGGGGTCACCGCCTTCGTAGAACCCTTCGTTCGAATAAGGAACGTGACAGGATGAACAACCTGTACCGCGATAATCGCCGCATTTTTCACGACCGGATACGCCGACGTGGCAACGCTGACATTGTTGGCGGGAATATGTGATCCCGGCCTGATTCGGGTGATTCGGAATGTCGTCAATGTTGACGTCCGGCACCTGGATCATTTCGCTGGGCATTTGATCGGGGTGCGCAGCGACATATTCCGTCATGTATTCTTTGTATGCGTCGGTCCCGACCATGGGTAAAGGGCCGTCTTCGTCTTTGAGGTCATAGTTACCCCAAACAACTTTTTGATCTTCCTGAACGCCCCAAGCCCACAAGTTCCCTTGGAGTTTTCCGGCTTCGGTGTTCATCAACGACTTCATCAGGCGCTCTGCGTAGCCTTGGTGGCACTGGCCACAGGCACGATCACCAATGAAAATACTACCCGGGTCAGGGTAGAATGTATGTGGTCCGTCTGATTCTGTGAGTTCTTTTGGTGCCCCAGAGTGAGCTGCCTCGGCTGTTGTCGCTGCCGGGTTACCACCGTGACAGACAACACAACCGCCCTTATCGCCATAGTCTTCGCCCATGGCCATGATCTGTTCCATCATCGGACCATCTGTGAACTGCTCAATGCCTTCGTGGCATGACATACAGCCTTTTCCTTGGCCAACGCCGCAGAGACGCTGTCTTGGGCAGAGGCCTCAGGAACCAGAATTCCAATCATGGAGAGAACAACAAGAACGCAGAACGCGCGTAGAACAACAAACATGACTCACCCCCCGGTGAAAAAAATTAAACGCCATCCCCCAAGATGAACGTTTTGTAATGAATAGTTTGTAATATTAAATATCAGGCTGCATTGACTGCGGTCAGTTTTGGGAAATTAATTTTCTGAGGAAAATGATCCAAGTCAAAGCGGCATATGTTGCAGTGCAATAGAATCATAATTGACGCTACTGATCCAAGTAGCTGAACCCTGATGGGGGGTCTATTATGAACACTCAACAGATCAAACGCAGACCACGCAGGCGCTTTTCCGAGCAAGCTGCGTCTCTTTGCCCACAACATTATTGTGCACTTTGCCGAACAATGGAGCGCGCAAATCCAGTCTTACGGGAGTTCGTTGCCGAACGCGCACAACGCCATGCCTATGATGTCGGTGATACAATAAGTGATACTGTGCTTCGCGATGGCACCGTATCAACAGTGTCTTCGGGCATGATCATCCTGCAGCGCATATTGGATGATGGACGCCGGTTCGTGGTCGATTTCGTCTGCAAAGGCGAAACCCTGACCAGCGGTCACATGCAAAAAGATGTGACGGCCTTTTCCCCGATCCCAAGTGTGGTCTGTGTGTTGGCCCCTGATCTTGTATCGACCATGAAAAGGGCGTATCCGCAGGCAGCCGTTCAGCTTTATGAACTGACCCTAAGCGCACAAGACCGCATGATCGAACATATGACACTGTTGGCACGCGGCGGCGTGCGCGAAAAGATCTCACACTTTTTATTCACGCTCGCGCGGCGTAATGGCCTGAAACGAGAAGATAGCATCGAGGTCGATTTGCCCATGACCCGCGGCGATATTGGTGATTACCTAGGGCTCAACACAGAAACTGTTTCCAGACAGTTTTCACAGTTGAAAAAATCCGGAGCTATTCAGCTACCAAAACCGGATCGACTGATCATCCCGAATATCGAAGCCTTTCGTATCCAGTCACCGTTATCCACGAGAATCGAATTGCCGAACTAGGGACAGGACCTAGGCAGAGGCTTCTCTTTGGTGCAGTGCCCGAATGCGCTGCGCCATCAGCTCTTGGCGGATTCGCACCAACACTAGCCACATATAATAAAACTTGAAGGCAACAGCCATCAGCAGCAGCGGGACCAGCATTTCAGGGTGTATGGCTGGCCCGTCCACACGAACCACGCTGGCGGGCTGATGCAGGGTATTCCACCAATCGACCGAGAATTTGATAATCGGCACGTTTACGACGCCGACCAGCGATAGGATCGCTGCGGATTTTGCACCCCGCGCCGGGTCGTCGAAGGCATCGCGCAAGGCCATGTAGCCGAGATATAGAAAGAATAAGACCAACACAGATGTCAGCCGGGCATCCCAGACCCACCATGTGCCCCACATCGGCTTGCCCCAAAGCGCACCGGTGATCAGTGCGAGCAATGTAAAACCGGCACCGATTGGCGCCGTTGCCTTGGCTGCCACATCGGCAAGCTGATGCTTCCAAATCAACGCCACAGCGGATGCAACCGCCATCGCCGTATAGCAGAACATCGCCATCCAAGCGCTCGGCACATGGATGTACATGATCCGCACGGTGTGACCTTGTTGATAATCCACAGGCGATGAAAACAACGCGTAATACAGCCCGGCGCCTAAGCTCAGGACCATGATCGCCAAGGCCCAAGGCTCAATAACTCTGCTGAGTTTTAGAAATCGGGTTGGATTAGCAAATCGATGAAACATAAAATCTCCTGATCGCGTTATAGCATCCGGCAATCATTATGCCACGGCTTCGCGTACGGCAGCTGCAGTCGCCCAAGGTGTCAGCGCCAAACTACCGAGGAATATCCCACCGAGTAGTAATATATGTGCTTTCGCCTCTAGGCCGTTCAACGTCATATCCACCGAGCCGACACCGAAAATCAAAACCGGGATAAACAGGGGCAACACCAGAAGCGATAACAACACGCCACCCCGGCGCGCGCCCAATACCAACCCAGCACCGACAGCCCCGATCAAAGACAACGTGGGTGTGCCCAGTGCCAATGACAATATCAAAATGCCCCATCCCTCGGTGGGGATGTTCATCATGACGGCAAGCAACGGGGACACGACAATCAAAGGCAGGCCCGTTGTCAGCCAATGCGCAAACACCTTGGCGATCACGGTCAGTTCAAGCGATACGGGTGTGAGGACCAACAACTCCAATGACCCGTCCTCATAATCGGCCTGAAACATTCGCTCCATCGACAGCATGGCCGCCAATAAAGCTGCGACCCAAATCACCCCCGGCCCGATCCGTGCCAGCATGTTGGGTTCCGGCCCAACACCGAAAGGGAACAGAACAACGGCAATCACAAAGAAGGCGATGACCATCATGGTGTCGCTGCTTTGGCGCAGCGCCAATCGCATTTCACGGCCAAGGATTGCGGTTAGGCCGTTCATGATGGGCTCAAATTCAAATGACGCACATCCGTCAGCCCCAGATCTGTGTGCGTGGAAATCACCGCCATGCCACCGGCTTTGCGATGGGTCTCGATACAGGCACCGAAGGCGGCTGATGCATCGACATCAAGGGCCGTGGTCGGCTCATCCAGTAGCCATAGCTTGGCCCCAGATGTTAGGGCACGGGTCAATGCCACGCGCCGCTTTTGACCGGCAGATAAATACCGCGCTGGGATATTTGTCAGGTACCCAATCCCAACCGCGTCCAGGGCATCGATGCTGGTATGACCAGGACTGATCCGAACACTGCGCCAGAATTCGACATTTTCTTTTACGGACAAGGCTGGCTTCACGGCCTCGGCATGACCGACATATGTCATGCGATTATTATGTTCCGATGGGTCTTCGTTGATGTTCTCACCATCCCATAACAGCTGGCCGCCATAGGGACGCAACAATCCAGACATCAAGCGCAACAGGGTGGATTTGCCAGTGCCGTTCTTTCCCGTCAGCACCAGAATCTCACCATCAGTTATCTGAAAATTTAATCCTGACAGCACCCGACGCTCACCTCGGATGCAATCTAGATCATCACCTAAGAATTTAACCATCTCGCCCCAGCACTCGTTGATCGAACGGTAACGGATAGGTAGGAACTTGGAAAGCCAACGACCAGAAAATAAAACGACCGGACCACTTTGTAAGTGATCCGGCCGCAAGTGTCGGCGCGTTAGCGCCTTAGGGGACCAGAGAGGGGGGTCTCTGGTGATAGACGAGGAGGTCTATGAGTATGAACATAGTCATGGATTGTGGCGCGAATGTGGCACCAAGGATTACAAATTCGTAAGGTATTTAGGGCTGGCTAAGCGTCTCGCACGTCGTCGATCACCTTACCATCATTGGGTAGCGATCCGATGGGATGCACTTCGGCGGTGCCACGAAGCTTGCACACATTCAAAATGCTTTCCGTAACAGTATCGGCGAACCCAGCATCATCAACTGATGCCTCACACCGGACGGTTAAGACATCTTCGTCGTTTTGTTTCGAGATCACGGCGCGGGCGCGTTTAATTTCAGGGTGACGTCGGATCAGCTCCGCTATTTGAGCCGGGTGAACGAATATGCCTTTTACCTTTGTGGTTTGATCGGCGCGCCCCATCCAACCCTTGAGCCGCATGTTTGTCCGTCCGCAAGGGCTGGAGCCCGACAACACAGCCGATAAATCGCCGGTGGCAAACCGGATCAATGGATAGTCTGAACGCATAACGGTGACCACGACTTCGCCGACCTCGCCTTCGGGGACGGGGTCACCTGTGCCCGGTCTGACGATTTCGACAATCAAACGTTCGTCAACAATCAGGCCCTCACGGGCAACCGACTCGTAAGCCACACTTCCAAGATCGGCAGAAGCATAAACTTGCCCGCAATGAATGCCGTGGTCTTCGATGGATGCGCGCAAGTCTGGCGGCAATCCTTCGCCACCCACACAAGCAGTTTTCAGACTAAAGACATCTTTGTCCATCGAGGCTGCGGTCTCGAGAATTTTTTTCAGGTAAGTCGGTGTGCCGGTGTAGCAGGTGGCGCGGACATCATGAACGGCCTGCACCTGCAGTTCTGTATTGCCAATCCCGGCAGGGAAAACCGCAGCGCCAATGGCCTGAGCCCCTGTTTCCATCATCAAACCAGCGGGTGTCATATGATACGAAAACGAATTATGAAGAATATCGCCTCGGCGCAATCCACTGGCATGCAGGGCGCGCGCGGTTCCCCACCAATCATCACTTTTTCCCTCGGCATCATAGGTCGGCCCCGGCGACTGGAAGATACGCACCAAATCCCCATCCCGGACCGTTAACAATCCGCCAAGTGGATCGCCTGATTTTTGAATTTCATACAAAGATGATTTGCGCACGACCGGCAACTTGGCGAGCGCATTACGGTCGATCACAGCATCGAGATCAAGATCTCCATAAGCATCGCCGTAATACGTAGATTTTTCTTTTGCGTCTTTTAAATACGTTGGCAGGGCGCTGAAAAATGACTGCTCGCGATCATCAGCACTGCGGATTTCCAATGAGTCATAGGGCGTATCAGCGATCATACATTATCCCAGCCAACGCTTGCGGCGACGATAATGCTTCACATCGCGGAAGCTTTTGCGGCCGGATGTCGAAAGGCCCAAATAGAATTCTTTGACGTCTTCGTTCTCGCGCAACGAAGATGCCGGGCCATCCATTACGACGCGGCCATTTTCCAAGATGTACCCGTAATCGGCATAGCGAAGTGCGATATTCGTATTCTGCTCTGCCAACAGGATCGAGACACCTTCTTGCTTATTCAGTTTACTAACAATTTCAAAGATTTCTTCGACCAGTTGTGGGGCTAAGCCCATGGATGGCTCGTCCAGCAAAATCATCTTGGGGTTGGACATCAGGGCACGACCAATCGCGCACATCTGCTGTTCGCCGCCCGATGTGTAGCCCGCCTGAGATGTGCGGCGCTCCTTCAAGCGGGGGAAATATGTATAAACTTTCTCTAAGCTTTCGTTGATCGCAGAATTCCCGTCCGAGCGCGTGTACGCTCCGGTCAGCAAATTTTCCTCGATCGTTAAATGCTCAAAACAATGGCGGCCTTCCATCACTTGGATCACGCCACGTTTAACCAAGTGGTTCGGTGACTGATCCTCAATTTGTTCCCCATCATAAATGATGGAGCCTTTGGTCACCTCGCCTCGCTCGGCATGAAGCAAATTAGAAATCGCCTTCAACGTTGTCGTTTTCCCGGCACCATTGGCACCCAGAATAGAGACGACACCGCCTTTTGGCACTTCGAGAGAAACCCCCTTCAGAACCAAAATCACGTGGTCGTAAATAACCTCGATATTATTGACGAACAGGAGCGAGTCGGCGCCCTCATTGGCGCCGACTGTTTCCTGTGCGTTACCAGCACTCATGCTCATTAGTTGCAAGCACGCGGTGTGATGTTGTTTTCTTTGGCATAGTTGGTCGAATCTTCGATCTTCAATGCCCCAACAACGTCACGATCTGGCTCATAGAAGTCGGTCACAAAGCTCCATGTTTTGGACTGTGCATCCCACTGCTGAAGCGCCACTTTACCTGGCCCACCATGGTTTTCGCATGTGATTTTCACTGGATAAGTGAAACCTTCGAGACCAAGAATTGCCAAACGTTTGGCATCGACGTTCAGCGCTTCGAACCCGTCACGGACATGCTCGCCTTTTGGCTCTTTGGTGTTGTGTATACGCATGCCTGTACGAATAGCTTCGGCCGTCCACATCGCTGCAACCAGCCCCCGGTTATAGAGAACTTCGCCGATACGATCGAGATCGCCGCCGCCGTTACCTTTTTGGTAGACATGTTTTTTGATGTCATCGTGGGCGCGGAAGTTATCACCAGCCGCATGGAATGCGCCTGACAGATATCCATTCGCCGCATCGCCCGCTGGCAACACGTCGTTTTCCGAACCGGACCACCAAACACCGATGAAACGATCCATAGGGAAACGGATGGATGCAGCTTCTTTGATGGCGACTTGGTTCATCACACCCCAACCCCACATCATGACCCAGTCTGGGCGCTCGCGACGAACTTGTAGCCATGTTGCTTTTTGTTCTTGTCCTGGGTGGTCAACAGCAAGCAGCTGCAAATCAAATCCATGCTTTTTGGAAAGTTCTTCCAACGTCCGGATTGGCTCTTTGCCGTATGCAGAGTTGTGATAAACGAGAGCGATTTTTTTGCCCTTGAGCTTATCCATGCCGCCTTCTTTTTCGCCTATGTATTTGACGAAAACAGAAGCCTGATCCCAGTACGTTGCGGGGAAGTTAAAGATGTATGGGAACACTTTGCCGTTCGAAGCTGATGTCCGACCATATCCCATCGAGAACACAGGAATTTTGTCGTTCGTTGCTTTTGGGATCAACTGATAGGTAATCCCCGTGGACAACGGCTGGTATGCCAACGCGCCAGATGGCCCCTCGCCTTTGGTGTTCTCATAGCACTCAACACCCTGCTTGGTGTTATAGGCTGTTTCGCACTCAAGGTACTTAATCGGAACACCTTCGATGCCGCCATCACGGGCGTTCAACATCTTAAAGTAATCACCATAACCGTTAGCGAACGGAATACCGTTCGGCGCGTATGGTCCTGTCCGATAAACAGTAGCCGGAATAACCAACTCGTAGGCTTCCGCTGCAGCTGTCATCAATGGCGTTGCCACCGCTGCAACAGCCATCATTTTTGTCAAAAGCTTAAGTCTCATGTTTTCCTCCCTTTGAGGTTTAGATGACGACTTTGTCGTCTGTTATTATTGGTTGATGTCATGCTAACCAATCCACCCAAGTATTAATAGGGGAACGGCCAGCGCCGAAGTTTCTCCTTTAAAATAGCCCACAATCTGGCCAACCCATGTGGCTCAACGATCAAGAAGAATATAATCAATGCCCCGAGCGTCATTACTTCGACGTGCTTCGCCGCACCCACGGCAAATCCAAACCCATCGACCATGATGGTCTTCAACGTGATCGGGACAAGAACCATGAACGCTGCACCCAGGAATGACCCTAAGATACTACCAAGCCCGCCAATGATGACGATGAACAATACAAAGAATGATTGGAAAATATCGAAGGCTTCTGTCGGCTCTGCGCTGCCCAGCCAAACGGCGAAATACAACGATCCTGCCATGCCGATATAAAAGGAGCTGACCGCGAATGCTGAAAGCTTGGCTTGCAGCGGACGAATACCGATCAATTCGGCTGCAATATCCATATCGCGAATGGCCATCCAGTTTCGCCCAAGCCTGCCCCGCACGAGGTTTTTCGCAACGATTGCCGCAATCGTCACAATACTTAAGCAGAACAGGTATCTAACAACGGGACTCGCCTCTGGCCCGGTGATCAAAAATCCAAAGACTTCGCGGGGCGGTGACACAATCATGCCCGTCGGACTGTAGTTAAAGAACCAACCCACTTTGTTGAACAGCCAGACCAAAAAGAACTGCGCTGCCAATGTCGCAACCGCCAAATAAAACCCTTTAATGCGGAGCGACGGCAACCCGAACATCACGCCGACAAACGCCGTCATCCCGCCGGACAACAGAACAATAATAATGAGGTTCAATTCCGGGAATGCGGTCGAGAGCTTATATGTCGTATACGCACCAACAGCCATGAACCCGCCGGTGCCCAACGACACCTGGCCGCAATATCCTGTCAGAATATTCAGGCCAATGGCCGCCAATGCATAAACCAGGAAATGGATAAGAATTGCATTCGCCGAATAATCGGTGATGAAGAATGGCACCACCAAGAACGCAACGGCCATAAACGCATAGACAAAAATCTTGTCCTGCAAAATGGGGAATGTTGCTTCGTCCGCACGGTAGCTTGTTTTGAATTGCCCGGCTTCGCGGTAAAACATGTCGGCTAGACCCTCTCAATAATTTTTTCGCCGAACAGCCCCTGCGGCCTGAACAACAAGAATGCCAACGCCAGCATGTAGGCGAACCAGTTTTCAATGGCCCCGCCAATAAACGGTCCAGCGTAGATCTCTGCCACTTTTTCACCAACACCGATGATCAGCCCGCCAACAATGGCACCCGGCACCGATGTAAACCCACCAAGGATTAGGACGGGCAATGCTTTGAGCGCGATCAAAGAGAGCGAGAACTGAATCCCAGATTTCGATCCCCACATAATCCCGGCGACCAAGGCCACGAACCCAGACACAGACCAAACGATCACCCAAATGGTGCGTAATGAAATGCCCACACTCAACGCCGCTTGGTGGTCATCTGCAACCGCACGCAGAGCGCGGCCAATCCGTGTTTTTTGGAAAAACACTGCCAATACAATCACCAAGACGGCCGCCACTACGGCGGCGAAGATTTCTAATTTTTCGATATATAGATTGTAGTTATCCAATAGGAAATCGACGGCACCATTCGGCAAGCCGATGTTCAAAGGCTTCACGTCGGAACCAAACAACGTATCGCCAAGGCCCTCCATGAAATACGCAAGGCCGATCGTCGCCATAAACAAGATGATCGGTTCCTGGTTCACCAAATGTCGCAAAACCAATCGTTCCACCAACCACGCAACCAGTACCATGACCCCCATGGTCGCAATGATGCCGAGCCATACTGGCAGCACAAAACCAAATAAATCATGGAACCATCCGCCTTCGGCAATAAAATCATACAGCGCCAACCCGGCAAATAAGGCGAACACGCCCTGCGCAAAGTTGAAAATGCCAGACGCCTTGAAGATCAGAACAAAACCAAGCGCGACCAGCGAATACATCACACCAGCCAGCAGACCGGTGATCACTGTCTCGAGGAAAAACAGCATGTCTAAACCGCCTTATTCTTTATCGTCGTGAGAAACACCTAAATAGGCATCAATCACGGCTTGGTTAGTACGCACTTCGTCCGGTGTTCCGTCGGCAAGTTTCTTTCCGTAATCCAGCACAACAACCCGGTCTGAAATATCCATCACGACACCCATGTCGTGTTCGATCAAAACGACTGTGGTGCCGAATTCGTCATTCACATCCAGAATGTAACGGCACATGTCTTCTTTTTCTTCGAGGTTCATGCCCGCCATCGGCTCGTCCAACAAAAGCAGATCGGGCTCGGCCGCCAGCGCGCGCCCCAACTCAACGCGTTTTTGCAAACCATAAGGCAGCTTACCGACCGGGGTTTTGCGGATCGCTTCGATCTCTAAAAAGTCGATGACTTTTTCGACGTGTGTGCGGTGCTCTTCTTCTTCGCGACGCGCGGGACCATAATACAATGCCTGCCATAAGATGTTCTTGGTCATCTTCGTATTCCGGCCCGTCATTATATTATCGAGGGTCGACATCCCCTTAAATAACGCAATGTTCTGGAACGTCCGCGCGATACCATCTCGCGCAGCTTCGCTTGGACGTACCCGGCGACGTTTTTCACCTTTAAACGTCACCGTGCCTTCTTGCGGATGATAAAAGCCATTGATGCAATTCAACATGGAGCTTTTGCCCGCCCCGTTGGGGCCGATGATCGCAAAAACCTCGTGCTCGCTGACTTCAAAACTGATGTTGGACAGAGCCTTCACGCCGCCGAACGACAACGAAATTTGATCAACTGCCAAGATCGTATCGCCAATTGTTCTTTCATATGCCATGACGTTACCGATCACTCCGCCGCTTGTTTCTGTTGCACGGGGATCATCTCCGCCTCGCGAATTTTCACATCGGCCTTGATCGTACCGGTCCGGCCATCCTCAAACGTGAGCTGCGCTTCGACCAAGCAAGATCTAACGTCCGAATAGAGTGCATCAATCAATTCGCCGTAGCGTTCAGAGACGGTCGAACGGCGCACTTTACGTGTGCGGGTCAATTCCCCGTCATCGGCATCCAAAAGCTTATGCAGCACCAAGAAGCGTTTGATCTGCGATCCAGACAGCGCGTCGTCTTCGGACAAATCGACATTCACTTTGTTGACGCAATCGATGACAAGATCATAGACCTCGTCACGCATCGCCAAATCCGTATAGCCTGAATATGCCAGTCCGCGTTTCTCGGCCCAGTTACCGACGGCCTCTAAGTCGATGTTGATGAACGCCGCTGCATAGTCCTTCTCGTTACCAAAAAGAACCGCTTCAGTAATATATGGGAAGAACTTCAGCTTGTTCTCAATATACTTCGGCGCGAACATCGTGCCGTTGTTGAGTTTCCCAACATCTTTGGCACGATCAATAATCTTTAGATGCCCATCGGCATCGAAGTATCCGGCGTCGCCCGTCATCACCCAACCGTCTTCGGTTTTGGTGTCGCGGGTGGCTTCTTCGTTTTTGAAATAGCTCTGGAATACGCCCGGGCTTTTGAACAAAACCTCGCCATTGTCAGCGATCTTCAACTCCACGTCCGTTGCAGGTGGACCGACGGTATCGGGTTTCACATCGCCATCACGCTGCATACAGATAAAGACCGAGGCTTCGGTTGAACCATAAAGCTGTTTCACATTGATCCCGAGGCTTCGATAAAAATCAAAGATATCAGGGCCAATGGCCTCGCCCGCTGTGTACGCAACACGGAACCTGGAAAACCCAAGTTCATTTTTAAGCGGTCCGTAGATCAGAATTTCGCCTAACGCGTATTTCAGACGATCCATGAAGGACACAGGTTCACCATCCAAAATCGCCGGGCCGACGTGGTTGGCGACGCCCATGAAATACGCATATAGCTTTTGGTTGATCCAACTGGCGTCTTCCATACGGATCGCCACTTGGGTCAAGATGCCTTCGAAAATGCTGGGTGGGGCAAAGAAATACGTGGGGCCGATCTCTTTGAGATCTTGCATCACCGTTTCCGAACTTTCCGGACAACTGACACAGAACCCCGCAACATATGATTGGCTATACGAGAAAATATTATCACCGACCCAGGCCATCGGCAGATAGGCGAGCATCTCGTCTGTTTCTTTCAGGTTATCCCATTCAACGCCGTTTCGCGCCGTGATCACCAGATTGTCGAAACTCAACACCACGCCCTTTGGGCGCCCCGTCGTGCCGGATGTATAGAGCATGATTGCAGTGTCTATGCCCGCTCCCTTGGCGGCTTCGGTTTCAAACCAATCCGGGTTCTCGGACAAGAACTGCCGACCAGCATCCATCAATGATTCAAGTGAGCGCACGTATGACTGATCATAGTGACGCATCCCGCGTGGATCTTTAAACACCACTTCTTTGAGGTTCGGGCAGCGGTCCATAATTTCGAGCATCTTATCGGTCTGCTCTTGATTCTCGACAATCGCGAAGCTGGCCTCGGCATGCTCGATCACATACTGCATTTCGTCTGCGACGGCATCTTGGTACATCGGCACCGGGATACCGCCCAGCGCCTGCGCCGCCGTCATCGCCCAATAAAGTTGCGGTCGATTGTCACCGACAATGGCCAAGCTGTCACCGCGCTTGAACCCAAACACATGCAAGCCCGCCGTCATGGCCGCGATTTCGGATTTCATTACCGACCACGTCCATGCCTGCCAAATCCCGTAATCCTTTTCACGGATCGCAGGTCGGTCGCCGATACGGCGCGCGTTATCGATTAGCAACTTTGGAAATGTGTCGAGAGCACCATGGCTCTGCTCAGCATCACCCATTCAGTTTCCTCCCTGCCGCATCCCGAACTTTTCGCCGGGTTATACGTCTTCAGAAGGTGAGGTTACAAAACTGTCATCTTTGGACAAGTAAAATGTGTTAATTCAACCTCACCTAGTTCACCCTTACGTTTACGTAAACGTAATATCAAGTGAAAGTTTTAAATCCACTCAAAAATTGTGCTTATTTGACAACGCGCGGACACAGACACACCTAATACTTACAGAAAAACTCAATCAGAATGGGTCATATCAGATCAGGTTTTCCTGTTCGCTTTTTTTGGAGAATAGCCCGTGACCAACATCGGAAACGACAGCCTCGGCGCCCGTAAAACCCTTCAGGTGGGCAACAAATCGTACGATTATTATTCGATGGATGCCGCAAAAGATGCTGGCATCGGTGACGTCGCGCACCTGCCTTACTCGCTGAAAGTGGTGTTGGAGAATTTGCTTCGCCGCGAAGATGGCCGCACGGTCACCGTCGAGGATATCAAAGCCGTCGGCGCATGGTTGGACAACCAGCGTTCCGATCATGAAATTGCGTATCTTCCGGCGCGTATCCTGCTGCAGGATTTCACCGGCGTTCCAGCTGTCGTTGATCTGGCAGCCATGCGCGATGCCATGGTCGCGATGGGTGGCGACCCTGACAAAATCAATCCACTGTCCCCGGTCGATCTGGTCATCGACCATTCGGTAATGATCGACGAGTCCGGCACCCCGACCGCGTTCCAGCGTAATGTCGAATTAGAATTCGAACGCAATATGGAGCGTTATGAATACTTGAAATGGGGCCAGCAGGCATTTTCAAACTTCCGAGTTGTGCCACCCGGCACCGGCATCTGCCATCAAGTTAATCTGGAATATCTGGCCAAAGTCGTGTGGTCGAGCGAAGCCAAAGACGGCGCGACCATCGCCTACCCGGACACGGTCGTCGGCACCGACAGCCATACCACCATGATCAACGGGCTTGGCGTTCTGGGTTGGGGTGTGGGCGGCATTGAGGCCGAGGCCGTGATGCTCGGCCAACCCGTGTCGATGCTGATCCCCGAAGTGATCGGCTTTAAGCTGGATGGTAAATTGGCCGAAGGCATGACCGCCACCGACTTGGTATTGCGGGTTGTTGAGATGCTGCGCAAAAAAGGCGTGGTCGGGAAGTTCGTCGAATTCTATGGCGACGGTTTGGACAACCTGTCCCTCGCCGATCAAGCCACCATTGCCAACATGGCACCTGAATATGGCGCGACGTGCGGCATCTTCCCGGTAAGTCCAGCGACGCTGGATTACATGAAACTAACAGGCCGCGACGACGATACGCTGGCATTAACCGAAGCGTATGCAAAAACCCAAGGCATGTGGCGTGAAAAAGGCACCCACGCCCCAGTTTTCACCGACACTTTAGAACTGGACCTGGGCGCGGTCGAACCATCCATCGCCGGACCGAAACGCCCGCAGGATCGTATTCAACTGTCCATGTCATCCAAAGCCTTCAAAGAAGGGTTCGAGACATTGACCGGTCGAGCGCAGGGTAATTCTGCCACGGTCGATGATTACGAGCTTGAAGACGGCGCGGTTGTGATCGCCTCCATCACCAGTTGCACCAACACATCCAACCCAGCTGTGCTGGTCGGGGCTGGCCTTATGGCCAAGAAAGCGGTTGAGTTGGGGATCGCCCCCAAGCCATGGGTCAAAACGTCATTCGCCCCAGGGTCACAGGTCGTTCAAGAGTACATGGAAAAAGGCGGCTTGATGGGATACATGAACCAGATCGGGTATGATCTGGTCGCGTTCGGCTGCACGGCATGCATCGGAAATTCTGGCCCCTTCCCACAAGAATTAGAAGACGCCATCGTCGACAACGACATCACGGTCGCAGCCGTGCTTTCGGGAAATCGAAACTTTGAAGGACGCGTTCATCCGTTGACCATGGCGAACTATCTGGCGTCACCGCCCCTGGTCGTTGCCTATGCGATTGCCGGCAACATGAACATCGATATCTACAACGCCCCCCTGACCAATGATAAGGACGGCAACCCGGTTTACCTGAAGGACATCTGGCCATCGAACCAGGAAATCCACGCGTACATGGAAAGTGTCATCAACGCCGACATGTTCCATGAACGTTACGGTAATGTGTTTAAGGGTGATGAGAACTGGCAGAACATCAAAATAACCGAGGGCCAAACCTACAAATGGAACCCGGGGTCGACGTATGTGCAGCATCCGCCGTTCTTCGAAGACATCGGCGAAGGGACCCACGACCCCAAGGATGTCAAAGGTGCGCGCGCACTCGCAATCTTGGGGGCTTCGGTGACCACCGACCACATTTCACCCGCAGGTAACATTAAAAAAGAAAGCCCTGCTGGCGAGTTCTTGCTGGAACACCAAGTCCGCCCGAATGAATTCAATTCGTATGGTGCGCGACGCGGCAACCATCAGGTGATGATGCGCGGCACTTTCGCCAACATCCGTATCCGCAACGAGATGGCCCCCGGCACCGAAGGCGGCTGGACGACACATCAACCATCGGGCGATGTCATGTCCATTTACGATGCGGCCATGCGCTATAAACAGGATGGCACCCCACTGGTTGTCATCGGCGGGTCGGAATACGGCACCGGATCGAGCCGCGACTGGGCGGCCAAGGGCACACGCCTAGTGGGTATCAAGGCGGTTGTGGTCGAGAGCTTTGAGCGCATTCACCGTTCCAACTTGGTGGGCATGGGTATCCTGCCGTTACAGTTCAAAGAGGGGACAAACCGCGAGACGCTGAAACTTAATGGCACTGAAACCTATGACATTACGGGTATCGAGGGCGGCATTACGCCGCGCATGGACGCCGAAATGACGGTCACGCGGGCCGATGGGTCGTCAGAGACCGTGCCGTTGCTGTGCCGCATCGATACCGTTGACGAAGTCGATTACTACCTTGCCGGTGGTATTTTGCAGTATGTGCTGAGACGCCTGAACGCGGCATAAGTGAATTCGGAATACGCCGAGTTAATTGGGAATCAATCTCAATAAACGGCGTATTTTCAACGAATTCGATACATCTGGCATGGTAATTCAGGCCAAACTGTGCATGATGCCCTCAGATTTCTGCCAGACCATCAGAAGCGTTTGAAACGCTGCGTCCAGGCGGCCCTCAACACTAACGCACAGGTATATTCATGAGCTTGTACACCGACTATTTGAACGAGATCGAAGAGCGTAAATCCCAAGATTTGAGCCCAAAGCCCATAGAAGACGGCGCGCTTCTGAGTGAGATCATCTCGCAAATTAGAGACGCTGATCACGAGCACAGAGAAGACTCATTAAAATTCTTCATCTACAACACCCTGCCCGGCACCACGAGCGCAGCGGTTGAAAAAGCTAAATTCTTAAAAGAAATTATCCTGGGCGGCGCGGTCGTCCCCGAAATCTCGCAGCCTTTTGCGTTTGAGCTTCTGTCCCACATGCGGGGCGGCCCTTCGATTGAGGTACTGCTTGATTTGGCATTGGGTGACGATGCAGCCATCGCTGCACAGGCCGCCGACGTGCTGAAAACCCAAGTGTATCTTTATGACGCGGATATGGCGCGGCTGGAAGCAGCATACAAAGCCGGGAATGAAATCGCCAAACAGCTTCTTGAGAGTTATGCCAAGGCCGAGTTCTTTACCAACCTACCCGACATCGACGACGAAATTAAAGTGGTCACGTATGTCGCCGCAGAGGGTGATATCTCCACCGACTTGATGTCCCCAGGTAATCAGGCGCACTCCCGCGCGGACCGCGAACTGCACGGCAAGTGCTTCATCTCGGAAGCCGGGCAAGCCGAAATTAAGGCCCTACAAAAACAACATCCTGACAAACAAGTGATGATGATCGCGGAAAAAGGCACCATGGGTGTCGGGTCATCCCGGATGTCGGGGATCAACAACGTCGCGTTGTGGATGGGCAAACCTGCCAGCCCCTATGTGCCGTTTGTGAACGTGGCCCCAATCGTTGCCGGGACCAATGGCATATCGCCGATTTTTCTGACCACGGTGGGCGTCACCGGTGGCATCGGCATTGATCTGAAGAACTGGGTCAAGAAAGTCGACGATGACGGCAATGTCATCATGAACAACGATGGCAACCCGGTTCTGGAAGAGGTCTACTCCGTCGAAACCGGCACAGTGCTGACGATCAACGCAAAAGATAAAAAGCTGTATTCCGAAGACGGCGAAGAAGAGTTGGTCGATGTATCCGCTGCTTTCTCACCGCAGCAGGTTGAGTTCATGAAGGCCGGCGGCTCGTACGCCATCGTCTTTGGCAAGAAGCTGCAAACCTTTGCGGCATCGACGCTTGGTGTCGAAGCGGCCTCCGTATTTGCCCCTTCAAAAGAGCTTTCGCACGCCGGTCAGGGCCTGACAGCGGTCGAGAAAATTTTCAACAACAATGCGCTAGGTGTCGACGAAGGTACCGTTCTGCACGCGGGCTCTGACGTCCGGGTGCGGGTCAACATCGTTGGATCGCAGGATACAACCGGCCCGATGACGGTGCAGGAACTCGAAGCTATGGCCGCCGAAGTGATTTCACCCACCGTTGACGGTGCATATCAGTCCGGGTGCCATACGGCATCGGTTTGGGACAAAAAGGCCCAGGCCAATACACCAAAGCTTATGAAGTTCATGAATGACTTTGGCCTCATCACCGGTCGCGACCCTAAAAATCAATACCATCCGATGACGGACGTTATCCACAAGGTGTTGAACGACATCACTGTGGATGACTGGTCTATCATCATTGGTGGCGATTCTCACACGCGGATGTCCAAGGGCGTCGCGTTCGGCGCGGACTCGGGCACGGTCGCCCTCGCCCTCGCGACTGGCGAAGTGACGATGCCAATCCCGCAATCGGTGAAAGTCACGTTTAAGGGCCAAATGGGTGCACACATGGATTTCCGTGACGTGGTTCATGCCACCCAGGCACAGATGTTGGCGCAGTTTGGCGACAACGTTTTCCAAGGCCGGATCATCGAAGTGCACATCGGCACGCTGCTGGCAGACCAAGCCTTTACGTTCACCGACTGGACTGCGGAAATGAAGGCAAAAGCCTCCATCTGCATTTCCAATGATGAGACGCTGATCGGATCGCTCGAAATCTCTAAAAGCCGTATTCAGACGATGATCGACAAGGGCATGGATAACAAAGCGCAGATGCTGCAAGGGCTGATTGACAAGGCCAACAAGCGCATCGAAGAAATCAAATCTGGCGCGAAACCGGCATTGTCACCTGACGATAATGCCAAGTATTTCGCTGAAGTCGTCGTCGACCTGGATCAAATCGACGAGCCGATGATTGCCGACCCAGATGTCGATAACATAGACCCATCCAAGCGCTATACCCACGACACCATCCGCCCGATTTCTTATTATGGCGCGGAAAAGAAAGTCGACTTGGGCTTTGTCGGATCATGCATGGTGCACAAGGGTGACTTGAACATCGTCGCGCAAATGTTCCGAAACCTTGAGAAAAGCCAAGGCAAAATCGAGTTCAAGGCCCCCTTGGTCGTCGCCCCGCCGACCTACAACATTGTCGATGAACTCAAAGAAGAAGGCGACTGGGCTATTTTACAAAAGTACGCAGGCTTTGAATTCGATGATAGCGCGCCCAAAACGGATGCACGGTCCAAGTACGAAAACATCCTTTATCTGGAGAGACCCGGGTGCAACCTGTGCATGGGCAACCAGGAAAAGGCGGAAAAGGGTGACACCGTGATGGCAACATCAACGCGCCTGTTCCAGGGCCGCGTGGTTGAAGATTCGGACGAGAAAAAGGGCGAGTCCTTGCTGGCGTCTACACCGGTCGTCGTGCTCTCCACCATTCTGGGCCGGACCCCAAGCATCGACGAGTATAAGACTGCGGTCGAAGGCATTGACCTGACACGGTTTGCGCCACCAAAATAAGCGAACGGTAATTCTAAGAGATCAAAGGGCGTCCCTATTGGGGCGCCTTTTCTTGTTGTCTGGCGATCCACTCTTTACGTTGCTCTGCATAAGGGGTTACTCGATTTTTTATCTCCCTGATTTCACCTGATGTGAATTCGGCGACATTCTGTTTGAGGAAGGATTGAAGTTTTTTGATAAATTCTAATTCATCACGCTGGGAATTCTTCTCAATCAAAGCCAATACAATTGCTACTTTCATCCATCTCTTGTTGGCCTGACGTGCTGAATTACCAATCCTCGAAAGCTGAATGATATCCTGCGTCAACTCCGCATATTCACTGGCATGCGGATCACCGTTCTT
Source organism: Rhodospirillales bacterium (assembly GCA_965659695.1). Lineage (GTDB taxonomy): Bacteria > Pseudomonadota > Alphaproteobacteria > Rhodospirillales > Casp-alpha2 > UBA4479. Next base: position 24,625 of record CBFHXC010000007.1, read on the forward strand.
CTCTGCAAGGCGAAACCACTTCAGCGCAGCGGTCATGTCCACAGTCCCGCCTGAGCCAATCAAAAATAATGATGCATACTCGACTTGCGCTTTCACGAAATTTTTGTGTGCAGCTTCAGAAATTAATAATCTGGCTTTTTGTCGGTCCTCAACAACACTCAGGCCAGAATAATACATAAGACCCAATAGATACTTCGCCTCAGCATCCCCTGCATTAGCTGCCGCTTCAAAAAAGGTTAATGCTGTTTCGTAGTCCTGCTGCACATCTACTCCACTGAAATAGAGCTTTCCCACTTCTATGAGCGTTTGAGAGTGCCCTTGATCAGCCATGCTATTTAGTAACTTAAGCGCAAGCTCAGTCTGAATTTCTTTTGGGTTACTTGTATGATCTGACAAGCCTTTAATGATTTCATTCGCACGATCATAGTCACCAATCTTGATCGCATCTTCTACCAGTAAAATCTGTTGTTGAAGCTCCGGCGAACGCTCGGGCGTCGACACGCACCCGCCAACAAACAGCAGCGCAACCAAGAGAGTTTTGTTAAACAATTTTCTCATAACGAGACTATAGAATGAGATGATCCCTGAACGCTAGAGCGCACAGACATTGCCCATTCAAGCTTTCCGAAACGCCCTCGTGATCGCGGAAAACGTCATCAGGTAAGTCGCCGCGGCGCCGTACCCCAAGAGTATCCCCCACCAAAGCCCGAACTCAGGGACCGCGAATACGATGGCCAAACAAAATGACGTCACACTGCCCATCGCAAATGGCACATGTTTCAAAACCGCCGCGACCTCAGCCCCCGCATACGTGATATGCAAAACCAGTATCAGCGGAAACAGCGTGATCGGATAGGCCGTTAAGATGCCCGTCCACTGCGGCCCGACCTGCCCCGCAATTGATGTGATAATAACGATCACTGTTGTTGCCATCCCGGCGCGGAACGCCAGCACTTTCCAGCCGAACGTGACACGGGCCGTAATAGGGTTATCTGGTAACGACGCCATCATGCGATGCACGATGACAACACCCACGCATAGCATCGGCACCGAGATCACCAGCGGAATTTGAAACTGGCTGAGGCCCCATGCTGCCGCACCATAAGCCGCATGAGCGCCCAACGTTGGAACGACGATTCCGCTGAGACCGCCCTTGTTTTGTCGGGCAGCAATGGCCCCATAACAGTAAATAAAAACGAATGTCGTCAAAAACCCCGGCACCATGTGCACGGCAGAGGCCGCCGCAAAGTCAGCCCCCTGTTCATAGCCGGTGAAGATCACCACCATCCCCGCCCCCAACGGCAGACCGATCAATAACCCGGCCAGTCGCGGACCAGAACGTTCGGCTGCTATCGACAGCCCGACAACGATGGCAATCGATACGATGGCTTTAAGGAAAAGAAGCGTGATCATGGCGCGATCATTATCCAGAAACACGAATTTGGAAAACGCTAAACCGCGCCCAGCCGATGTCGGAACTTGTTAATGAGTGAGTTCAATCCATAATGATATCAGTGATCTATTGAACTTGCGCACTATAGGTGCCTGACTAAACATAGAATTTGCGTCTTAATTCATCACTTGCCAGTTTAACATGTTGAGCGGGAGGGCTCGCTCTGCGGCATGATTCAGTCGTATTGGTGTAGGGGATAGGACGTCCACCTATGACTCGATTCAGACGTCTCCACATCTCAACAATGGACTAAGCCAATCTCAAGATATTGTTAGTGATATATCTGTGTGTTTGAATGCGGACTAAGAATTTGATGGAATTTCCAATAGGTCTCTTACGATGACGCCAGCCGAAGCTCTGCACAAAGATGGCATCATCATTGATGGCACATGTCCTCTGCTGATGGATAAATCCAATGTCGACTGGTATTTGGATGGCGGTGTGACGGTCGCCGTTCCAACAGTGGCAATCCGCGAACCGGCAGAACAAACCTTGCGAAATTTGGGTGCGTGGTTGCGGTTCATAGAGGCAGACAAACGATTACGCCTTGTTCGAATGGCTGAGGACATTAAGCACGCTAAAGCGTCTAACCAGATGGGCATTGTTTTTCATTTCCAGGGGACTGACCCGATTGAAGATGATTTAAACTTGCTCGATGCCTACAAAGCATTGGGCGTCGGAATGGTGCAACTGACCTACAATGTTAAAAACCGAGTTGGTGATGGCGCATGTGAACGGACCGACGAGGGGCTCAGCATTTTTGGCGTAGATCTGGTCAAAAGGTGCAATGAGCTTGGCATCATTGTCGATGGGTCCCATACCGGCAGTCGAACGACCATGGAAGCGATGGAAGTTACCTCAAAGCCTTTTGTGTTCTCGCATGCCAATGCAAAAGCCCTTTTCGACTCGCCGCGAAATATTAGCGATGAACAAATGAAAGCATGTGCTGCCACCGGTGGACTTGTAGGCATTGTCGGCTTCCCAGGTTTTCTGGGCCATGATGCCCGACCAACCCTTGATCGTTTCATCGCCTTTATTGATTACGCAGTTGAACTCATCGGTCCGGATCATGTCGGTTTGGGAATCGATTATTACATGGGAATGGACCCAATCATTCCAGAGGAGCAAGCACTGGCAAGATATAATGATGCCGTTGCAACGGGACGTTGGGATGCTCAGGTCTATCCACCGCCACCTCATTATTTTCCTGCGGGCATAGAAACGCCAAGTTCATTGATCAATTTGACTGCCGGATTGCTTGATCGCGGGTACGGGGAAGAAGACGTTAAAAAGATCATGGGTGAGAACTGGTTGCGTGTTTTCAACGATGGCTGGCGCATCGATAGATAATAAAAGCCACAAGGCTATGTCTCGTTATCTCTAAACTCGGTCCTTATCCGACTTTCCTGAGATCGGCTGCTCACCGGGGTTGAGTGGGCCCGGGCAAGGTGTCGCGCACGCAGACTGACTCTGGTTCACTTTTAATGAGTAACAGTAGCGCGGTTGATGTGTGAACGAACGACATAGCCGAAAACGTTCACACCGATGTGATTTGGTGTTGATCGGCATCTTCGCGTATCACTTTGGTCATGAAAAAGATGTTGTCCCAGATTTTATGTGCCTTGGCACTCACTGTCGTCGTCGCAAGTGCGCATGCCGATAGCCGCCCCGTGACCGTTGTTGAGCTATATACCAGCCAGGGCTGTTCGTCGTGTCCGCCTGCTGATGCATACCTTGGCAAGATCGCAAATCGAGACGATATCATCGCACTATCATTCCATGTGGATTATTGGGATTACATCGGATGGAAGGACAAATTCGCCCGCCCCGAACACACCCAGCGTCAGCGTAAATACGCTGGCCATCTGGGCATGGGCTATATTTATACGCCGCAATTGGTCGTCCAAGGGATGGCACACAGCGCGCACGGGTCAGAAGCATCAGATCTGGTCAAAGACCTGCGCGGCGCGAAACGTGTTGATGTCGCCATCAAACACGTCGATGATGGCCCGTTTGAGAACGAGACCGCACGGGTGCTGGTTGCTGCCTATGACGCCAAGCATGACACCGTGATCAATCGCGGTGAGAATTCGGTCAAGACGCTGTCTTATTATAATGTTGTTCGCGATATGGTCCGCATGGGCCGCTGGTCCGGGGCCGCCAAGTCGTTCACCGTGACGGAAAAAGAATTAGAGATGGTGGGCCGCGATGGCTGTGTAGTGCTGATCCAATCGACCAAGACGGGTCGCATTCTGGGCGCTGCCAAGATCGATCTGACCCACGTCAAATCATAGCACCAATCAAAAACCTGAGACCGCGGCACGGGGACCTGACGACGACCCCGTTTTGCTGTGTGCTGGCTCAATCCTGATCTTCAAACCCCATTCAAATGATCGTCAAACCACAGTCATAATCCCGACATGTTTCGCGGGTATTCATCTCATCACTGGTCCACACAACGTCACACCTGGGAGATCATGATGAAACGTGCATATCCTTTTCCGGCCGAAGGCGGTATCGAACCCTCCATCACCGAGTTGCTGGCAGACCAGACTATGCACTTGCTTTTGGCGCGCGATGGCCTTGATGTCAGCGACGTGAAGGCCGTAATCCGCGAATGGCGTATGCTCAATATCGATATGCCGGGCACACCCGTCGCCGCATAAATTCTGCTGCTGACATATTGCGATAATCGGTTCGAACTCGCATACTTGTGGGACCGAGTTCATCTGCAATCTGGAGCACCAAAAATGTCGAGTGAAGGTCTGCACGCGCCACGCGAGCGTCTCAGCAAAGAAACACTACACATGCATCACGCCATCGTTTCCCTCATGGAAGAGATGGAAGTGGTGGACTAGTACCGTCAGCGCGCTGATGACTGCGAGGACGAAGAGCTGAAAGAAATCCTGCTCCACAACATGCGCGAAGAGATGGAGCACGCCTGCATGGTTATCGAATGGCTAAGGCGGAATAATGACGATTTCGCCAAAGAGCTCAAAGACAACCTGTTCAAAGATGGCCCGATCTCAGGCCATCATGGGGACGACCATTAACCCCAGCTTTCCCTAGAACTGAACCACCGAATTAATCTTGGGTGCCGCGATGCTTTTGCGTTGCCCATTGGTCATGACCAGTTCTGCGCGCTCAACCGTTGCAGAATCCAATCCAAAGTGCAGATCGGGGAATTGAGCGGATGTCCCCGGGTGTCTCCGGTCGCCTAACCATAGATTATCCCTCATGTCTGCAGAAGAGGTACCTCGTCATAAGCAACCATGTACTGGCGAGATCCCGCGTCCCTAAGTGGAACCAGTGATTGGTATTCCTCCGAACTATTCCACTCCTCGAGATTCTCAATTGAAGGAAACTCGACGACAAACACCATCTGATGCTCATTGCCATCACCATTCAGAATGTGTCGCTGCTCGCCCCTCGCGACTATTTTTGCGCCGTATTTAGATGCAACATCGCGTGTGGCGGCGAGGTATTCTTTGAACTTTTCGCGATTTGTAACTGTGACTTGTGAGATCATATATGCAGACATTGGTCATTCCTTCCTTGACGAGTTAGATTGCGTCAATAGCTGCGAAGAACTTGATGCAGCAGCATCGCGGTGACACAATTCGATAAATAATTTATTAAATAAAGTATATGGTTTATTTTATCAAGTAATAATACGGAGGCCGTTATGGCCCGCTCTCGGAGCTACAATTTGCTTTGCCCCATCTCGCGAACGTTGGATCACGTAGGAGACCGATGGGCATTGCTGATCCTGCGCGATCTCCACGCGGGTCCAGCGCGCTTCAAAGACCTACAGACCGGGCTCACAGGTATCGCTAGCAATTTGTTGTCAGAACGATTGCAAGCACTGGAAGCCAGCGGCCTAATCAACAAATCGAAATCTGAGTTTGGTGTATCGCTATACATTCTCACAGAATTTGGTGAGCAAACAGGACGGCTCCTGTTCGAACTAGCGAGGCTTGGTGGAAAGTTCCCTCGCCCGGCGAAAATACAGAAGCCCGGCAACTTAAGAACGATTGCAGTCTCTCTCGGCACGGCGTGTAACAGAGTGGTAGGACCGGATCACGACTTCGCTGCGACGTTAAACATCGATGGGGAACTGTTTCGGATGGAGGCTCACGACAGGCGCGTCGAGATCAAGGCCAGTGCAGCCGACAGACCAGACATAATAATGAACACATCATACGAGCCAATGATGGCGCTTGCCGATGGAAAGATGGATCAAGAACAGTTCATGTCAGGACACGTAGATATCGAAGTTCTAACTGCCGGAAAGGATGTTGAGTTCTTCGATCTTCTATCCCGCGGTATTCGTGAGTTTGAATAACGAAGCATGCTCAATATTGTTTCCCTCATGGAGGAGATGGAAACAGTGAAGCGGTGCCGTCAGCGCGCCGATGATCGTGGGGACGATCACTAACGCCAGTTTTCCCTAAAACTGAACCACCGAATTAATCTTGGGTGCCGCGATGCTTTTGCGTTGCCCGTTGGTCATGACCAGTTCCGCGCGCGCAACCGTTGCCGAACCCAACCCAAAGTGAAGATCAGGCGTCGGGTCGGTGAGCAGCCCGGTGGACGCAATCACCTGGCGCGATACCGTCTTACCATCCGCCAGCGTCAGCGACACCACAGCACCCAACATGTCAGGGCTGTCGGGCAAACGGACGGTTAGGTAATTGCCTTCTGACGTATTTAAGAACGCGCGCAGGGGCCCGTTCATATTCAGCCACAAGACATCCGCACGACCATCGGCATTAATATCGACGATCATCGGGGATTGGCCAAAGTACGGATTATCTAGCCCTAAATTTTCGAGTTGATAGAATGCGCGGCCCTCTGGCGCATCAATCTGCAACAGCGCCTTGTTATCAAGTGGCCCCCATTTGTGCAGCGGCCATTTCACGTAGTTTTGTGCGACCAGGATATCCACCTCGCCATCTAGGTTGAGGTCTTCAAACTGCGCGCCCCAAGCAAAACCGTATCCATGCAGATTCATCTCTGCGGTGATATCGGTGAACGTCATGTCGCCGTCGTTCCGATACAGCATCCATTTGGTATAGTGACGCTGGCCTTCTGTCAGATCGCCATCGGTCAAGAAATCGGGGATTGATGTGCCGATGTTAGAGACGAAGATATCGACGTCGCCATCATGGTCGATGTCGCCGACCGCGAGGCCCATCCAAAAGCCAAAGCCAGAATTCGTCGCAACGGATGAGAACACACCCTTGCCGTCGTTTTCAAAAATCTCAATCTCGCCGGTGTTCTGCGACAAGATCATGTCGGGGTCGCGGTCGTTATCCAGATCGGCGAACACGGTATGGAACGTATTATTCAATCCCGCTGTATTGGACGCGGCTGTGATATCCGTGAATGTCAGGTCGCCATTGTTCCGAAGCATCACATTAAGCTTAGCGTGCGTTGGGTCATTAAACGTGGCGCTGCGGAACGCGGGGAACGAGATGAACGCCGAGACATAAAGGTCAGGGTGCCCATCGGCATCGATATCAGAGATCGAGACACTCAACGGCACCGCATCGCTATCCATCGTGACCGGCACATTCTGCGCGCTGAACTTGCCGCCTTCGTTGATGTACAGCGTCAGGCTGTTATTGCGCGCGACAAGCAGGTCCACATCACCGTCGCCATCCATATCGCTGGACGCCGTGCCATACGTGGCCTCGGCCGTATTCGACAGGCCGGTTCCCGCAATCACATCGACAAACGCGCCATTTTGGAATGACAGCAGCGCATCGGCTTGGCCTTCACCGCCGCCGACAAAAATCTCAAACGCGCCATCACCATCGATATCGATCACGGCAGCACCGGTGAACGGATGGCTGGGTTCCGTCCAGGCATGGCTAAAAGGGGTGGAAATCTCTTGGAACGGCGACACCGTGACCGGGGCCGTGGTGGTGTGCGCGTCTTCGAATCGTGGCACACAGGCACCGATCGCCAGCAAGGTAATAGCCAAGGTTGTTGTTTTTGTCGCTGCGTTCATGCTGGTGATCTCCGGATTGTGCGTCAAAACCTGTATATAAGAAAAAGCTTATATCGAGTTTGAGGCACACGGACGAATAAACCTCCCGTGAGGTCAGCGCGAGGGCACAAGCTGCAAAACCAGAAAAAGAAAACCCCCGAGAACAAGTCTCGGGGGCGAGTTTAAACAGGGAGGCTTCACGTCTGGGAGACGTAGGGGCCTAAAATGGTCCCTTTTTCCAGGCAGGGAGCCTGGAAATCGTTTGGTTCATTCTGTTCAGCGTTTACAGCGCGATCAGGTGAACCGAAACTGATCAAGATATGATGCGTTGCAACAAACTTCATGATGCAGATATATAGTTTTCTGCCATGCATTCCAGAGTGAAACACACAAGCCAGCTATGTTCTATACGCATATCTACGTATAATGGCAGAAATCAGCGCTTTTCGGCCGCAATTTTTTCTAAAATAAAATCACGAAAGGCTGCAATCCGTGCGGATTGACGTAATTCTTCGGGGTATACGAAGAACATTTCGAGCGCGGGGCTCTTTAATTCGGGCAAAATCTCAACCAGATTGCCCAGTTCGCGGCCGATATATTCGGGCAGCGCCCCCACGCCCAACCCGCTTTGCACCGCTCGTAAAATACCGTAAATCGAATTCAACCGAAGGATTGGATCGCGAGCACCTGCGGCCTCTTTGCGGCCCGCCTTCAACAACCAATTCAAATTTTCGGCTGGCGGGCGCGCATCATCGCCATAGACAACGATTCTGTGCTTGTCCAAATCCTTGGGTGATTTGGGCAGTCCATATTCTTGAAGATATTCAGGCGCCGCGTAAACATGATAGCTTAGGGTCAGCAAATGGCGTTGAATCAAGTCGGGTTGCGTCGGGGGCGTTAAACGAATGGCCACATCGGCTTGGCGCATCGACAGATCAAGTTCGGTATCGGCGAGGACCAGCGTGACATCGATATCTGGATAGCGGTTGACGAACTCCTTCATCCGTGGCGCTAAGAAAACCGACCCGAATGCCACCGTGGTCGAGACCTTTAGGGGGCCTTCTGGCCGCTCCTTGTTCTCAGCCAGTTGGGTTTGAACCTTGGCCAGTTGGGTATAGACATCATGCGCCGTGTAATAGAGCGTTTCGCCCTGCTCTGTAAGGATCAGGCCGCGTGCATGACGATGGAATAGTGGGGTGCCTAAGCTATGTTCGAGCGCACTGATCTGTCGACTGACCGCAGATTGGCTGAGGTTTAAGGTCTCGCCCGCATGGGTAAAGCTGCCGGCGTCGGCAACGGCATGGAAGATCCTGAGTTTATCCCAATCGACTGGCACGACGCCCCTCTTTCGGTTTTTACCAACGACACGTTGGCGGCCGGTATCCCCCGATTATTCTGCGGCGGCGGATTCCATATCTTCGTTCTCGGCCAAAAAGCGCTCGGCTTCAAGTGCTGCCATACACCCGCTACCCGCCGCTGTCACCGCTTGACGATAGATACGGTCCTGAACATCACCAGCGGCAAACACGCCTGCAACATTGGTTTGCGTCGTACCGGGCACGGTCTTGATGTAGTTGTCCTCATACATGTCCAACTTGCCCATGAATAGTTTGGTGTTTGGGTCATGGCCAATAGCAACGAACACCCCATCGACCGTCAGGTCTTGGGTTTCGCCAGTCTTCACGTTGCTCAGTCGCGCCGTTGTGACACCCGGTGGGTTGTCCGAACCCAAGACTTCGGCCAGTTCTGAATCCCAGACCATTTCGATCTTTTCGTTTTTAAACAGGCGTTCCTGCATGATTTTTTCGGCACGCAATTCGTCGCGACGGTGCACCAGATAAACCTTGGATGCGAAATTCGTCAGGTATAGTGCTTCTTCAACCGCCGTGTTGCCGCCACCGATCACGGCCACGGGTTTGTTCCGATAAAAGAACCCATCACACGTCGCGCAGGCGGACACGCCAAAGCCCATGAATTTCTGTTCGCTTTCAAGGCCGAGCCACCGCGCACTTGCCCCGGTCGCAATAATCAGCGTATCGCCCGTGTATACGGTACCGCTGTCACCGACGGCTTTGAATGGGCGGGAATCCAAATCGACTTCCATGATCATATCTTCGATCATTTCGGTGCCGACAGATTTCGCCTGTTCGCACATTTGTTCCATCAACCACGGCCCCTGAATGACTTCGGCGAAGCCCGGATAATTCTCGACATCGGTGGTGATCGTCATCTGACCACCGGGCTGCAGGCCGCGAACGATGATAGGTTCCAGATTGGCCCGCGCGGCATAGATCGCGGCGGTATAGCCGGCAGCGCCGGACCCAATGATAAGGACTTTGGAATGACGGGCTTCGGACATCGGAGTCTCTCCATATGGGCCATACGGGCATATGCGCCCTAAATGACAAAGAATTGAGGTCTTAATAAATAAGACGATGTGGGCGCCGACACAACGTCCGTCAATGTGGGCAAATGTGTATAAAACGCGTATTTGGTGGTTCTGACGCGCGTAATGATATTGCGTGAAAAGCCCTTTTGGTGATACGACATACCCCAACCAAGGGAGTGCCATTTGTGCAGCGTGTAAAGCTCGACGCCATAGATTTACGAATTCTCCGCGACCTTCAAAAAGATGGTCGGATCACAAACGTGGATCTTGCCAAAAACGCAGGCATTTCAGCCCCACCATGCCTGCGGCGGGTTCGTGCCCTCGAAGAATCTGGATACATCCGTGGCTACCACGCCGAGGTGGATGGCGCGCAACTGGGTTACAAAGAAACCTTCTTCGCACTGGTTGGCCTTGATAGCCAAGCGCAAGATGTCCTCAGCGATTTCGAAAACCTGATCGCGGGATGGGAAGAAGTTCGTGAATGCAACATGATCCGGGGTGGCGGTGATTTTCTGCTACGCGTCGTCGCGCGTGACAAAGAACATCGCGATCAGCTGACGATGCAGATCACGTCCGCCCCACATGTGACCACGGTACAGACCCTTGAAACCATCCGGACATCAAAAAGCAACCCGGGCGTGCCAATTGATCCGGATGAAAGCCCGGACGTTTAATCAAAATGCCGAAAGAGTGTCGTTGGGGCGTTAAACCCAGCTGACTTCGCAAACCTCGTAAGATTTACCTCCGCCTGGCGTCGCGACTTCGATCACGTCACCGATGGTCTTGCCAATCAGTGCCTTACCCAGTGGTGAGGTCACAGAAATCTTGCCGTCTTCCAAGCTGGCTTCCATCGCGCCGACGATGCGATACGTGGTTTCTTCATCGGTGTCCGCATCGGCGACCATAACCGTGGCCCCAAAGCGAATGATGTCTCCGGACATTTCGGATGTGTCGATGGCTTCGGCACGGCTGACAATATCTTCCAGCTCGATCACCCGGCCTTCGATAAAGCTCTGTTTCTCACGCGCCGCATGGTACTCTGCGTTTTCCGATAAATCCCCGTGTTCACGCGCAGCGGCAATTGCCTGAATGACCGCAGGGCGTTCTTCGGATTTCAATCTCCGCAATTCGTCTTCAAGGGCGTTCAAGCCCTCTTTCGTCATGGGTACACGTTCCATCGCATTTTGGCCGCGCCGCGGCCCTCCTAATAGTCCCGAACAACAAAACAATCCCTTGGACCACCGCTAAGTGACCCAGAGACGTTCTGTAATGTCAGGAAACCTCTAATACAGATTTTCAAAATAGGACTGCAGAGGCGCAACTTCAAGCCCACCGGCACCACCAACGTCTTTTATCACCGCGATGGCATCCGCTGCAGCAATCGCCGCCGTCATGGTTGTGTAGTGCGGGACGTTGTTAACCAGGGCTGTTCTGCGGATCGAAAAGCTGTCGGCAATCGACTGCGCACCATCGGTCGTGTTAATGACCAAGTGCACATCACCGTTATCCAATGCATCAACACAATGCGGCCGACCTTCGAGCACTTTGTTCACACGCTTCGCATCGACACCGTTTGCCACCAGATAACGCTGCGTGCCACCTGTCGCCACAACCGAGAACCCAAGCCCCGAAAGTTGCTTGGCAACTTGCAGCGCATTTTCTTTGTCGCGATCCCGGACCGAAATAAAGACGGTCCCCGCAATCGGCAGGACCATGCCCGCACCCAATTGACTTTTGGCAAAGGCGCGTTTGAAGTCCTTATCGATGCCCATGACCTCGCCGGTGGATTTCATTTCGGGGCCCAGCAGCGTATCGACGCCGGGGAACCGAGAGAACGGGAATACGGCTTCTTTGACCGCAACGTGGTTCATTTTTGTGCGGCATGGCAGTTTAAAGCTTGGCAATTTTTCACCGGCCATCAAGCGTGCTGCGATTTTAGCAATCGGCACGCCGGTGGCTTTGGCCACAAACGGCACGGTACGAGAGGCCCGCGGGTTTACTTCGAGAATATAAATCTCGTCGTCCTTGACCGCGAACTGCACATTCATCAAGCCGACGACGCCCAGCGCCTTGGCCAGAACAACGGCCTGGCGTTCCAATTCGTCAATGATGTCCGCAGACAAAGAAAACGGCGGCAAAGAACACGCGCTGTCGCCGGAATGAATACCCGCCTCTTCGATGTGCTGCATGATGCCCGCAACATAGACATCTTCGCCATCGGACAACGCATCGACATCCACTTCGATGGCGTCTTGCAAATAACTATCCAGCAGCACGGGGCTGTCACCGGATACGACCACGGCTTGGCGCATATAACGATCAAGCGCCGCATCATCGTAAACGATCTCCATCGCCCGACCACCCAGCACGTAACTGGGACGGATGACCAACGGATAGCCGATGTCTTTGGCAACCGCGACGGCTTCTTCGTTTGATCGCGCGAGACCATTGCGCGGCTGAAGCAATCCTGTTTGCTGCAATAGTTCTTGGAATCGTTCGCGGTCTTCGGCCAAATCAATCGCATCGGGCGACGTGCCCAAAATCGGGATGCCCGCTTTTTGGATCGCCGCCGCCAATTTCAACGGGGTTTGCCCACCCAACTGGACGATGACGCCTTTCAGCTCACCTTTCCGCTGTTCGACACGCAGCAACTCGATGGTGTCTTCGGCGGTCAACGGTTCAAAGTACAAACGATCAGATGTATCGTAATCGGTGGAGACGGTTTCCGGGTTGCAGTTGACCATGATCGCCTCATAGCCCGCATCCTTCATCGCATACGCCGCGTGCACACAGCAGTAATCGAACTCGATCCCCTGGCCGATCCGGTTGGGCCCCCCGCCCAAAATGGCAACCTTGGTGCGATCTGTCGGTTCCGCTTCGCATTCTGGTGGGTTCAGGCCATCGCCTTCGTAGCAGCCATACATGTATGATGTTTGCGATGCGAATTCTGCGGCACAAGTATCAACCCGTTTATAAACGGGCGTAACACCCATCTTGTGCCGGGCGTCCGCAATGTCGTTCGCTGACCCACCAACAAGCTCTGCCAATCGCTCGTCCGAGAAACCCATTTTCTTCAGCCGCATCATGCCTTGTGACTCTGTCGGCAGGCCGTTGGCACGGACGTCTTCTTCAGTATCAACGATGTTTTTGATCCGCTCCAAGAACCACGGATCGAACTTGCTGGCATCGTGAATTTTATCCAACGGCATGCCATAGCGCATGGCCTGCGCCGTGTTTAATATCCGATCCGGGCGCGCTTCGGTCAGAATCGCCTTGATGCTGTCCATATCGATGCTGCCGTCCGCATTCACGGCACCAGGAATTTCCGTTTCGTTCATCCCCGTCAGGCCGGTTTCCATCGAACGCAGACCCTTTTGCAGGCTCTCTTCGAATGTTCGGCCCATGGCCATCGCTTCGCCGACAGACTTCATCGACGTGTTCAACAGCGCTTCGGTGCCAGGGAATTTTTCGAACGTGAAGCGTGGAATTTTGGTCACGACATAATCGATGATCGGTTCAAACGACGCGGGTGTTACGCCGGTGATATCATTTTGCAATTCATCCAGGGTATAACCGCAAGCCAGCTTGGCGGCGATCTTGGCAATCGGGAAACCCGTGGCTTTTGATGCCAACGCCGATGATCGTGACACACGCGGGTTCATTTCGATAACAACCAAGCGCCCGTTTTCAGGGTTCACCGCGAACTGCACGTTCGATCCGCCGGTATCGACACCGATTTCGCGCAGCACTGCAATCGATGCATCGCGCATGATTTGATATTCTTTGTCGGTCAACGTCAGCGCCGGGGCAACCGTGATGCTGTCACCCGTGTGCACACCCATCGGATCGACGTTTTCGATGGAACAAATGATGATGCAGTTATCCGCGTTGTCGCGCACGACCTCCATCTCGAATTCTTTCCAGCCCAGGATGCTCTCTTCGATCAGCACCTGATTGATCGGCGATGCTTGCACGCCGTTGGTGACAATCCGCTCGAACTCTTCGGTGGTGTAAGCAAAACCACCGCCCGTCCCACCCAGCGTAAATGCCGGACGGATCACAGCGGGCAGGCCGACCTTTTTAAGCGTCTCCATCATCGCGTGGCGGGACTCGGCCGTCATCACGGTGACTTCTTTCAGATTACCATCGGAATCTGGGATTTCCATGGCTTCGTATGCGGCGGTGAAGACTTCAGACTTGGGCGTATCCAATCCGATCTTGTCCATGGCATCACGGAACAACAACCGATCTTCGGCCTTGGCGATCACGTCGGATTTCGCACCGATCAGCTCGACGCCGTATTTCTCTAACGTGCCACGCTCGGCCAATGCCATGCCCGCGTTCAACCCCGTTTGCCCGCCCATGGTCGGCAGCACCGCGTCGGGGCGCTCTTTTTCGATGATGCGTTCCAGCACCTCTGGGGTGATCGGCTCGACATACGTCGCATCCGCCATCGATGGGTCGGTCATGATCGTGGCGGGATTGGAGTTCACCAAAATGACGCGGTAACCCTCTTCGCGCAGCGCCTTACACGCTTGCGCACCGGAGTAATCGAACTCACACGCTTGGCCGATAACAATCGGCCCGGCGCCGATGATCATGATGGAGGATATGTCTGTACGTTTAGGCATGAACGAGACCTGCTTCGTCTAAGTCCCCTCCCCTGTCGCCAATCAATTTGGCGCAAGCCAAAATGAGGGGGAGGGTTAGGGAGGGGGGAAACACATACTGTGAGGGCGATAAATCGGTTTTAAACCGTTGCGTCAAGGTGCGTCGCAATAACGTCGAGCACACCGTCAATATTTTCCATGACATCGCTGTTCCAAAATCGAACAACGTGATATCCGCGTGCTTGAAGCCACGCTGTTCTGCGCGTATCGGCTGCAACCGCATCGGCATGCTGCCCACCGTCCAACTCGATAATGAGTTTCGCTTCGGGGCAAAAGAAATCGACGATGTAAGGCCCGATCGGGGCTTGGCGGCGAAAGCGTGCCCCGTGTAATTGTTTGCGACGTAATGGTCACCAAAGGCGCTTTTCAGCCTCTGTCTGGTTCTTCCGTAAATATCTCGCATTCTTTGATGGCATATCGGGATCATACGCTGATACCCCCCACCCTGTCCCTCCCCCTCAAGGGGGGAGGGGACGCGGTTGAGAGATTTTCCAGTACAAACAATTTGGCCACATGAGTAAGAAAAGTAATGGCGTTGATAAAAAAACCAATCCAACCTCCTCCCCCCTTGAGGGGGAGGATTGAGGTGGGGGGCTAATTTGGACAAATTCATCATGCTCCGAGCAGGCCAGTCATTCCCATCTCCGTCTCCGTCATTCCCGCACACCTCTTTGTCATTCCCGCACCCCATTTCATCATTCCCGCGAAAGAGGGAGTCCATATATCGAACCAAAATGGATTCCCGCCTGCGCGGGAATGACGCAGGAAGGAGAGAAAAGCATCAGGAAACGGACTCCATCAGCCCGACGAACCGTTCGAACAGGTAATGGCTGTCGGTCGGGCCCGGAGAGGCTTCGGGGTGGTATTGGACCGAGAAGATCGGCTTACCTTCAACCCGCAGACCCTCGTTAGAGCCATCGAACAAAGACACATGACTTTCGGTCACGCCATCGGGCAGCGTGTTCGCATCCACCGCAAAGCCGTGGTTTTGAGACGTGATCTCCACCTTGCCCGTGACCAAGTCCTTCACCGGCTGGTTGCCGCCACGATGGCCCTGATGCATTTTCGATGTCTGACAGCCAAGGGCACGAGCCAGCAATTGGTGGCCCAAACAAATGCCAAAGATCGGCTTGCCACTGTCGATCAGCGTTTGCAGCACCGGCACGGCATATTCACCGGTCGCCGCTGGGTCGCCCGGTCCGTTCGATAGGAAAATACCGTCGGGATTGTGCGACATGATGTCTTCGGCACTGGCCGTCGCCGGGACCACTGTCACATCGCAGCCGTGCGACGCGAGGCAGCGCAAAATATTGCGTTTGATGCCGTAATCGATGGCGACGACTTTGTGCTTGGGCGTGTTCAGCTTGCCGTAGCCTTCGCCAATCGCCCATTCAGTTTCATCCCACGTGTAGTTCTGGCGGGTGGTGACTTCGATGGCCAAGTCCATACCTTCAAGGCCCGGCCACTCCTGCGCCTTGGCGATCAATGCTGGAATATCAAAGTGCCCATTCGGCGCATGACAAATCACCCCGTTGGGCGCACCCCCATCGCGAATTTTCCGGGTCAGACGTCGCGTGTCGATGCCGCTGATGCCGGGCAAGTTATAAGACTTCAACCAATCATCATAATGCTGGTTGGCGCGCCAGTTTGCGGGATCGGTGATGTCGGCACGTAAAATACAACCCCGGGCGGCCGGGGTTGTGGTTTCGATATCTTCGGGGTTGGTCCCAACGTTTCCAACATGGGGAAACGTAAATGTGATGATCTGCCCCGCATAACTGGGGTCCGTCATGATTTCCTGATACCCCGTGATCGACGTATTAAAGCACACCTCGCCGACGGCTTCGCCAGCAGCGCCGATGCCTTTTCCCCAAATAACAGTACCATCTGCGAGTACAATAACTGCGGTCGCACCTTCCGGCGCGTGCAAAGACTCCGCACCCTTGTTTTCGGGCGCGGTTGTGATTACCTGATCATTCACGATATAGGCCAGTGAAATTTGTTGCGGATGGCGTGTACTTACGCAAACCAAGCGTCGCAGTCAAGTTCTCCTGTGGATAAATAAAATTGTTATTTATCAACAACTTACAGATTTTATCATTGTTGTTTCCCGTATCGATTTGGTTTAACGTCCCGGCACTGCAGACTTAGCGAGAGGATTCCATGCTCAGACAGCAGCTGAACGACATGCTAAAAGACGCCATGCGGGCCAAAGAGGACCGCAAGGTATCAACAATTCGCCTGATCAATGCGGCACTTAAAGACCGCGATATCCAGGCGCGCTCAAAAGGGAATGCGGACGGAATCTCGGATGACGAGATCCTTAGCCTCCTTCAATCGATGGTGAAGCAACGCCGCGATAGCATCGAAGCGTACACCAAGGGTGGACGCGCCGATTTGGCCCAGCAAGAGGCCGAAGAGATCGCATGCATCGAGACGTTCTTGCCGACGCCATTATCCGATGACGAAATGGCCGATGCGATCAATCTCGCCATCAAAGAGAATGAGGCCGATTGCATCAAAGATATGGGCAAGGTCATGGGCTTTTTGAAAGAGAACTATGCCGGTCGCATGGATTTCTCGAAAGTCTCGGGTGCTGTGAAGGAACGATTGGGCGCCTGCTAAAGCGACAGGCCCTCTTCGGGTTTCATTTACCTGTGGAAAATCACGTGGATAAGTGCGCCACGTGACCCCTTTGTGATGGCGTCGGACACGAGTACACTCGCCTGCGCCTCAGCACCGGAGACGGCATGAACTTTAGCCCTGAATTCCTAGACGAGATCAAAAGACGCGTATCGATCGTCGATGTGGTCGGTCGGACTGTGCGACTGAAGGAGCGATCGCGCGGCGACCATTGGGGCCTGTCGCCGTTCACCAAAGAAAGCACACCATCCTTTCATGTTCTTGAAGACAAAGGATTTTATAAGTGTTTCTCGACCCAGAATTCGGGTGATATTTTCACGTTTTTGATCGACGTCGAGGGCATGTCCTTCCCCGAAGCGGTGGAGAAGTTGGCCGGCGAAGCAGGCTTGGAAATGCCCCGCGACACTCCCGAAGAGCACGAGCGCCATAAGCGCCGCAAGGGTCTGGCCGAAGTCAACGAAATGGCGACGCAGTTTTTCGAAAAGGCGCTTCGATTGCCCGAAGGTCGAGGTGCATTGGAATACCTGAAAAACCGTGGGCTCAACGATCAGATGATCAAGCATTGGCGCCTGGGATTTGCCCCCGATGCGCGCGGACGTCTGCGGGCTGCCCTGACGCGCGAAAACGTGCCCGAAGCCCTGCTGATCGAAGCCGGGTTGTTGCGGGTGCCGGAAAATGGCGAGCCCTATGACTGGTTTCGTGGACGTGTGATGTTCCCGATCCAGAACCGCCGTGGCGAAGTCATCGGCTTTGGTGGGCGGATTATCGGCAGCGGAGAGCCCAAATACTTAAATAGCCCCGAAACCCCGCTGTTTCAGAAGCGGTACTCGCTTTATGGGATGAACCACGCGGGCACCGTTGCCCGCAAAGCTGGGCGCATGATTGTGTGCGAAGGATATATGGATGTCATCGGCCTCGCCCGAGCCGGGATCGAAAACGCCGTCGCGCCGCTGGGCACGGCCCTCACCGATGAACAGTTACGCGATTTATGGAAGGTCGTGCGCGAGCCTGTGCTCTGTTTCGATGGGGATACGGCAGGTCAACGCGCCGCTGCGCGTTCTGCCGAACGCGCCCTGCCCCTGATGCAAGCGGGACAAGCGCTGCGGTTTGCGATCCTACCCAAGGGTGAAGACCCTGATAGTTTGGTCGAGAAACAGGGCAAAGCCGCATTTGATAAGGTGATTGAGGCTGCGCTGCCGTTATCCGAGGTGATTTGGCGCCAAATCACCAACGGGCGGATGCCCAACACCCCAGAAGACCGCGCCGATGTACAACAAAAACTGGACGAACGGGCGCGGGATATCTCTGATCCGACGTTCCGCAAGCATTTCGCCGACTTTTTCTCGAAAAAGCTATGGGGGAGTTCCGGCGGCCCAGGAACAGGTGGCGGCAGTCAAAAATATACGAAAAACAAAGGAAAATGGGGCGGAAAGACAGAAGGCGCGGTACAGGTAGATGTGGGCTCTGAAATGTCCAACATTCCATCTGCAGGCACCCTTCAAGAACGCATCCTTTTGGCGACCCTGATCAATCATCCGGAAATTTTCGACACCATCGAGGAACGCCTTGGAATGGTTGAGTTTTCCGTGACTGACCTTGACAATTTGCGCCAACAAGTTTTAAACACCCTCGTCGCACACGAAGACCTTGACTCAAGTCGACTCCGGGACCACCTCTCAGAAGCGGGTTATGGCAATGCGCTGAAGACATTAATAAGCAAAAATGTCTACATGCATGCAAAGTTCGCCCGGCCAGACCAAAGCACAGAAGATGCGTTGGAGGGCTGGCAGGATACGTTAGGGAGGTATTCGACCAAGTTTCTGGCGACGGAGTTGAAGCAGATTGAGGCTGAAGCAGCGTCGGGGGAAGATACATCGGATACGGCTTTTGGTCGCATTAAGGCGCTGAAAGCGACATAGATTTTAGGCTCGCCGTGGCGGCAAGGGTCACGGTGAAGTAAGGGGTGTTTTTAATTGGCTAAAGCACAAGCAGCTGCAAAGCAGACGACTCAAGAAGAAACAGCGGACAGCCCGCTGCTTGATACTTTGGGGGCGTCCGTCAAAAAGATGGTCGCAAAAGGCAAAGAGCGCGGTTATGTCACCTATGACGAGTTGAACGCGGCCCTGCCCCCCGAAGACGCCAGCTCCGAACAGATCGAAGACACAATGGCGATGCTCTCTGAAATGGGCATCAACGTGGTTGAAAACGAAGAACAAGAAGAAGCCGCCAGCAACGACGACGAAGCCGAAGAGAAAAAAGAATCTTCCGCCGCTGGGAACGTCGATGAAAACGATTTGGGTCGAACCGATGACCCGGTTCGTATGTACCTCCGCGAAATGGGTTCGGTTGAACTGCTCTCGCGTGAAGGCGAAATCGCGATCGCCAAACGGATCGAAGCTGGCCGCGACATGATGATCGGCGGCATCTGCGAAAGCCCGCTGACCATCCAAGCGATTGTCCGTTGGCACGATGCGCTGATGGCCGAAGAAATCCTGCTGCGTGAAATCATCGACTTGGATGCCACCTTGGGCGGTGGCCCAGGCCAGCCCGGTGCCGATGAGAATAAAAATGATGACGGCGAGACGAATGAAAATGGCGAGAATGCTGAGGCAAAACCTGCCGAAGTAAAAGAAGAGCCAAAGAAAGCCGACCCCGCCAAGCCTGCTGAAGAGAAGAAAAAGGCCGACGGCGAAGACGGTGACGGTGAAGAAAAAACCGATGGCGAGAGCAGCAGCGATGACGACGACGAGGACGATGATGACGCAGAAAACAATCTGTCGTTGGCCGCCCTCGAAGAAAAGCTGACACCGCAGGTTCTCAAAACCTTCGAAGACATCGCCAAGACCTACAAGAAATTCCACCGCTTGCAGATCATTCGCATGGAAGCCATGCAAGGCACCGGCGAGTTCAAGTCGTCGCAGGAAAAACGCTATGGCAAGCTTCGCGAAGAACTGATTGATCTGATGGAAGCTGTTCACCTGAACAACGACCGGATCGAAGCGCTGATGGATCAGCTATATGGTCTCAACCGACGTCTTGTCGGGTTTGAGGGCAAGTTGCTGCGCATGGCCAACACGTCACGCATCCGCCGCGAAGACTTCCTGGAGCACTATCGCGGTGCGGAACTTGATCCAGACTGGATGAAAAATTGCGCCAAGATGCCAACCAAGAATTGGCAACGCTTCGCAGACAAATACAAAAAAGAAGTCAAAGAAATCCGCGCCGAAGTAGCCCATGTATCAGCCGCTGTTGGGCTGCCGATTGGTGAGTTCCGTCGCATCGTTGGCATCGTCCAAAAAGGCGAACGCGAAGCTGCGAAAGCGAAAAAAGAGATGATCGAAGCGAACCTTCGCCTCGTGATTTCAATTGCCAAAAAATACACCAACCGTGGTCTGCAATTCCTGGACTTGATTCAAGAAGGCAACATCGGTCTGATGAAAGCCGTCGATAAGTTTGAATATCGCCGCGGTTATAAATTCTCGACCTACGCCACGTGGTGGATCAGGCAGGCGATCACGCGCTCCATCGCTGACCAAGCCCGCACCATCCGTATTCCGGTGCACATGATCGAAACGATCAACAAATTGGTCCGGACATCGCGTCAGATGCTGCACGAAATTGGCCGCGAGCCGACGCCAGAAGAATTGGCGACAAAGCTCTCCATGCCGCTGGAAAAAGTGCGCAAGGTTCTGAAAATCGCCAAAGAACCAATTTCCCTGGAAACACCCATTGGCGACGAAGAAGACAGCCACCTAGGCGACTTCATCGAAGACAAATTGGCGGTGCAACCGTTGGACGCTGCCATTCAGGCGAACCTGCGTGAAACCACGACCCGCGTGCTGGCGTCGTTGACACCACGTGAAGAACGCGTGCTGCGGATGCGGTTCGGGATCGGCATGAACACGGATCACACCTTGGAAGAAGTAGGGCAGCAGTTCTCTGTTACACGGGAGCGGATCCGACAGATCGAAGCCAAGGCGCTCCGTAAGCTCAAGCACCCATCTCGCAGCCGGAAACTCCGTAGCTTCTTGGATTATTAACTAGCCGGAGATTACGACCAAACCTGTTGGCCTATCCATTTAAGATAATTATGCTACTTTTAGTTTAATTATTGGATTCTATTGATGCCTTTGGGTGGATACTCCTTAACACTTGACCAAGACAAAGCACTTGCTCGTAATTTTCCCGAGCGAGAGATATTGCACGCTCATCTGGTCTATCATTTGTTGATGAATTGGCGTTTGATAATTTCAGATAGCCAACTGTTAATGTCTCCAAATCTCAGAACCCTGCTAAAAAGGGGGAATGGTTTTTTTGAATGCTTCAATGGCGACACCGTCTCGGTAGCTCATCGGCAAGATAGTGTTAGCCTTGATATCGATGCGACCAACAAGCGTTTCATTACACTCGGGAAGATAAAAGAATCAGACTATTCGTCGCATCCAGACGGCGAGAAATCTGCCTACGATAAAGATGACTTATCCTTGTTTGTTGAGCGCGCCGAAAAGTTGCCTTGGTCGTATCCTGTTATTTCCCATAACTTCGAAGCCGGTATGAAACGATTCATTAGATATGGGCTGTACGCAGATTTATATGGAAAGGAGATTTCCACACAGACTGTGCAAAAGTTGGACGAATTTGCCGCTTGGAGAAGAACCACACAAAGATTCGCAGACTCACCAGAAGATATTAGTATGATTGGTCGAGACATCTTTAATGGGGAGTTTCAAGCTCTCCTCAAAGAAGCTGGAATTTTGAAGACAGATTTTCAATCCGACCTGCTCAAAAAAGGAGCCGGTGGCATATTTAAGACGAATCTGCCTGATCATCTCGGCGCGAACGCCATTTTTGACAAATTTGATACTCCCGAATTCGAAATAATAAATCGATCAATTTCAGGCATGCAGCCGATCCGTCGCGAGCGAAACATTCAACCGAAGTTAGGAGTTAGCCGCCTCGTAAGTTGTCTAAGCAGCTTAGACTATAACGACGTCGGTAAAATTCGTGATTCTGATGAATTTAAGTCCTTCATAAATGCGACTGACAAAGGTCTAGGAAACGACGCAAACAGAGACGAACTCGCTGATATACTAGAAGCGCACGTGATTAAGATTGAAGAGACGATCCTCGCGAAGTTCGGCTTTACTCCAGCTACTGACGGAAAAGACTCCATAAAAATTCAATGGTTCGAAGCAACCATGGATGCGGCAAAACGTGGAGGAAGCGAGTTCGTTTCTTATGTACTCGCTCTCGACAATACTACTCTAGCATCTCGCCTTTTGAATCAATACATCCACTTGTTGGAGCCTATGGTTGAGCAGATAAAGAGCCCCATCTATCGGCAATACATTGATGTCAGAGCCGAAAAAGATAGAGAAAACAGGCAGAACTACTCTGCACAAGTTGAAGAAGAAAAGAATAAGGCTGGTAAAATTGAAGAGATAGACCCTCGGATACGAACGACTAGTGCCGGCACACCCATCAGCGCTAAAATCAATACAAGAGTTGGCTAGCATGCAAGTTGGTGAGGTTGGACCTA
Organism: Rhodospirillales bacterium; assembly: GCA_965659695.1. GTDB lineage: Bacteria > Pseudomonadota > Alphaproteobacteria > Rhodospirillales > Casp-alpha2 > UBA4479. The sequence continues at coordinate 47,314 of CBFHXC010000007.1, forward strand.
AATAGAGATGCACGTCGTATTTGTTGGATGAATCTCCGTTTCACATGAAGTAGCCGACAAAACGTCCCAAAAACAGCACGATGATCCAAATCGTCAGCGAAACCGCACCGGCGATCCGCAGTTTCAAATCGGGTTCGCTGGCGTTCATGATGCTGTCTTCTGCCTGCACCATCTCGCGCCATGATGCGTTAAATCGCACCACCACGATGTTGATCAGCGCGGCTGCGATCAGCGCTATTTTCGCAACAAAGATATCGGTATAAATATAATCTACGGGTTTGACCGAAAACAGCATCAGGCCGCTGATGATGGCGAGGCCGAGGCCGGTTGCCGAGATGGGCACACATATTTTGGCCAATACCGTCACCTGAGCCCGTTGCAAAAACCCCATCAGCCGAAGATTCAGCGGTAATATGCCACCGACCAACAACGCGATCCCCAAAATGTGGGTCGCATTGACAATCGGATAGACCCAGAACGATTGCCGGAGAATCGCCGCCGGCGCCGACGCCGAAAGTGCGCGCAAACCGTCTATGATGAACTGCTCCATGCCGTGCCTCTATCGGGGCCGGGCGAATACGCTACTGACGATCCGGATACAGATCGTATGTTTTGCCGTCAAAAACGATACGCTCTGCCTTCACCCGGCGGTCATTTGCATCTTTGGATCGGTGGCCACGTGCGGTCATATCGGCGCCTTTGGCAAACATATCATCGGTCAGACCAGCGCGTTCATTACGCCAGGGTTGGCCAACTTCGATGGTCCACTCTTCACCGTTCACGTCCAAGGTCACCAAACCATGCGGGTTGCCCAGTTGGGCAGAGACAATGTATCCGCGGATCACAAATTCGCCATCTTCGGCCCAGCGCCACCCGTGATGGGCAAGCACCTGAGATACACTGATAACGCTCAATACGGCAGCAAGTGCCAGACTGCGTAGCAATCCACGACGGGAAATAGCCATAAGAACCTCCTGTTGGTTGTCACCAGCGTATTGTGATGATCGGCGTGCAAGTCCACCCAGGTCGTCTCATAACATAGATGAAATGATCACAATGAATAGAAGCGCGTGACAGAGGCGGGCACGTTCGCTATCAGAAGGGTCTGAGCACTAACCTGAGCGCGTGGGCCTGTAGCTCAACTGGTTAGAGCCGACGGCTCATAACCGTCTGGTTGCAGGTTCGAGTCCTGCCGGGCCCACCAATCTTTTCTATGCAAACTGTCGCCCGGGATGTGGTCTCCAGAAAGCCTGGGGTTCCGTGCTTGCGACCGTGTTTTTTCGAGTTCTTATTACGAATTCGGGAGCAACCCAGCTTCAATGAATACATAACTTCAATCAATCAATGCATCCCCTGAATGAGCATTGTGTTAAACCCTTATAGCAAAAAAGGCTGGCCACGAATAAATTTCTACCATGGAATTTATTTGGCCATTGGCAGTCTCATCGGCGGTTTGCGCATTCATTCATTGTTTCGCCGCCCACCTCCCCGCTAAATCCGGGAAGGTTGGATCTCCTATGTCCGATAGATACCCGAACATACGGAAAGAAGTCTCACCTTCGAGCATCTCCGTTTTCGCCTTACAGTACACGGTGCGTTCAGGTCCGAGAAATTTATGTGGCACGGCTGCAGACATTATTGTGGTTGCATTGAGAATAGGCGACTGGACCACATTCAATAACAACCGTGCAAAACCGCCACTCAATTCAATATAACTGGGAACTCCTTACCGTGGCTCTGCAACTAAGATTGGGCGCCGATATCGCCCAGGTGAGCACCACGCAACATGTCACTGAACCCCAAGATCGCATTGAGCGGTGTACGAAGCTCGTGGCTCATCATAGCCAAGAACTTTGACTTCGCGCGGTTCGCTTGTTCCGCTGTATTCAGGGCCCCGCGCAACGCCATTTCCCTCTGGCAGAATTCGATCGCGATCCCCGCCAAGCTCGCATTCTCGCGAATAAACATCAATTCAGCCTCGATGGGGCTACGCGTTTCCCTATAGTACATCGCAAATGTGCCCAGAACATGTCCATCGGTAGCAATAATTGGATGCGACCAACACGCTTTGAGGCCCGCATCCAGCGCCAATTCAAATATCTCCGTCCAGTAGGGATGCGTTGCAATATCATCAACGATAACCAATTCCTTGCGATATGCCGCAGTACCACACGATCCTACGTTATCGCCAATCTCGACGCCGTGGATGGCTTCGCAGTAGTCGCTGGGTAGGCTTGGTGCCGCCCCGGCTAGCAGGCGCGTCCCCGTTTCGTCCATCAACAAAACGGACCCCAGCATATCTGGGAAGAGAGATTCACAATGCTGGATAAGAAGCGTGAGCACTTCTTGTAACGAGCCACCCTTGGCCAATAACTCCAAAACGGTATTTCGGCTTTGCTGAACCAGTTCAAGTCGGTGGTGCTTGGTGATATCCGTGATCAAATTGACCATACCACCCGCAGCGGTAACGGACTGCCGACGCTCGTACACCCGATCACTGTGATACTGCAAGACGACATTCGCACCGTCGCATCGAAGTTGCTCAAGTCGTTCGGTAAACGATAGCGGCTTATGGCCGATGACTTGGTTCTTAGAATCTAACTGTCCCAGTGTGTCGTAGGTTGCCGTGCCGATTTCTATGTCGTTCAAGCTATAGCCGTGAATGTGGCGAAAACTATCATTGCAATACTCAAGATGGCCACCCGGTCCATAGACGGCGATGCCATCCTTCATAAACGTGAGTGACTCTCGCAAAGGCGCGTCTCCATAAAAGGAATCATCAGGTGCTTTAGCATCGCTCGGACGCACGTTGTCCTTCATTTCTTGGGGCTTATCACTGGCGATATCGTCCATAACATCCAATTTTGGGACCCCAGTGACAGCAGGTCAACAAAATGCAGCGATTATAACGAGGAGTTGAAGTTACTTAGAACCCCTCGTCTCGATTTTGTGCGATTTGTGGCATCTAGGTGCATCACAACAAACATTATATTTGCATTGTCCGACGAGAGTATTTCTATTTCGGACCATCAGGTTTTAGCATTTGCCAACAGATAAAGCGTCCAACCAGGGATGGAGACATTGTATGAACACCGATAACGAGCGCCCCATTGTCCCAAGACGCAGCTTCATTTTCGCACCCGGCTTAAAACCAGACATGTATCCAAAGGCGCTGGCATCAGGTGCCGACATCGTATGCGTCGAGCTTGAAGATGGAATCGCCCCCAAGGACAAAGACGAAGCCCGTCGGCATACCATGGCACTATTTGCAAAACCCCAAGCCGACGATGGGGTCGAGCGTATTGTCAGAATCAATTGCCTGCGCGAAGCATTTGGCTTGGCTGACGTTCAAGCGGTTCTATCCACCGAAACCCCACCGCCCGCATTGATGTTGCCCAAGGTACGAACCCCCGATGAAATTGTCTGGTTGGACAACCTGTTGACGGAGCGCGGCCACGCGACGCGCCTTCATGTTATCATCGAAACCAATGCAGGATTAAAAGCCGTGTACGATATCGCACGAGCCAGCCCACGTATTGATGCGCTGTTTTTTGGTGGAGTCGATATGGCGGCGGAACTCAGGTGTAAACACGCGTGGGAGCCTTTGTTATATGCGCGATCCCGGGTGGTGCATGCCGCCGCGAGTGTCGGCATTGATGTTGTCGATGTGCCATTCCTTGACCTCGATGATCCAGAAGGCATGGAGCGCGACGTCCGCTTGGCGCTTGATCTCGGTTTTAGTGGCAAAGGTTCTATTCATCCTAAACAGATTCCGATTTTGAACAGTGTCTTCACCCCCAGCCAAGACCAAGTCGCTCGTGCCCGTCGCGTGATTAAGGCCTTCGAAGAAGCGGACACAGGCCTTGTTGTGATCGACGGCAAACTGATTGAGAAACCTGTTTTACGAGAAATGCACCGGATCTTAAAAATTGCCGATCGCATCGGGGCCTAGAGCGCCGATCATGCCTTCATCATCACAAGCCACGTTTGATCTGGACATGCTGGTCAACGAGATAAAAATAGCGAGCCGCGGTGACAACCCTAAAGCGGACGTCAAAAAAATCATGGAACGCGTCTTTGAAAACTCCCTGGCGATCCAAGATAGCATTCCGGTCTTTGAGCAGGACGAGGTCAATTTGTTCGAAGATGATGCGATCTCGATGTGGGTATGTCGCTTCATGCCAGACGCCCCCATACCACCGCATGATCATCAAATTGATGCCATGATCGGATTGTACGCGGGCATCGAACGCAATCGCTTTTTTAAACGCGAAACATCGGACACAATCATCGAAAGCGGGCATGTGGATATCACGCCAGGTGAGATTCTGAATATATCTTCGACCGCCATTCACGCCGTCGAATGCGTCAGCAAAGAACCTAGTTGTGGTATCCATGTGTACTTTGGTCCGATACAATCCATCGACCGTTCCTTGTTCGACCAACGCGCGGGCAAACGGCTGAGATTTACCGAAGAAACGTTCAATCGGCTGTGCGAGGACCTTCGATAATTTATCTCAAACTTGCGTTGAAGGGGTCCGGCGATCATCATCACAGCGTATAGTTCGATTTTCTATTATGGTCCCAATCCGATGCCCCCAAAGTTAACCGATTTAGCTGAAACCCTGCCTGCATCCGTGCCGTTTGTGGGGCCAGAAACCCATGAACGTCAGATGGGTAGGCCGTTTCGTGCGCGCCTGGGTGCCAACGAATCGGTTTTCGGTCCATCACCAAAAGCTATTGAAGCCATGCACAAAGCCTCTGACGAGGCGTGGAAGTACAGTGACTCCGAGAGCCACCATCTGCGCCATGCATTGGCAGCCCATCATGGGATCGCGGCTGAAAACATTGTCGTCGGCGAGGGCATCGATGGATTACTAGGGCTGACGTGTCGGTTGTTTGTGTCCGATGGCACCCCTGTCGTGACGTCTGCGGGGGCTTACCCGACGTTTAATTACCACGTCGCTGGATTTGGTGGCACGCTGCATACCGCTCCATACAAAAATGACTGCGAAGACCCGGAGTCACTTTTGAACGCTGCCAATGAAACAGGCGCGCGTCTGATTTATATCGCTAATCCCGACAATCCAATGGGCACAGTGCACGATGCCGACACAATCCAGCACATGATTGATCAGGTCCCCAGTGACGCGCTGCTGTGTCTGGACGAAGCGTATATTGAATTTGCTGATCCGGGCACCTCACCTGATATTGATATCACCAACCCGAACATCATTCGGTTCAGAACGTTCTCTAAGGCCTATGGGATGGCGGGCGCACGTATCGGGTATGCCATCGCAGAAGCAACCCTCGCCACGGCGTTTAACAAGGTCCGCAATCACTTCGGGGTTAGTAGCATTTCTCAGGCAGGGGCGCTCGCAGCCTTAAATGATCAAGCCTACTTGGAAAGTATTCAGAAGAAAGTCATTGATGCTCGTGTAAAAATTTCAGACGTCGCGGCAGCCAATGGATTAAAGCCGCTATCATCACAAACAAATTTCGTGACCATTGATTGCGGGCGAGACGGCGATTTCGCACGCCGCGTGTTGAGTAACCTTATTGAAATGGGTGTCTTCGTGCGTATGCCGGGGGTTGCGCCGCTGGACCGATGCATTCGCGTAACGGTCGGTCGGGATGAAGATATTGTGATCTTCGCCGACGCCCTGCCCAATGCACTTGCTATGGCCAACGCCGAATCTTAAATCATCTAACTTCGGCGAGAACGCTCATCATCTGTGGGCGTAAAACCATAACGTTCGACTAAATTCCACACGTGTTGCGGCACCATGTTTTTGATCTTGCTGGGTTGTTCTCGGCGCAGGTGAATGATCGTTTCCGCCGCCTTCATTTCCAGTCGTGTGCGGGCGAATTCTAAACCACGTGGGCCAAAGCGCGGCATTACCCAGCTCATAATCGGACGCAGCCAATCGGGCATTTTGCGTAACGGAACGCCACCCGCCGCGCGTTCAACATTAGCGATGAATCCTTTAACCGCATTGGCGCGTTTCCCCGCACTGCCAGGTTCGGACAAAGCCACATCGTCGCCCAACGTTTCAAGAAGTTCTGCGCCGCGATCATTGCGGATGATCAACCATTGTTCGCCCTCGCCGCCCATATATCCCACCGTGATATCGGCCAGCGAGTTTGTATAATCGACGCATGTCCGACACGTCAGCGGAAAAAAATCTGGTGCGAGGTCAGAAATGGGAAGTTTCAAAAACGGTATCTCTTGCCGACGTCCGTCATTGAAACGCAGTTCAACAAAATAATCTGCGCGAAATTCCAGATATGTGATGCTGTCAGGGTCATCCGACAACAGCGCCAAGAAATCGTGAAAGTTCTCGGTCGTTGTGTTGTCAGAACACGGCGTGCCGATGACATACAAACGCTCAAACCCAAGTTCTCTCTCCAACGCCCTCAGCGCATAGACCTGACATGGTATACCGATCACCGCCAATCTGTTGAACCCCATTTCCTTGGCGGGCTCTAAAAGGGCCAACAGCGGTGCGTACCCCATGCGCATGCCACGAACCTCTGTCATCGCTTCTGGTTTCGTCACTAAGACGGGAACGGGACGCCAACGATCTTCGGGATCAGGCGCCATGGTCAGGACAGCTTCAACGACACCCTGTTCTAATAGACGCTCTGCTATTTTAGTGGTGATTCCCGTCCACTGGGCGCCGGGGCTTGGGTTTTTTAGTTTCGCGCGCACCATGCGTTTGAACGGGCCAAAGAAATGCTCATCCGACGGATCAGAATGACGTGTTCGGCCATGCACAGTCTTCTCAAGTGCAGGATAGTCGGGGGCAATAAACTGGCAGGCTTTGCCGCACCGCCCAGGATCATCGGTCCGCGAAATGCCACAGTCGGTGCACAAGCCACGCTGTGCCGCATCACCGACGGGCACTTGAATGATGGGGTCAGAAAGGGTCGCAGCCGATGCTGTGTCCTTGTCGAAATCGTCTGACATTGATGTTAATCGCCCCGGCCATAATCGAATTATGAATAGGCTACCCGTTGTTCGCCCAAGCGTCCAATTCAGATATTTTGTGTGATACTGCGTTCAAGGAGAGCAGCGCTTACAACGCCGAAAACCCGCTTTCTCTGCTGATGACGCATGATCGAAATACTGCACATGACTACGGTGCGGAATGCGCGACGGACAGCTTGGATTACACACAATCCCTGTCGTCTTGACGGCGTAATAGAAATGACCATCCGCCTGCACGTTGTTGTTACTGATGGCGATCCACATTAGATCATCTGTATCGAATTCATGGGCTGTGTTCGTTGGCATATCATTCACCTCTGGCGCCAATTCAGCAGAACCTGAAACGTGTGTCAGCCCGATTCTTGTGATGGGTCTATCGGCTCAACGATCCCATCGACGGGGCGCGATACGCCAAGCCGCGTCGCCAAGAACCAAATCAAGGCGACACCCAAAGCCCACAAGAAGATTTGCCACGCCCAGATCGACGGTACAGAAAAATTCCACCCCTGGACGGGTTGATCCGGCGCACCAAAAATTGAATTGCCGATGACTGCACCTGGCCCCAATGCGAACAAGAACCAGGCGATGGTGAATATCCATGCAACAGGAATAAGACCACGCGCCTCTTCATCGATGGGCGCATATGTCTGCAGATCATCGTGGAATGCCAATCGATGGTTTAAATCGTCACGGGACTGCGTGACCGCTGACACGCAGATCACAACAATCACGTTCACAAGAAGCCCCCACCCTGCGGCGTGCATGGTCATGGGGGATACTCCCCAAATAGCACCGTCAAACAGAGCCTGCTGGATCAAAAAACCGGGGAAATCCGTCATCAACACCACGATGATCCCACTGACAAGCCCTGCGTAAATGCCGGCGCGTGTAAACCAGGGCGCCCAGCAGATCGCGAAAACCGGCAAAAGAAACTGCGCACTCAGCGCCAATACCAATGTCGCGTAATCAATCAACTGCAATAACGGGGTGAACGCCAAAAGACCTGCAAAGCCCGTCAGCATCGCTATTTTTATATGCGATTTTGCGGCATTGTCTTTGACATCACCAACAGGCGTTGCGAACGATCCAAGGATCACGGCAGTCCCGCTCATAAAAATAAGTATCCCAAAGACAGCAAAGCCGATGCGTGAAACAATGCCATCCACATGGGCCGCGTCGCCCGCCATAATTTTCAAAATATTGAAATCGATACCGACAAGCGCACCGGCACCCGCTGCGATCCCAAAAATAACCGCCACACCGCCGCCCAGGAATCCAAACCGCACCACATGATCGCTGCTGAGTCGCCGCGTATCGGGGCCGCCAATCATTTGACCAAATCCGATTTGAGAGACACAGATGCCCACGGCACATAATGACGCACTCATCAGCATCAGACCGGTCCAGGGACCACCAACATAAAAATCGCCCGGAACATTCATGACGTTCTGATACACCCCGGAAAGGGCCAGAATCGCGGGGAAATCGCCGCCGCCGTGCCCCTCGGTGCTTGGGAATTGACCTGCTGATGCAACGTGCTGCTCTAACGCAGCGCCCAAACCCTCAAAACCGTCCATTTGCGAAAGCACAGCAATGCCGAGCCCCATCATCCCCAGTATGTAGGTCAAAAGACTGAGCGTTGCCGCGAGAGAAGCCCGGTCCATGCCCACATTTAAATAGTAGACGTATCCCACGATTGCGATCGCCGCCACCCCGGTATAGAAGCCAACGATACCCAGCCCCGTTGCAAAGGATGCAACCGACCCGACCAAATGAAAGATCAATGCCAAAAGAACCAGACACGTGATGCCATTGAGGACAGAAACCACGCCCGCCAGCCCGTCATCACGGAAATATAAACGTACAAGAGTGACTTGAGATCGCGTTTCATATCGCCGCGCCAAAACCCAAAGGCGTTTTGATAACAACGTCATCACAATCGCCATCGCGATGATCATCAACGCGCCATACCCAGCAGGCAGTCCGTACTCTGCGATCATCTGCGGCAGGGCCCAACCACTCAGCACGCCAAAAAGTGCGACGGTTGTGAACGCCCCCCAAGCTGATTTTTTTGGCAAACCGGGTGCTGATTGTTTTGCAGACACAAACGCATTCATCCCCACAAGGACAAAGCACGCCACATACCCAACAATGAGGACAATTAATGTTTCAGACATTGTTTCGGGCATTCTCGCAGACTCATGGACCCTGTTCGCAAACCGTTAACCTACTGTAATGGGCAAAGACTCGACTTTCGTCATTGCCGTTATCATATATGTAGAAAGGTTAAACAATCACTCGTAACACTGGTTTCCAGAGGTTAAAGACCAACTATGTTCGATCAATCCATGAACCGGCGAACGGCACTTGGACTGCTGCCCGCCGCCGCAGACGCTGGCATCGCCACGATCATCAACAGACCATACCGGCGCGGTGGCCTGATCAGCGCGACAGCAGGCAAACCATTGCCATTCTGGGTGTCAGATATCGGGATCACCAGTTGGGCACAGTATCTGCTGACATTTGTCATATCGCATCCCGGCGTCACCTGTGCAATCCCGGCGACGTCAAAGGTCGAACATTTGGTCGAAAACATGAATCGGATGACAGCAACGTTGCCGGATCAAAAGACACGCCAGCGCATGATCGAAGATTTTGAGCGTATTTAATTGATCGACCGCCTGATCCCCTATTCAGCTGAGGTCTATCAAGGACTGTTCACGTATTATTATCAGACGATTTCGCCTGTTCACATTGCCGCGCTGGGCATCGGGCTTTTTTTGGTCGTGCTGTCGGCACGATATTCAAAACGCGGTGGGCTGATCGGGCAAATGGTACTCGCCGCCCTATGGGTTTGGAACGGCGTCGTTTTCCATGGCCAGTTTCTGGCCGATTTGAACTGGGCCGCACAGTACTTCGGGTATGCGTTTATCGCCCAAGGTGCACTGATCACAATCTATGTATATGTCCAACGAGATACAGTTTATAAACCAACGCCCGGGACACGCACCGCTAGCGGTGTGATCATTATTTTGGCGATGACGTTCTCGCCTACCGTGGCCGCGATCTTGGAAACACCGATTTCTCACAGTCAGTTGTTTGGCGTAACCCCGCTGACCATCATTTTGGCGAGCATTGCAACGTGGCTCACGGCATACCAGCGACCGCCATTGGCACTCATGATCATTCCGATCTTGTGGGCAGGGTGGGAAGTTCTCACCACCCAAAACCTGGGTCTGTGGTCAGATTGTGCCTTTGCAGCCATCGCCTTGGCGAGTGCGGCGGGTGTGATCATCTATTCGCGCACAGCCAAACACTAACAAATAGCGAAACCCATGGCCTAGGCATTGCCAGAACGGGCGCTGTGAGATATCTAACCACGCGCAATTCCACGCTATCTTTTTGGCGGAAATTTGGGAGTACACCATGGCCAGCTATCAGTATTCATATGTCATGCAGGGCGTCTCGAAGACGTTTCCTGGCGGCAAGGAAATCCTCAAGAACATCACCTTGTCGTTCTTGCCGGATGCCAAGATTGGTGTGCTGGGCCCGAACGGTGCCGGTAAATCAACACTGCTGAAAATCATGGCCGGGATTGATCAAGAAATCACCGGCGAAGCTTGGGCCGCCAAGGGGGCCCGCGTCGGGTACCTGGAACAGGAACCGCAACTTGATCCGACAAAAAACGTCGTCGAGAACGTCACCGATGGATTGGGTGGTGTCAAAGACCTGATCGACCGTTTCAACGAAGTCAGCGCCAAGTTCGCCGAGCCCATGGATGATGATGAAATGAATGCGGTCATCGCTGAACAGGCCGAACTGCAAGAAAAGATCGATGCGGTCGATGGCTGGGACCTGGAACGCACCATCGAAATCGCCATGGATGCGCTGCGCTGCCCACCGGCGGACAGCCCCGTTGATAAACTATCGGGCGGTGAACGCCGCCGTGTCGCGCTATGCCGATTGTTGCTGCAAAAACCCGAAGTCCTGTTGCTCGATGAACCGACCAACCACCTGGATGCGGAATCCGTTGCGTGGCTGCAACGCCACCTGAAGGACTATCCCGGCACCGTCGCCATGGTCACCCACGACCGGTACTTCTTGGACAACGTGACCGGTTGGATTTTGGAAATCGACCGAGGTCGCGGCATTCCGTACGAAGGGAACTACTCATCGTGGCTGGAGCAAAAACAAAAACGTCTGGCCCAGGAAGAACGTGAAGAAAGTGCCCGCCAACGCACATTGTCAGAAGAATTGGAATGGATCAGGCAGTCGCCTCGGGCCCGCCAATCAAAATCCAAAGCCCGGATCACGGCATACGAAGAATTGCTCGCCGCATCGCAAGAAATCAAACCGGGCTCTGCCCAAATCGTTATTCCGCCCGCGCCACGTTTGGGTGGCTTGGTCATCGAAGCCAATGACATCAAAAAGGCTTTTGGTGATCGTCTGCTGATCGAAGGTCTTTCCTTCAAAGTTCCACCGGGGGCCATCGTTGGCATCATTGGACCGAACGGTGCCGGTAAAACCACGCTGTTTAAAATGATTACCGAACAGGAAAAACCCGATGGCGGCGAAATTCGAGTCGGCGATACTGTCAAGTTGGGGTATGTCGATCAGTCCCGCGATGCGTTGGATGACAATAAAACAGTGTGGGAGGAAGTCTCCGGCGGGTTGGATGAAATTCAGTTGGGCAAACGTACCATGCAGTCCCGCGCCTATGTTGCGCAGTTCAACTTCAAAGGTGGCGACCAACAGAAAAAAGTCGGCCAGTTGTCGGGTGGTGAACGTAACCGCGTGCACTTGGCAAACATGCTGAAGTCCGGTTCTAACGTGCTGATGCTCGATGAACCAACCAACGATTTGGACGTGGATACGTTGCGTGCGCTTGAAGATGCCATCGCGACGTTTGCCGGTTGCGTGCTGATCACGTCACACGATCGCTGGTTCCTGGATCGCTTGGCGACACACATCCTGGCATTCGAAGGCGACAGCCATGTTGAATGGTTCGAAGGCAACTACGAGGATTACGAGGCCGACAAGAAACGCCGCCTCGGCGACGACGCGCTCGAGCCCCACCGGATCAAGTACAAGCCGCTGACGCGGTGAATTTCTTACTCAGTCTTTCATTGTTTTGAGAATGATAGCGATTGTGGTACTGTCTGCTCGTGGAACATTTATTTGGCTTGTTAACAGCTCTAATTTATTTGCTCTCCGCATGTCTCGGGGTGGGGATATTAAAAAAAAGAGTATTAATGTCCCGGATATTTGGTCATTAAGCGACACTCTTTAAATCTAAAAATATCTGAATCGTTTTCTTGACGAAGATAGTCGGACTCCACCTTGCGTTACAAAGTTTGCGGGCAACCTGTCCAGGTGAACGATGGAGTCTGTCTCCTTAATTGAGCTGACATGACCAGCTATCTGCCCCATCAAAGGCCAAGGCACTGCAGAGATCGAGTTGACAGTAATTTCATCTATTTTACGTTTTGAAACTAGAACAATATCGGCAAGATAAACTGAAGTACCAACTACTGCATGCTTTCCGCTTCCCAATCTAGCAATCACTGTTCCTTCATTTTGGCCAATCATCAAATACGCCTCGTCCTCGATTGGTGGCGCAGTTAGAAGTGCATGATCTATCAGTTCCCATATTATCCAACGTGCACATATCCCTGCTGTGAGATTTTTGGGAGTTCCTATGCTCGGCGAGAAGTTGAATACATTTAGCTCATCAAAATTCTCCATGATTGTGCGATTGAAAGATTTTCGTTGGTCGCGAGATTGCTCAGTATGGGACTTAAATATCTCTTCTGAAGAGCAACTCACCCGAAGTTCGTTAAGTAAAGCAACTCCGTTGAATGGCTCTTCACTCAGCACATTTAAAATATGCCTCTTTCGCTTTGTGAGTCGTGTCATCCTAGCATGCCATGTGAGTTTTATATTTCTCTGTTCACGGCCTCTGAGACGCGACCTGGATTTACACCAAAATGATCTGCAATTCTTTGGAACGAAAATAACGAATTCGCAGAATAATAAGTTCGTATCTCAGCTGCGAGCGCAGGTGTAATCTTCTCACTCTGCACTGGAGCGCGGCGGTTAGGAGAGCGACGATACATTTCATCAACGATCTCTCTTAATTCTGGCAGATTTTCTTCATCTGCAATCTCTAATAGCCGTTCTCTTATTTCTGGAATTGAGCGTTTATTTGCCATTTCAGGATAGCCTCCAATAAAACATCTACAATTAAACATAATGATTTTTCTTGGAGTCAACTATCTATACGAGAAATTTATGTCGATACACGTTCCTTTAGCATTTCAGATATGGATGCTGACGCGCTACCCGCCTCATCTGTCTTCTCCCCCTAAAGGGGAGAAGGACTCTCGTATGATCAAAACTCTCTCTCATCCCTCTTCCCTTTGGGGAGAGGTAAGGTGAGGGGCGTAATGTATGATTTAGATTCCCGCCGCCGCGGGAATGACGACTTCTCTAATTCTATGGACTTGTCATCCCCGCGAAGGCGGGACCCAGTTGGTGCTAGATCCCGGATCAAGTCCGGGATGACGATTTACATTCACTGCTCACTCGTCACCCTGAGTTCATTTCAGGGTCCATTTTGATCTCGATGAGATTTTGCCTGTTTATTGATGGATGCTGAAACGAGTTCAGCATGACGAGTTTGAGTTAGTTGATGCGAAGTGATCACGGATCAGTGCCTGCATCCAGCAATTCGGGTACGGAAAAGACGACTGCTACATCCCCTCCTAACTTGTCATCCAGAGGCCTGACATTTAAGACTCGTTCTCAATCAATGGACCGACATCAAACGTAATAGGAGAGTGCTGTGTATCCCGAAAAAATCGAATTGCTGATCAATGGCCAATGGCGTCAGGGAAGCGAAGGTAAATCACAGCCGTTGCTAAACCCGGCAACCGAAGAAGTGCTGACAGATGTGCCCCATGCATCGGCCGATGATCTGGAAGAGGCGCTGGCCGCGAGTGCAGCAGGTTTCAAGGTCTGGCGCGACACAACGCCCATCAATCGCCAAGCCATCATGGAAAAAGCCGCGCGCCTGATGGAAGAGCGCATGGACAGCATTGCCACAACGCTGACCCTGGAAATGGGTAAGCCGCTGGCCGAATCAAAAGTCGAGATGGGCTTTGTGATCGAAGTGACCCGCTGGTACGCCGAAGAAGGCAAACGCGCGTACGGCCGGTTGGTGCCAGCGCGCATTCCTGGCGTACGCCAGATGGTGACAAAAGAACCAGTCGGCCCGGCATGCGCCTTTGTTGCCTGGAACTTCCCCGGCACCAACGTGATCCGAAAGGTTGCAGGTGCGCTGGGCGCTGGATGTTCGATGTTGATCAAGCCCAGCGAGGAAACGCCCGGCACCGCCGTCGCCATTGCCCGCTGTTTTCAAGATGCTGGCCTGCCGGATGGCGTGTTGAATATGGTCTTTGGTGTCCCCGACGAGGTATCGCGTCATGTATTGGGATCATGGATTCCACGCAAGATGTCGTTCACCGGGTCCATCCCCGTCGGCAAACATTTGCAGAAATTGGCCGCCGATACGATGAAACGCTGCACCATGGAACTGGGTGGTCATTCCCCAGTTATCGTTTTTGATGATGCGGATATCGAAAACGCCCTGAACGTCACGTCTGGGTTCAAATTCAGAAATGCCGGTCAGGTCTGCATTTCACCGACACGGTTCTATGTTCAGGACAAGGTCTATAAGTCCTTTGTTGAGGGTTTCACGGAACGGGCCAAAGCGCTGAAGGTCGGTAACGGTATGGAAGACGGCGTCCAGATGGGCCCGCTGATCGATGCCCGCCGGTTGCCGGTGATGGATGATTTCGTAAATGATGCCAAGAACCATGGCGCGAACGTCACCACAGGTGGAGAGCGGATCGGCAATCAGGGATATTTTTATGCCCCAACCGTTCTGTCCGATGTGCCTGACGAAGCAAAAATCATGACCGAAGAACCATTCGGCCCTGTCGCCCCGATCACGCACTTTAATTCGTTTGACGAAGTTGTTGAGCGTGCCAATTCCCTGCCTTTCGGCCTCGCATCCTATGTGTTTACATCTGATGGGAAAAAAGCAGCCAACATCGAATGGGCATTAGAAACAGGGCTGGTCGGCGTCAATCACCCGATGGTCGCCACCCCGGAAACGCCTTTTGGTGGCGTCAACGAGTCGGGCTATGGGTCAGAGGGCGGGATCGAGGGCTTGGATGCGTTCCTGCGGACAAAGTTCGTGACCGAGGCCGGCGTCTAGAAATCAAAGGCGAAACAATTGCATGAACGGTTCCAGTTCCCAGAAGAGACACGCTAGGCTAGTATAAAGTCTGACTTTACTTAACCTGGGGTATGTCGTTGCAATCAATCAACCTAGATGTCCTCCAGGCCATTCTGTTTCTTGCAATCTCGATATGGCTGTTCTGGGGCTCGACACGAGAGCTAACGCGTTTCCGCACCGAGGTGCGCACGATATCGGCGGGTTTCCTTATGCTTGCCGTCGCCGAGGCATACTGCACCGTCTGGCCTTCGTTCAGCGGGACTGTAGCGTTCCTGCTGACGGCCATCGGGATTATTTGCATCATCGTGGGGCTGACCCGCTTCTCCATCAAAATGCGGCGCAGCGTCAACACGGCTGAACTTCTAAGGTCCGCACTTGATAAGTCTTCGGATGGAATCTGGCTTTACGACAAAAATGAACGAGTGATTTTTACCAATGACCGATACCACGAGTTGAACCCAGATGTACCTTCCAAAAATGAGATTGCAGGCCTAACCATGGAAACGCTGCTACGCCTAAATCACGAGAAAAAAAGATCTGACCCAAATATCGATCTGGAAACCTACATCCAGGGGTTACTCGCTGAGCGGCGGAGTGGTAAAGAAATTTTCAAAGAAGTTACTCGCCCAGATGGCACAACATATCTAATCCGTGCGAAGCCCACGATGGACCAGGGCTTACTCGTCATGCAGATGGATATTACCGCACTCAAGAACGCAGAGCTCGAGTTGCGAAAAACCAAAGAGGTGGTCGAGTTAGCCAACCGTGACCTCGAGCGCAACGTCCAAGAACGAACGCGAGAACTTCGTGATGCCTTGGTTCAGGCGGAAATGGCCAATCGTTCTAAAACAGACTTCTTGGCCAATATGAGCCACGAATTACGTACCCCGCTCAACGCGATCATCGGGTTTTCCGATATGTTTCGTAACGCTGTTTTTGGCCCCCTCGGCAATAAAAAGTACGAGGATTACGCAGAGCATATCCACAACTCAGGCACACATCTTTTGAACCTCATCCATGATATTCTGGACGTCGCACGGGTCGAGGTTGGGCAGTTAAGCATCAGCCCCGAGGAAGTAAGCCTTGGTGATGTTTTTAACGACTGTAGATCCATGATCGCCCCGCGCGCTCAGGCCAGAGATATCGATCTGACATTCACGGTGGCCCCTGATACACCATCGATCTACGCGGATAATCTCCGCCTGAAGCAAATCCTATTGAACCTAATTGCCAACGCCATCAAGTTCACACTGAACGTGGCCAAGTCGATGTCATCGCCAATGCCACAAACGACAATGGCGTACGCATCCAAATTAGCGATACTGGCATCGGCATGACCAATAAGCAGATTGAAACCGCGCTCGAACACTTTGGACAGGCAAGGACCAATCACATGATTTCCCAAGACGGTGTCGGTTTGGGCTTGGCCATTTGCAATTCTTTTATGGAGTTGCATAAGGGCAGTTTAGACATCGATAGCATTCCAGGCACAGGAACCACAGTGACAGTAACCTTTCCACCTAAGTCTTGAACTCGCCATTCTCTCGGCAGTGTATCCTATAAACGCTTGGCGCCTGGAGGAGTGGGCCAGGGAACCCTCGATTCAAATCTATTTTTGGGATTTCTTCACTGAATTCCGATGCATCGTGTAGAGCGTACTGCCAACAATGATACACGCCCCGACAATCGTCCAAATGGTTGGTATTTCAGCAAAAAACAGAAAGCCGATGATGCCCGCATAGATCAGCCGCACGTACTCCATGGGCGCAATCGCAGCCGCTTCGCCAACCCTCAATGCCTGGATAAATAACCACTGCATCACAGACATCAAACTGCCAATCATCACGATAAAAATCATTTCATGTAGGTTCGGCATGACCCACTGAAAATATGCAGGGATGATCAAGACAAGGGTAATGGATATAGAATGGAAAGATAAGATGGTCGATGTTTTATCTAGCTGAGACAACTTGCGCAAAACGATCTTACCGCCGGAAACAAACAGCGCCGAAACAATCGCCATCAAAGCATATATATTAATGTTATCCGGTTCCGGCCTGATGATCACCAACACGCCCATGAAACCGATGAATATACTGGTCCAACGGCGAAAACCGATGACCTCTTTTAAAAAAACAATCGCCAGAATGGTGGTAAACAGGATCCGCGCAAAGGAAATCGCAGTCACTTCTGCCAGCGGCATGTTCACAACAGCCGAAAATCCCGTGTACATCGCGACGACGGAAAGCCCGACACGCAAAGAATGCAAACCATAGTTATTGGTTTTAAACACCGTTCCAAAATTTCGAAAAATCACCGGCGAAATTATGACCAACACAATAAGCTGACGAATGAACAGAATTTCGACCACTGGAATGGTCTGACCCACTTGCTTAATCAAAGATGACATCAGCACGCCAACCATGGATGCGACGAGGATAATTGCGGACCCGCGCGCGTTGCCCGGCAACGCATGCCAGCGTTGGAGATATTTCTGCATGCTGCGTAGTTTCTGCCTGATGTAAGCTCGAATCAAACCAAGACGATTGTTCGACACGCTTTGTTTATTTGAGAAGTATACGGAAGGAGCGCCATAACCTCAAATTTGCAAGAACTGACCACCCTGACTAACCTAAGACTTCAAGGAATCACAGGAAACAGACATGGCCAGTCAGACCACCGAATATGATCCTCGCACATTCAAGGGCTGTACCTTTCACGATGCCCGAACCGCATTTATCGATGGCACAGATACACCCATCGCTTATTTAGAGCGATGCCTAGACGTGGTTGCTGATCGAGAGCCAACAGTCCAAGCGTTCGCATCACTCAACAAAGAGTCCGCGCGCGCCGCTGCAGAGGCCAGCACCAAACGCTGGAAAGACGGCAATCCGCTCTCGGCCATCGATGGGATGCCCGTAGGGATCAAAGATTTGCTTGAGACCAAAGACATGCCGACCCAAATGGGCTGCGAAGCTTTTAAAGACAATTTCCCCAAGAACGACAACGCCGCCGTCTGGGCACTTCGCCAAGCCGGCGCGGTGATTTTTGGCAAAACCGTCACCGCCGAATTGGGCGGCAATCACCCAGGCCCCACGACCAATCCGTTCGATCCGGCGCGCACGGCGGGCGGTTCGTCATCGGGTTCAGCCGCCGCTGTCGGCAGTGGGATGATGCCCGCCGCCATCGGCACCCAGGTCGGCGGATCAATCATCCGACCCGCAGCTTATTGCGGCAACTTCGCCCTAAAACCGAGCCAGGGCGGCATTCATCGTGGCGAACGCCAAGCCACATCGATGAGCACGCACGGCCCGCACGCCGCCAGTATCGAAGACATGTGGCAGGTCGCCATCGAAATCGCTGGACGTACGGGTGGCGACCCTGGCGCCCCTGGTCTGATGGGGCCAAAGACGCCACCCCTGCCCATTCGGCCCGAACGTTTTATTGTCTTGGAGACCGAGGGTTGGGCGAAACTTGATCCGGCGACCGTATCCGCATTTGAACAGCTTATGGACAATCTACAAAGAGCGGGAGTGACACTGCTGCGTCGTGGGGATCATCCATGGATCGAAAGCCTGGAACAGAGCATCGCCAATGGAACACACGTTTGCGGCACCATCACCGCGTGGGAAAACAGATGGTTCCAGCGTAACCTGATTGATCGCAATCCCGGTGGTGTCAGCGCACGGATACATGCGACATTGGCCAAAGCCGAAGCGATGACGCCGGATGACTACAATGCCTTGCTGCTGGCCCGAGAAGATATACGCACGCGCCACAAAACCTTGGCGCCGCTGGCTGACGCGACGATTACCCTCGCCTGTCCTGGTCCTGCAACACTTTGGCCCGGCGATATACCAGGGGAACCATTGGCCCCCAATCCGACGGGCGATGCCGTATTCAATTATCCAAGTTCCATGACCGGCGCGCCCGTCGTCACTGTCCCCATGATGGCGGTCGATGGCTTGCCTGTCGGGCTACAAATCATGGGGCAGCGTAACGAAGACGCACGAATGACCGCTTTGGCACGATGGATTCACGAAAACACCGAGCCTGTCGTTGTAAAAACACCTTAGAAGCAAAATTCTACGCCATCATTAAGGAGCAATACGCAATCTCGTGACTAATAGCATCATATCTAAATTCATCTCAGACCTTAAATCCGCAACGGCGGGGATCAGCGATCCCGCGGAAATTATCGCCTGCGCGACCCCGCTACTGAAACCTCTGGCCGATGATACATCATGGGTCAGATCAGTGTATTATCAGTGCGACGAAGATCAGGGTTTCGGGATAAATATCCTAAGTGAAGAGCCCGATCACACTTTGTTGGTCGAGGCGATCGCGTGGCTGCCAGGCCGTGGAGTCGCCCCGCACGATCATCAAACGTGGGGCATGGTGATCGGGATCGACGGGGCAGAGGTCAACGTCGACTGGCGACGCCTGGATGACGGATCGAAGCCCGGATTTGCTGATCTGGAAATCGCCAAGGAGACCGTGGTTGGGCATGGCGACATCGTCAGTTTTCTGCCCGACGACATCCACGGCGTGCGAAACGAAGGTGACGTGACCTCACTGTCACTTCATGTATACGGCAAAACACTCGCCACGCTTGAACGCTCTGAATTCGATCCGATCAACAAGGTCCAAAGGCTTTGCCCTCAGCGGAAACGGCAAGAAGCAGTTGGCTAGTCTTGACCATGCCTGAGGATAACTTGACGGCATCCCCAGGCGTCATGTCCAAGCAATGGCACTATCGGCCGGAAACACCCATCCAGGTTTCGCCTTCTTTCAGCGGACCTCTCTCAATCAAGAATTGCTTAAAATGGGTAGCGTCACGTTGGTTGAGGGTGTGCGAAAATTCAATTCTGCTGGGCTTATCAATATTTTGCTGGTTCTACCTACAGCCTCGCCTAGAGACAACAAAAGTCCTCGCGTTCGATTGGATCGCTGCGATGTACGTTCGTAATCTGTTATTGATGACGCTGGTCGCCGGCG